>CAZTOK010000019.1:0-24325 GCA_964615445.1 uncultured Candidatus Saccharibacteria bacterium | reverse complement strand
AAAACTCACCGTAGAGGCGATCAGCGCGCGGATCTTCATCGCGAAAACACGTAGCAAGTTGATAATAGCGAGGGATACCACCTACCATAAGGAGCTGCTTGAACTGCTGCGGAGCTTGGGGGAGTGCGTAGAATTTTCCAGGATGAATACGCGACGGAATGAGAAAATCGCGGGCACCTTCCGGGCTAGAGTTGGCAAGCATTGGTGTGGCAACCTCTATAAAATCATGCTCATCCATGTAGTCGCGAAGGATTTTTGTATATGTTGAACGTTGCTTTAAGCGTCGTTGCAATTTCTCACGACGAAGATCAATATAGCGGTACTTCAAGCGAAGTTCTTCGCCTGCTTCTGGAGCGTCGTCGTGTGACGGAATTGGCAGTGGCTCTGAGCGGTTAAGAATGGTGAGTGCTTCAACGACAATTTCGATGCTTCCAGTAGGAATGTTCGGATTTTTGAGCCCTTCTTCGCGTTCGCTAAGTGTACCCTGTGCCGTTAAAACAAACTCATTGCGAACTTGCTCGGCAAGAGTAAAAGCCTCTGGTTGATCTGGGTGAATAACGAGTTGAATAATCCCAGTGTGATCACGAAGATCAATAAAAATAAGACCACCATGGTCGCGACGAGCGTGCACCCATCCGCTTACTGTTACCTGCTGGCCTATTTCGGCTGCCAGCCTTTCTACAAGTGTTCGTGTCATAAAAGTTCCTTTGTTAGATAGTGGAGATGGCTGCTTGGGCCGTCACTAGCAAGCTCGCCTAGCTTACTAGCCGACCCTTGGATTGCTATCTGATGCAATACGCCCTGTCATATGATGAACATTTTACCATTTTATTTGCTTATTCGCCAATTTTTTATAGCCGCACCCCAGTGTTATATTGGAGTACGGCTATACTACCTACTACTTATCCGGAGATACGTGGTGTCGCGGCGGACCTGTAGGCATTTCCATCCACATCAATATAGACACAGCCATACCACTTCAGTGTATCGCCATGGTTAGGACAACGAGGCCATGGACCATTGATCACTTCGTAGTTCTTCGCATACTGACGACAGCCTCCGCGGGGACACTTGACAACCCTAGCGACGAACCCTCGTTCTTGACCTCGAGGCGCTTCCCTTACCGGAAGCGCCTCGAAAGAGTCCAGGGTTACTTCTTCAAATTTCATACAGCCACTCCAGACAGTTGAGCCGATACAATATCTAGTATACTCTACCCCTACGCATCCAGGTTCCACCCAGTTAACTTATTAATAATAGCAACCTCGGTGAGTGTACCTTTTATTTCGTCTTCATCTTTCACCAGGAGAAGCTGGGCATGTGTACGCGTCAAAAGACGAACTGCCTCTTGAAGCGATTGATCTGACGAAATATAAACAATCTGCGCTTCCATAGCCTTTTCAGCAGTCATTGTACGAGTATGGGTATTGATCGTAAGAAGACGTTCTATAGAAAGGATACCAACTGGTCGCTTGTCGTGCATCACCACAAAGTGTGGCTGTCCTGCTTTATGGAGATCATCAAGTACGAGAGGACCGAGTACTTCGCCACTATCTATTGTTGCCATGTTTTTTCTTGGTGTCATAATATCGCTTACTTTTTTCCCACGAAACGCGAGTGCATGGGTAACTAATGTTTTATCAGCCAAAGACAATGCATTAGAGTGAGCTATAAGTTGAGCAAGTTCCTCGAGAGAATCAATGCGATGAGTGACGCGACGCGGAGTTTCTGCATTCTGAACCAATCGAAATGCCCCGTTTTTGTAGCGAGACGCTGCTTTTAGAAACACTGGTTCATAGCGAGTATAAAGCTGATGAGAGAATCGCCGAACAAATGCGAGACGAGCGACGGAGCCATACTCGAGGATAATTACTAGCATGGCAATCACTCCCCAAAGCCAACCAAATGCGAGTACAACCACATATGCAAGTGTTGCTAAGAGAAAAGCAATGCACACCTGGAGCATAGCAATAATACTCGGCAAAAGTGCTTCGCGCCGCAGTGTATCGGCAGCGTTTTTATTACCTTTTGCCTTTAGACGTTCGAGTTCGTCGGTGCTCATTTCGTGCGACTCAGGCTGAATACCAGCTGTTAAAATCAGCGCTATAACAAGAACAATACAGAGAGCTGTCAGAAAAGCCATCATACTCTTATATTGTAACGCACTTGCCTTGCGACCCCAGCTATTTTCTACTACACTAAGAGTAGTAAGTATAAGGAGTGTCTGGAATTGAGTAAAAAAGCGTGGATTATCTTCATTGCCGTTTGTGTAGTAGTGCTTGGTGGACTTGTATATCTTTCTGGTCTGAATCGTGTTGATGTAAGCGGTATTGATACCGACGCAATTTTGAGCGCCAGTCAAAAATCGGGCAACATTGCCGATCATGTGTTCGGCAACAAAAATAGCAAAGTAATTATGGTGGAATATGGCGACTTTCAATGCCCTGGTTGCGAAGCTGCGTATCCAACACTAAAGTCAATTAGTGAAAAATATCAAGGTCAGATTGCGTTTGTTTTCCGCAACTTCCCACTTACAGACAAGCATCCGAACGCAAAAGCTGCTGCAGCAGCAGCTGAAGCCGCTAGCCTGCAGGGTAAATATTGGGAAATGCATAATAAACTCTACGACCAACAGTCAAACTGGGAAAACCTAGACACTACGCAGCGTACAGCGGCCTTTGTGCGATATGCCCAAGATCTAGGCATTAATATAGATACGTTTAAGAAAGATTTGGGTAGTGACGCCGTAAATCAAAAAATCACGTTCGACCAAGCACTTGGCCGCAAAGCTAGTGTCGACGCCACGCCTACCATCATGTTAAATGGCAAAAAAGTTGACGAGTACGTTAAGGACGGTAAACTCGTTGATCAAAGTGCAGAAAACGCACAGCCAATTTGGGCTGATACAAATTCGTTTGATACGCTTCTTGTAGTGCCACTTCTAAAACAGAATAATATTCCATTACCTGCCTAGCTGCAGAAATGGTGCAGCCCCTGAAGAACTTTTCTCCAGGGGCTTTTTGCTATAGTAAACTACACACAAGCTCTAGCCATGCAAACATGTCACCTTGAATGGATTCACCGAGTGTCATTACTTCTCTCGCACCACCATCAGAAAAATCTACAATGGTATTTTCTCGCAAATCCCAGACAAGAGGATAGAACCGACCCCCATGCTCGACCGTCAATTCAGCAGCAGGTACGGGTCCCATTTGCTGTTGTTGCACCATTTGTCCAATGAGTGGTATGACTTTCCATAGGTCGCGATAGGGTACGCTAAAACAGGTATCATTTTGGCAGCGCAACCCACATGTGACACAATCTCCAAGAGGGCTGGCTTTGATTCTATTTTCGCGTAGATATTGGACAAACTCACGCGCTAACCGACAACCGTACGGCAATACGCAGCGGAAGTAGTTAACATGCAAAACAGGTACTAACGGTATGACACACATATCACCTAAAATCTCACATCGAACCACAGTAGCCACTTTGCCTCCTGTCTATGATGTGGAAAACAAAACACCCCGGTGCCTTGGGGTGTTCGTTTTTTTGAGGTGAACTCTCGGAGGTATAAAGAGATGTTCACTTTAGAACCATTGGTTCCTTAATGTGCGATATACAGTTGCCACTCGGCAGGCACCACATACACTGCAATCTTTTTGCTCCTGGATGGAACAAATGTGACAGCTATTGGCATGTGTTACTATGTACTCCTTGTACTATATGCAGCCCCAGCACGCTTCGACCTTTAAAATGAAATTTTACGTGTTGTGGCGCTGGGACACATAAAGAATAGTAACAAACGTGCATACACACGTCAAGCAGATCGTCATTTCCATGACGCTTATTCTTTAACTATATAAGCAATTAACTTCAGCGGCAAGAGCAATAGTGTAGTCTTTTATACTACGCATTTCTCATATATAAATTCTTTAACATAAAGTTGCCGTATATATAAATAGATATTATAATTAAATAGTCATACTCAAAGGATCTTGGGGGGTCATCTTGGCAAACTGGTGGAGCGCCCGGGAGCGAATGTTTCGCACAGCCACCTTCTTAGGACTCACTGTTTCGCCGTCTATTTCGGACAACGCACTCCGAAATCTGATTAATCGACAGCCGGCCACAGAGGCTCAAGTGCGTTTCTTGGAGCGTTTCTTGCGTCCGCTCATGAAAACGCCACCGCCTGGCATGACTTACGGACAAGCAGTCGAAGCTATTAAGCATGTCAGAGAGGATGGCAACCAGTACACAATCGAGGCAATGAGGCTCGAGGAAGGTATGGTTCTATTCTGGGAGGGTGCATACTACTGCATTGTAAAAGTTCATGGTCAGTACTATAACTACAGAATTAATTTGCAGCAAGTAGTGTTAACACGTCAGCCGGGAGATGTCCGGGCTAGTATGTTCGCAACCGACGCGCGCGAGTTCTGGATAAACCCTTCGGACCTCCTATATCTTTGCATAGTCGTTGATCTTACGGCGTGGTGGCCATACGACGGAAGCCCGTCATCGGAGACCGACATTGACTTTTAGAGGATGACAAAATGCCATTGGCGAAACAGCCAATGGCATTCTTCTTTTTATGCACCAGGTGTTTCGGTCGCTGGTGCCGAACGCAGTGGGCGTTCTTTTAGGGCAAGACTAAGAAGCAAGGCAAAGAGCATGATAGATGATGCAGCCACAAAGATACCATGGATGCCGCTTGAAAATGCATTGACGATTTTATCCGCAAAGTTATTTTGCTTAATAGTAAAATCTTGCTGTAGTTTTTGCTTGGTCACACTGGGGGCACTAAGGTTGGTGAGATTTTTTGTAAAGCCATTAGTGATAGCTGTTTTGGTTTCTGGCATATTAAGCGTCAGAAGTTGATCGGCATCATTAGGATCGGTTAGCACTTGACTAGCAGCCGGTGACTGACGAAGTGTTTGTACATATGGATCGCTGGTCATGTTGCCAAGTGACGCTGTAATTCCAGCAGTCAGCATCATGCCAAATACTGCCGTACCGATGGTCGAGCCAAGGCCACGGAAAAGCTGACTTGAGCTTGTGGCAACACCAAGGTCCTTTTGCTCAAATTCATTCTGAATAGCAATGTTCATAAGCGGCATTCCAGCACCAATACCTGCACCAACGAATACCATAATAATCGACTCTTGAACAAACGAACTAGAAGGAGTAAGGGTAATAAGCGATGCCATAGCAATAGTGGCGATAACGAAGCCCGCAACCATAAAACGTTTGTATTTACCAAAACGAGAGACAAGCTGACCGGCCGTAATGCTCACAAGCATTAATCCGGCAATCATCGGAAGAAGCATCAAGCCGGACTCTGTTGGACTAGCGCCAAACACCTGTTGGTTGAACTGGGTAAGGTATAGTATTGAACCAAGCATAGCGGCACCAACCGACATGGCGATACCTGTAAGAATTAAGAAATTTCGATTACGGAAAAACGATAAACGGAGAATTGGCTCTTGGACACGACGTTCGACTGCCACAAATCCACCAACGGCGAGCAAAATAATGCCTGCCATAACTGAGCGAAGTTCGACAAGATTCATACCCGGAGCATGTAAGAAGTCGCCAAAAATTTGCTGTGTATTATCAACTGCCAGCACCAATGTGGCCAGCGCAACAGCAAGAAGCGCAGCACCAGCATAATCTACCTTAGGACGGTTCTCGTGCTTAAGTGGTGGACAAAAGATTGAAATGATAACAAACGCAGCAATGCCTACTGGCACATTGATAAAGAATGTCCAGCGCCAGTCAGTGGTTAGCCCAAAAATATTGTGCGCCTCAGTCAAAAATCCACCAAGAAGCGGACCGATAATTGAGGCTATACCAAAGACAGCACCTATCATTCCCTGCCATTTTCCACGTTCACGAGCGGCAAAAAGATCACCTACAATCGTGAAGGCATTGGCTGTAATGATACCGCCGCCAATGCCCTGGAAAGCACGCCACAAAATAAGCTGATCAATATTACCGCTTGTGCCACTAAGGAGTGAGCCGAGCGTGAAAATAGATACACCAATAAGTATCATAATACGGCGACCAAAAAGATCGGAAAACTTACCAGCAATCGGCGTGGTAATAGTAGTTGTAATAAGATACGCGGTTACGACCCACGTAAGGGATGAAAATGCGTTGAAATCCTCAACAATCTTACCAAGTGCTGTTGAAATAATGGTTTGGTCAAGCGCTACTAAAAAGAGGCTAGCCATAACCGAAATCATGATTATTAGCTTGCTACGCAAGCTCAAGTGATGATGCATAGGTTACTCCTTATTTTTCTCTTGTTTTAACGCACGAAATGATTCCACTTGAGCCGTCGCTGCCTGCATCATCGACTCGAGGGTTTCCTCTTTTAAAAGGCCAATAAATCCAGCATCTGGTGAACCAACTACGTATAGTCGATCACCTGCATGAATACCCAGCTCTTCGCGGGCATCGGCAGGAATTACCACTTGACCTTTAGTACCAACGGTAGCAGTACCGTATAATTTTTTACTGGGAAATATAGATCGTGCCATATTACGATGATTGTATCATAAGTATGAAAAGTATGTCAAGTATGAATAATAGCCAAAGAATGTTCGACTTTAATCGAACCGGCATGACTCTTTAGCCACTGGTTAGTTGCTCTTGCTGCCCCTGGCAGCGCTTCATTAGCGTAATCATCTACTATAATCACTGCACCTTCTACTAGATGTTTTTCAATAAGACGCAGCGGATCACGAATAGAATGGAAATAGTCACCATCTAAAAAAGCAAAGGCTATCTGTTTAGGCATATCAACTTCTGTTAATTCTGAGAACCAGCCTTTTGTAATGTGAGGCATAGGAACATGAGCCTGCTTGAGATGGAGAATGAGTTGCTTTTTACTTGCTAAAAGTTCCCCTTCTTTAAATTGCAAACCCGCAGGACTATCATCTTCAGTTGTTTTTGATGGCAACCCCTCAAATGAATCATATAAATAAAGCTTTTTGTTTGTATGCGCTAAATGCTTAGCCAAAAACACACTTGTCGTCCCTACATAGCAACCAAATTCTACGACATCTCCAGGTATTTCTGCCACAAGAACCTTTTCAAGCTCGCGAAGAATTATAGTTATTTCTGTTCTATCAACTTGGTCAGAGAGAAGATGCATAATGAGATTGTAGCAAAAAAAGCACAGGAGTATACTATGCGTAGCACTCTAAATAAGGAACATTTATGCCCCAATCACCTACGGCTGTTTTTATGGTTCGTCCAACAAGCTTTGGCTTTGATAGTCAAACCGCAGAATCAAATGCATTTCAACGCACCTCTTCTCTCACCGCAACCGAAATTATTAATAAGGCAGATAGCGAGTTTCAACAAGCCGTGAATACGCTTCGTTCTCATGGCATTGACGTGACCCTTTTTGAAGACTCACCGACTCCTCCAAAACCAAATGCAGTCTTTCCTAATAACTGGTTAAGTATGTGGCCAAGCGGACAAATTTATTTATACCCAATGGCAACAGAGAGCCGACGCGTTGAGCGAAGTAGCAATGCGCTCGAACTCTTAAAAAATAAATTTGACGTTACTGAAATTATCGACATAAGTAAGAGTGAGCTTGATGGTAAGTATCTTGAAAGTACCGGCGTACTTATTTTTGACCATGTAGCAAAAATTACGTATGGCTGCCTTTCTATCCGCTGCGACGAACAGCTCTTTAACGAGCATGTGAAAAGTTTAGGCTATACGCCATTTGTATTTCATGCTGTAGATGAAAATAACGTGCCGATTTACCATACCAACGTTCTTATGGGTATTGAAAGTACGACTGCAGTTGTATGCTTTGACGCTATAAAAGACAAAGATGAACGCACTGAACTTGAACGACTCTTGAAGCAGACTGGGCACGAAATTGTAGCCATTTCGCACGCTCAGATGAATGCGTTTTGCGGCAATGTGCTTGAACTGCAAAATAAAAATGGCGAGAAGTTTCTCGCCATTTCACAGACCGCCTTTGATAATTTCACTAACGAACAGCGTGAGATACTTTCACGTGACAAAACCCTTCTTCCTCTCGCTATTCCAACTATCGAAACTATCGGTGGCGGAAGCGTACGCTGTATGCTTGCAGAAGTATTTTTACAGCCTAAGTAAGTTTAGTGATGGCGTAGTTGACTTTGACTACGCCATCACCTTTTATCCAAATTACACACCCCGTAGAGGGAGCAAGCCTTGTAGCCGCATGCCATCCGCGGTGTACTCTATAGTTCCTATAGGCCAACGACTAGCGTAAGCGTGAAACACTGCTTCGTACGACGCAAGAGGCATGATTTGGGTTTGAATAGTCAAATCCGAAGGAACATCTACTGTTGCGTGTGCCATTGGCGTCTCACCAGAGTTAAAACAAGCCGTCACCCACTCCATTAGCTGCCCAGAGAGTTGGTAGGCTTGCTCGTACTCAATGCCCATATACTGCACCAGATAGACCGCACCGTCATGCACTTCCATTAGAACTCCCCAAAAGCGATATCGATTCCTTCGAGAGTACGAAAACTAATAGGTTCTTGGTTGGCATCGAACTCGGCCAAGCCAACCACATAACCTTGTGATATGGCTTCAACAATTTCGTCAAAATTATCGGGTATGCCCAACACCAGACTTCCTTCAGAATCTATGGGCGAAGGGTGTACTACGGCCATAGATCTTCCGAGGCGAGATGCCTCCTGCATAATATACGAAACTTCACTCATTCGCCTATGCGCCACCTCGTAGCTCATTCCTCGCGACTGTAGGTAGTATATTGCTTCATTCCAATCCACAATAGACATCCCTTCTAGCGAAGTAACCTGGCTTTTAAGTTATACCACTATGGTCTCAGAAAGTGCAAATTATTAAGGCAAATGATTTCCGCCGGTTACACCAATAACTTCGGCGGTGATATAGCTTGATTCCTGAGAAGCGAGAAACACATAGGTTGGCGCGAGCTCGGCAGGCTGACCCGGACGGCCAAGTGGCACATCTTGGCCAAATTTTACGAGCTTTTCTTGTGGTTGACCATAGCTTGGTTGCAGAGGCGTCCATACGGGACCTGGAGCCACGGCGTTGACACGAATGCCACGCTCGGCGAGCATCTTGGCAAGACTTTTAGTGAACGCTGTAATAGCACCTTTAGTAGAAGCATAGTCAAGCAGGCCGGGTGATGGTTGGTATGACTGAATGGATGTCGTATTAATAATAGTTGCCCCGGCAGGCATTTGCGCTACGACGTCTTTAGTAATCCAAAACATAGCAAACACATTCGTAATAAATGTTTGCTGGAATTGCTCGCTCGTAATATCACCAATGTTTTCTTGATGAACTTGTTTGCCGGCGTTATTAACGAGAATATCGATACCGCCAAGCTCACTTAATGCTTTTTTCACAAGCTCATGACAAAACTCTTCACTAGTAATGTCACCGGGTATGCCAATAGCCTTTTGACCAGCAGCTTCAATTTGCTTTATCGTTTCATCAGCATCAACTTGCTCACTTGGTAAATACGATATAGCGACATCGGCACCCTCGCGCGCATACGCAATAGCAACAGCGCGACCAATACCGGAATCACCACCAGTAATAAGCGCCTTCCTTCCCTTCAATCGCCCTGTACCTTTATAGGTGTCTTCGCCATGATCGGCTTGTGGTATAAGTTTTGCATCGAGTCCTGGCTCAGGCTGGGTTTGCTTTGGAATATTAAGTGGACCATATTGTTTGGTTGGATCTTGCATCTTGAACTGATTCTCTTCGCTCATTTCAACCTCCCTTAGTTACTCTTTCTATTATTATATCAAGCTATGAGTACACATTCAGATCGCTTACTTTTTTGAGGAGCGTTCTTGCATTATTCACCGCTACTGCATTATGGTCATTATTAAAGTAGGCAAAAACATGCGAGCATGACGCGCACGTTTTTACTATGAAATTCGCCCATATTTCTAACTCTTTGTCAGTATAGCTAGAGCGGTACAGCCACGTACTGCCATGAAAACGAATGTATGCTACATCTGCTGTAACATGCTTGTCTGCCGGCCAGCGATTCGGCGAATCGTTAACAACCTGTGCGGCGTTGTAATGCCCTAACAGTTCACGTACTTCTAGCGTAAACCAACTAGCATGGCGAAATTCGAGAGCAAGAGGCACGCTATAGAGCTTCATCTCCACTAGAAACTGTTCAAGCCGAGATAAATCGTATTTTAAACTTGGTGGCAATTGTACTAGAATGATGCCTAGTTTTTCTTTTAGACGCATTGCACTTCCCATGAACTCTCGCAGTGTTGCCCTAAAGTCATCATCCATTGTGAGTCTTTTTGTATGCGTAAGATACCGATTGAGTTTTATAGAAAAGAGAAAATCGCCTGGTACGTTTTTATACCAATTTTCTGCAGTTTCTGCACGTGGCATATGATAAAACGTGCTATTTATTTCAACAGTTTTAAACTGCGTGGCAAAATAGGGTAACTGCTTAGTACCTTTTATCTCTGGTGGATAAAACCGACCATTCCAATCTTTATACATCCAGCCCGATGTGCCTATATGAATCTGCATAGTTTTATTATAAAGCACATGCTTTTTCAGAGTATTATAAGAGTATGCTACTTGATTTGTTTCGTCACCGAGGTTGGCCATATCCACGCGACAAAAAACAGACGTGGCGGTTATTGATAGTACTTTCTCTCACCATAACACTTACTGGGGTTACGCTCATATGGTGGTTAACCTTTTCTATTAAACAACCCCTTTCACGAGACGAAATGCGTATTAATGCGCAAGATGTTATAAGCTACATTGCCCAGGCAAAACAACTTGAAACCATTCATACTCAACAGTTAGCGCAGAATTATCGCAATGGCTACATGGAGGAACTTCAAAAGAAAGTGAGTGAAATTCACGATTCACTAATGCAATCGCCGATTGACCCTGGCACTTCGGGCATAGCTGATCATATGAAAAATGACAGCAAAGCAGTTGCGGACGCTTTTATCTTATTAAAAAATCAGGAGCACGTGGACTTTGCGCTTACTCAACTTGATCTTCAGCTACAGCATTTCACTAGCTTGGAGCAACAACTATGACGAAACAGCTTTTAGCACTAGCGCTGGGAGTGATTACGGCTATTGGTGGTTTCGTGGATATTGGTGATGTGGTATTCGCATCCCAGGCAGGTGCAGAGTTTGGCTATGGGCTTTTGTGGATACTCCCTATTGCCGTATATGGCATTATGTTGTATAGCGAAATGACTGGTAGAGTCGCCGCCGTTACTGGAAAGACAGTGTTTGATACTATTCGTACCATGTATCCGCCAAAACTAAGCTTTGCAACATTACTTTTTTCGGTTGTTCTTACCTTTATGACCTGCGCAGCAGAGATTGGTGGCGTGGCGCTTATCTTGCAGTTGCTTTCGGGTTTTTCGCTTCCTATCTTGATTGTCTTTGCCGTTATAGCCATTGGTGTTGTATGTTGGATATTACCCTTTCAAACCATCGAACGTATATTTGGCTATATGGGCCTTTTGGTAATTATCTTCTTAGTGGTCGCAATAAAAACACGGCCTGGATTACATACTATTACAAGTGGACTCATACCATCGCTCTTTGGTCATAGCCCTGCATCGTACTGGTACTTTGCGGTTGGGCTATTCACTACTACTCTTATGCCATATGAGATTTTCTTTTATTCTTCAGGTGCTATAGAAGAAAAATGGAAGAAGAAAGACTTATTCAAAAACAGTTTTAACTCTTACATCGGGTATCTTTTAGGAGCGGCAGTCGTACTTGGCATAATTGTTGCGGCAGCTAACACACTTCTTCCACTTCACATTGCACCAGATTTTATTGGTACGCCGGTACTTATGGCTGCGAGTAGTTTTGGGCAAGTTGGCGTACTTGCCGCACTCCTAGGGTTACTCTTCTCTATTGGAAGCAGTACCGTTGAGACAGCATTTTCAGGAGCATATAACGTTAGCCAATACGCCGGTTGGAAATGGGGAAAACATTTGCCAAAACGCGAAACACACAAGTTTACTGCAAGCTGGATGATTATTTTAGTGCTTGGTGGTGCTTTGATCATGACTGGTATTAACCCAGTAGAACTTACAGAATACGCCGTTATATTTTCAGTGCTTATTATGCCACTTACATTCTTTCCTGTTTTAAAAATCGCAAACGATAAAAGCATTATGAAAACATACGCAAATGGCCGTTTCACCAAAGTGGCTGGATATATTTACCTTGGCATTATTGTCTGCGTGGCCGTTGCCGCGGTGCCGCTAATGATTGTTTCTCAACAAGGCAAATTATAAAACCATTCTTTACCCGAACACATATCAAAATAAGGAATGTTGGCTCGTTAGACATCAAACAAGCCAACATTCCTACTATTCGGGATGATACCCAAGTTTATACCAGGGGCAGCCATGATGGAGGACACGTAATTGATCCCATCTTGACTGTCGCCGCCCATCTTGGGTAGGTGGAAGCAATAAATAGCTGATAACTCCTGGTGTCATACCAGAGTCTCCCGACATTACGCCGCTCAACGTGCATTTGGCGTCGCCGATTAGCTTACGTTCAAGCGCTTCGTTGCTGACTCCATCATCACATCCATAACAATGAACACGTGCAAAGCCGTCAAAGACCATCCAGGCAAAAAATTCAATGCGAGGAATGACTTTTTCACCAACGATAATCGTTACTTCCTGAAGATTTGGAAATCGGTCACGCACGAATACAAGATTTTCCGGTACGCTCGTTGAATCCCTCTCCTGGAGGATAGTAAGGTACTTAAATGCAGGATGAGCACCGTAGGTCTGGCACAAATATTCCTCCATTAATTCTGCTTCACAGTAACCAGCAAGGTCTTCTCGCTTTAGGGGATACCATCCACATACGATGATAGTTGAGGCAACCCCCTGTAGATAAAGCTGGAATGCCGTGTCAAGCCTGACCTCCAATGCGTGAGTAATCGTTCCGTTGTCGCTCAGCTGGCAACCGTGAACCGCGATTGCTCGCGTTACCTGCGGCAGTTGCTCCGGTACTATGAACACGCCATTTATAATAGCACAAAGAATACCCTCAGTCTGAAGACCGAGGGCGTACTCCCTGAAAACATATGTCATGGGCTATATTCCCCTATATGGAGTGATCCGGTTGGTGACGCATAAAAAGCGATGTCTTTATAAAAGCCATACGTAGCTTGCCTGACAAGTTGATTGTAATCATCCTCATCCTTCACCACGGCGACGGTTGGAATGTTATCGTACACGTACCGCACAACAAGTACTTCGCCTTCTTCAAGCCAGCCTAAAAGCACGCGATAGTGCGCACCAATACCTCGATACATCAGCTCGTTCATGGTTTCTCCCGGCATATCGTAGGGGTTAGAAAACTATATCATATCCATTATTCTAGGTAAAGCTGGGTCTTAGCTAAGACCCAGCTTTACCCGCCGAAAGCTATCGCTTCACAAAGAAGAAACATGGACAACCTGCTTCATCGTTATATTGATTGACTATCTCTAAACCACTTTGTGGAGATAGTTGCATGAGGCTAAAAGCTAAATGGAATTCGTTTACACCAGGAAACTCACTCGTTACAATAACGGTCGTCCCACTTCCCTCAAGAGCATCTCCTAGCTGCGTTAGTGCTTGCCTGATAATACTACAGGCAAGTTGCATAGACTCTGTTGACTGGGGAAAAGGAATCGTCTCTTCTTCATGCCGTTGTGGACGCGAAAGCTGACCGGCCAGCCCTTGCAGCCTACGCCTAACCTGCTCAAGCATAATTTTCCCCTTCACTCGCGCTTTCAGACAAACTATATCATACCATATTTAAGAGATCCTAGGAATGGTCCGTCCATTACAATGAATTCATTTCAGTTACGATGCGCACTTATAGCGTGTACATTACATAAGAAATTTTCGTAGTACAGCGGCATGATTAATCTGTGGATCTTTCGCGCCGTATACAAGCGTAACTATCTTATGCTCATCTAGGGCCCTTTTTAATAGCAACGTAGCAGAGTTATCTATAAGCTCCCTGGTATACTTTTTGCTAAACTCTTTGAATTTCTCGGGCTCATGATGAAACCATTTGCGAAGTTCCGTCGACGGGGCCACCTCTTTTAGCCAAAGATCTACAGCGGCCTTTTCTTTAGTAAGTCCGCGAGGCCACAACCTATCAACGAGTATGCGCACGCCATCGCTTTTGGCTGGTGACTCATACACTCGTTTAATCTGTAGCATATAGCATTTTCACCTACGATTTAATAATTAGTTTCGTTGTAGTTTGGAAAAGCATCTCGTTTTACCTGTGCATCAGCGAGGCCATGAGTCTTTAGATCTTCGCTCAACGCTTCCACCATAGGTTCTGGACCAGAAACGTACACCAGCGAGCCATTAAGTTGGGGAGCAAGCTCAGCAATATTCTCTACAGAAAGCGGCTTACCAATGACATAGTGAATAATTAGCTCAGGATGAGTCTGCTGCCAGTCACTAAGTTCATCTTTGAAAGGAAGATCTGGCGTGCGGCCCCCATAAATCAATGTTACGTCTAGTGACTGCCCGTCATGTACGCGCTGTTTTAATATACTCCGAAACGGCGTAATACCAATGCCGCCAGCTATAAAGACCTTTGAAAGTTCAGGCTCCTCCCACACGAAATCACCATCTGGCAGCTCGATAAGTTGTAGGGTAGCATCACCTGGCTGCAGTGTAGAGAGTGCCTGTTTAAAAGTACTTCCTGTAATCCGTGTCGTAATCTGTATGATTCCTTCATACGGAGCCGCCGAATTGGTAAACCAACGTTTCATTCCCTCACTATCGGGATTATCATGAGGAAGTTCCACTCGAACATACTGCCCAGCTGTCCATTGTAATGGTTCACTAGGTTCAAAACGGAACGCCCACACATTATCAATAAGATACTCTTTCTCCAATAATGTTAACTTCATTGGTTATACCTCATACATTAGAAATCGGCAATTACGAGCTTTTTCATCTGCATTAAGTGCGCGTAGGCATTTGGCCGTGCCATAAGTTCCTCCATATTTTTTGGAACCACCTGCCAACTCAGCCCGTATTGGTCTTTACACCATCCACATTGCTCCGACTCCGGAATGCTCGATAATTTTTCCCAGTAATAATCAATTTCGTTTTGATCTTCACAGCTAATAGCAAATGACACAGCTTCGGTAAATCTGAACTCCGGTCCAGCATTAATTGCCGTAAAATGCTGACCATTTAGCTCAAATTCAATAGCCAGCGGCTTACCAGCCATGTCTTTTTGAAAATCGGCCAAGCCCTCTTGTGCACTATTGGGATAGTTTACAGTGGAAACAATGCGACTATTTGGAAACACAGAAACGTAGTAGTTAACTGCTTCCTGCGCATTACCGTTGAACCATAAATTTGGTGTGATTTTTTGTTGCATGAGCCCCCTTTTCACTTACTAGTTTACACCGGATCAAGTAGAACGCCGCTTTTTGACACATATGGATCTGTACACATAGCCCGATTAAAGCAGCACGGCCGTCGCTGGCCAGCTTTTAATTTTGAAAGCGATACTTCAATGCGATGTTTGCGCGTTTCTGGGTTTTTCGTTGACGTAATCCAGCGTATCCATTCCCAGCGGGACATGGGCGTCACGTCCATCCATAGAGTTTGGATATTCGGATGGCTCGCAAGTGTCACTTTAAAATCTTTGGGGATGTCCGGCTCGGGCCAATCCTTGGTTGGCTCGATGGTAAGTTCAACTGTATCGCCCGCTTTGATACCAATTGCATCCATCATGGCTTTTGTCACCTTTAGCCAATGCCCCCATTTGCCATCTGGCTCAAGTACAGTCTGAAAATGAAAGTCATTGATGGTTCCTTCTACCATCACCTGACTCCTAGAGGGAAGCTTAAGGCTCGCTTTTTCCGGTAAGCGGAGAATGGTCCACTGGCCAATTTTGAAAAGTTTGGCTTTAAAATGTATAGCTGTCATTATCTTTATTTTAGTGCTTCGGGCGAAACATATCAAACTCAAGATACTTTTCTAACACACTCTTGACACAAGGGGAAAGTTATATAAAATAAAAACTGTCCTTTAGCCCTATGAACGCAAAAAGGGGATGAGCTGCATGGCACCTTATCTTGTTTCGTTTTTAGCCTAGTGGAGGTCGTCCTTATACACTTATCATGCTGCTTATCATTCCTATGGTTTCGATAATACCTTTAGAGTTGGTCGATGCAGCCTGTTGCGCGATAGCGCTATTTGCACTCTCTCCAACCTTCGCGACGCTGAAGAAGATATTCGTCTCGGCAACTCAGCAAGAGAGGTATACCTGATCAGTTGTAAAGCTATTAAAGAACCATCCCGGAGCATCTTCAGAATTACAAGGCAAAATAGTAGAGCTGTCACACCCCTGATGAGGTCAACCGACTTCTCGGGGGCTTCATCACTTATAATTAAAATGCTTTATAGCTGATTGATATACTTTAAGATACGGTGTGGAAAAACAATCGTTTCTTCAATGATGGTGCCTATGTGGCCGAAGTTATTTCGTTCAATGAGTATAACTGTATTACCTGCGCTATTTTGACGCTTCGCCTCGTCCACTACTTCCGAAGTATCAATGAGCCCGTCTCTTGTAGGCAAAACAAAAAGCATCCGCTTTCCTTTTAGCAGCTCAGGCTCGATCCAAATATTCACATCTTTCCAAGTACCCGCCAACTCTTCGTAGCTTTGAGGCCAAATCTTCTCTCCAAAAATATTCTTAGCCACCGTCACGATATTGCCACCAGTTATCATCACCGCCTTATGGAATAAAGTAGAGCGACGAAGGATATTAAGGCTTAATAGCGCACCTAAACTAATGCCAACAAGCAAAATTTCTTGATCCTCCCGGCGCTTTATGTTCTCTGCGAGCATTACTACTTCATTTGTAAGCTGCGGAAGTAGACCTGGATCGCCCTTGCTTAATACTGTTTTTGAAAAATCAATGGCCGTTATCGTATAGCCAGCACCATTCAACGTTCGTATAAGCCGTTTTGTTTGCCATACCGCTCCACCAAAACCACATAAAAGTATGGCTCGCTTGGAAGTAGGGGCTTTGGTAGTAAATTCTTTTATACTCTGAATAAGCGACATCGCTGATCACCTATTTTATATTATTTTTTAAAAGGAGTAGCGCGCTAGCCACCTTATCTCGATTGGTATTAACCCATACACTACGTCCAGATGGATGAGGCAACGGTATGACTAGCATTTCCTTTCCAAGGCTGCCGAACGGATCGACGTAATACGTATGTCCAACGGTATTTTGTAGGCCTGCTGTCACGTGCGGCAAAACTTCTTTAATAGCCATCGCACCTACCGGTGCAATAATATCTGGCTTAAATTCTTTTATGAGGTTTATAAGAAGCGGCCGATAGAGCGCGATTTGCTCGGGCGTTGGACGCAAATGCCCATGTACGTCGCTTCCCGGAAAATCACTAATTAGTGCAAGAAACTGACAGTGACGTATGATAGTTTGTTCATCCAAGCCAAGTTCGTATAGCCATGGCCGAAGATAAGTGCCAGCAATAGCATGTTTACTTGAAGGATGAGCGGGTGCCTGGCCGATAAAAGTAACTCGTTTCAAAACACTAACTCTCAACTTCAACAAAGCGTGGGGTGGTTTGGCCCTCCCACTCAACCTGTTCTAACCAACTTGTTAATGGCCGAAGAAAAATGATACCTTCGCCATATTGCGCTTGATAAATAACATGAAGTTCGTCGTTTGATTCCAAAAAGCCATAATCAATAACTTTATACAGCTTACTTGGATCTTTATGATGTCTATAGTTCGCACCCACTGTTACTTTTGCTTTTGCGCTAGCAAGCTCTTTATTCAAAACAGAATACTCTTTATGCGTTCCCATTTTTTCAGTATAGCAAAACACTACTATTAAATACTGCTTTAGTGAATGGACCACTCTTTCGAAAAAGTTCTGCTTTTTCTACTTGAGTGGCCCATCCAGACCTACATATGCTTAGGCTTCTAGTGATGCATTTTCACAGACTGAGCTACCGCCTGGATCGCGTCCCAGTTGAGAGCGATCCACGTCCAAATATATGTAGGAAGTAAAAAGAATGGTGCCGCCAAAATACGTGAACCACGCTTTGCCTTGAAAAGTACCGTGAATGCCAAAAAAGGAAACACGAAGGCGCACACCATCATAACCAAAACATCAAACGGAGACACAAGGTTTTCATTGGCGAACCAAAGCATACTGTAAACATTGCCAACTGCGGCAAAATACCCTATGGCCATCGACACAACAGGCACAGCCACAATCTCGAAAGCACTGAGCGAGCCGTTTTCCTCGGCTTCTGCCATTACCGCACGTGCAAACGCAACGACAAGCAAAATGGTTAAGATACCGAAGAACAAGAACCCCGCGGCTCCAAGGACAAATGAGGCCATGAGTAGTGAGGCGACAAAGTCGAGGAACAACAATCCGCCACCCACAACAATGATTCCCATCGCAACTCCCTTTCGCGAATAGGCCGAAAGTACATCGAACTCCAACGCAGAAAGCATTGGTATTCATATATTATAATAATATTGTCTGAAAATCAATTTTGTTCAGTAGTCAATCAAGATATTGAGATTGTTTATCTGTAGCTGGTTTCATTAATAGGCACTCTATATTGACTGTACATTGTGCTTATGTTATAGTTTACATATGGAAATTTTAAAAGGCCGGCCGGGCATTACACGTGACGATCACCCAAGAATAGTCTTGAAAGCACTTCGTAAGAGTACGGCGGTCTGGGACCGCGAGCACACAGCCGAGCAAACGCGATTCTTCAATCACCATGCACAAAATGGAGTCGAAGCTATTCAGGATGGTTTTTGGTATTATCGACGATGACACTAAGCCACTTCACCCAGAGGGTAATGCCCTTTTATACATGTCGCCTGACGATTTAGAATATACCTTAGTAGGGTATGGCGTGTTATTACTTGAAGATAGCCCAAAGAAGCATGCACAAGAGATTGCCGAGGTTGATGCTGTTTTAAGCTCAATCGATAAAGCCTTAAGAAGAAAAAGCTAAAGACTGCTTACTGCATTAGAAGTTATTTACTATTTAAATACTTACCAGCAATACTCAGCGCGAATGAAGGCAGAATAATAAAGACATCTGCAAACAAAAGTTTAATAAGGGTTTGGCCCAATGCTGAATCTGGCTTATTCGGCCCAGACACCGTTAGAACAACTAAAATACCGAGAATACCAAAGACGATTGACGAATAGACGAATACTTTTGTAGCTATCTTTTGCATAGTTACATTATAGCAAATGAGCACGCCACATACTTGGCTTTCTAAGTCCGAATTCAACTTACCTCTGGCAAATAGGTACGATTTGCAGCAAAGTTTAATCGGCTAAAAATTGATATTCGATTACCTTTTTCGTCCCTTTGATCCATTCTAAAATCTACTTACCTTAGGTAAACCTCAAACGTGACATCGGATTATTGACATTAATAGGTAGTTATTCTATAAATTATGAGTATGATAGTTATCCTTCTATAAAGGAGGTTTGATGCATTTCTACGAACAACAGGTTACCGTAAGCATGCAGTCAGCACAGCCTGACGGACGAGGCGGCTACCTGCGTATCAAGAGTGATAGGGGTGTAGAGCATGCACGAACAATTCTCACTGAAGAAAACGAGGCCGCACGGACTGATATAGACAACATGCAAGGCCCGCACCAGGTTATCAGCCAATGCGTCGCGATGCAGATGCTCATCGTGACCAGCCTTCTCCTAAGACGACTCGATCAGCCTATCGACATCCGCGCACTCAACTTGAGCCAGCATGGCAGTCGTCGCACAGCCGAGAGCCTCGAAGAAGCTATCAGTGGATTAACGACAATGTTCCCTCAGACTTTTGAAGTCGTCGTACAGCTCTGACCATAACCCAACCGAGTGTCGTCACAACACACTCGGTTGGGTTACTAATTGACCATGGAATTATCTTAGCAGTAAACATCACGCACGCCTAACTACAAAAAACGAGCCTCAGTGGACTCGTCTTTTCGTAGCTCCGACTAGTGACGTCGCAAGCTGCAACTAATTATATCTGGTCATTAGCTTAAGATTCGATAAATACTGAACAGGATCTATACCAAGATGAAGACTAAGATAATTGATATGTTTGTCTACAAAAGGGACGTATCCTTGAGCTAGTGACGAATAGGTAGGTTGGGTATTGTAGTGCGAATCACTTACCATATGTTCCAACTCGCGTCTTACTTCAGAGGCTTGTTGAGAAGCTAAAAATTTCTGCGCCTTACCTGAAAGAGCCATTAGAAAATTACCTTGACGTGATAACGTTCTACAGGACCAATTTGTCTTATATTTTTTAGTATATAAATACTTTCCAGATGAGCTTACTACTCTGTCTTCTTATATTATACCTCTTTATCTTATTTTTACCTAATTCAGCTTCATTCACTTTATATTCCAGCCACACATAAAGATCTTCTAATTTAGAGATAAATTACAGTAACCATGATGAGATGTCCCACTTCCGCTGAAGGACGACTAATACGCTAATAAAAAGACAAGCCAGCCAATAGCTACCACAATACATGCGACGAGGCTAATAATACCTGCCTTTTTCTTCCCCTACTTTACCCTTCGTGAATTAGTAAGTACTCGTTACATACTTCTGAAACGCAGGTAAATTTTATCATTTATACATTAAGTAATAATTAAAATGGGTCTCAAGGTAATGAGTTAAGCTACTGATACCTACTTACCCCTTGCGTCTCGCATACTCTTGTAGGTCAGTCTGTGTAATAAGCGACAGCAGCTTCGGCAAGCTATCCAGAGCAAACCACCCAATTTCATCACATTTATCAGGTTCCATGACCTTAGGTGTTTGGTGTGACTTGAACCGAGCTAAGAAGGTAGTAGCGACCCAGTGTTGATTTTCAGTGGGGATTAGGTGATCTGCTGCCGGGAATTGTTCAATAATCTCAATATCAGCACCATATTCTTCCAGCATCTCTCGCCTCACTGCTTGCTCTAATGTCTCACCAAACTCAACACTTCCACCCGGCGTTTCCCAGTGACCGCGTTCGTTTTTACAGTTCTGACTCCGCTTAGATAAAAATAGCTCGTTTTTATCGTTAAATATCATAGCACCAGCTGAAACACCGATATAATCTATGCCTTTTTTCATATTTTTATAATAACAGAGCTTAGACTCTAAAACACATCCACTAGCCCCACCCAAAACAAATAACAGAAGTCTTTGAACTCTGTTATTTTCAGTTCTAATCTTGGCTCCCGCTAGTGGACGAACTTAACAACTTTAATCCAAATAACCAATTCGTGTTAAAAGAGTTTTCGTTGGTGGATTAATATCATAGTTTCTTAAATCATTTATGCCTACCCATTCAAGTGTTTCATTTTGATTGACTGGATGGGGAGTGCCTCCTGCGATATCGCAAATTGCATCTAGATAGACAAATCGCTTTTCTTCGCCATCGTGATCAACCTTTATTTCTTCATCCCACCACAATTTCTCAACTATATTCACAGAGAAGCTCCAGCGATTCATTAATTCTTTATTGAGCGCCTCATTTACCGACGACTCACTTTCAACTCTGCCACCAAACAGAGCCCATAGTTGGTCGTATGGACTTTTTGCTGGGTCCATTTTTCTTAAGAGAACTGTATCACCATCTTTCACAACTGCAACCGGCATAAGTACTGTTTTCATAGATTAATTATCTCACAAAGTAAAAGCACCTCGCAAGTTGCGAAGTGCGTCTACTTGGCTCCGGCAGCTGGGCTCGAACCAGCGGCCTAGTCGTTAACAGCGACCCGCTCTACCACTGAGCTATGCCGGAATACTTAGAGTATTATACCTGTTAATTTGGCAGTTGGTCAAGGGGAAATGAAGGTTTAGGTTTGAGGGTTTAAAATACTAAGCGCTTCGCTAAGAACGCTCGCTTCTTTTTTAGTAATTTCAGTATCGGCATTCACACGTTTTTTGATTTCTTTTTTTAACCATGTTATATGCATATCTTCAATTGGCGCGACCTCTTTTACTACTTCGAGCGAACGTGCTGAATTGTCTTTTTTGCGAAGTTTTCCTTTTTTAATAAGGCCGTCGACGTGCACCGCCACAGTTGAAACTGATTTATAATCGAGCGAACGCATAATTTCGCGATAGCTTGGACCGTAGCCGTTTCCTTCTATAAAACCTTCTATAAAACTAAGTAGTTCACGCTGTTTTTTACTTGGTCGTTCGTTCATGATTCCTCCCTGCAAGTGCTATCGCAGCTAACCCCCACCATATAATTGCAACTGTATCATCGGTGAATACTGGGAGCAGTAAGCCAATTAATATGAGACCAATGCCGCTCGCAAATACACCAAGCGCGAGCCAATCTTGTCGCAGTTTCCATGCTCGTACTAGCACAAAGCCAAGCAATATTACAAATAAAATAAGCCCTAGCCAACCAGCCTCATGCGCTACAAACAAATATTGATTCTCTACAATAACTGGATTGAGCCCTCGGAGCGAGGCTGAACCGGTACTGCCTATGCCAGCTCCAAGCGGCTGATGGATAAGATTTGTAAGGCTGTTTACGAGTGACGCGGCATGTCCTTCATTTGAATTTACCGAGCTGCCACCAGTTGGATTTTCATGAAGGAGTACATTCGACACAAACGAACTGCCGCTAAATGCTATCAGGATACCAATCACCATACCTACGCCAGCAGCGGTTCCAATCCACCATTTTTTTGACATACGGCGAAAAATCGGTATGACTGCCACAATATTAACGGCTACTATGCTGCCAACAAGGGCGCTGCGCGAATAGCTAATCCATAACGCAACAATGCTACAGATAGCCAGAACAGTGACAGTAATTCGATGGCTCATTCGTCGCCAACGGACTTTTTGTCGCACTATAGCCGCCGCCAGAAATGCAAGTGTCATGCCAGCATACGCGCCGAGCGGATTTGGTCCGCGAAGCGTACTATTTACTCGAATATATGTCTGGTTTTGATCAACTGTAAGGTACGGAGCAATGGTTGTTTTACTATAACCAAGGTGCGAGAGAATATCTGCAGGTAAGAATAGTTGTAATGTAGCGAAACATACAACAACCAACGCACCCACAGTCGCAATCTGAACAAGCCTTTGGCGGTATTGTGGCGCTGTTCGCATGGCAACGTACACAAGGCCAAAAAAAAGCACATATCGAAGATCAATGGCGAGGCCAGCCACCTCTGCTATAAGGCTTTGTCGGAATACTGCAAGTAACAAGAAATGAAGTGTGACAAATGCCATAATACAGCGCATTATCCAATCATCAAACAACTCTTTCCAAAGCTTATGGCGCGTAATTAGGATGATCGCAAGAGGAACTGCAAGCGCCATTAAAACCTCTTTCCATGATTTTATAAGCCAACTGTAGTCAGGAAATAGCACGCTAAATCCAACGCTTAGCGGTGCATGGATAACAATGCCAGCAAAAATAACAAACAATATGCCAACATATATTTTTTCAAGGCGTGAAACGTTCATTATCACTAGTGTAAGCCAAAAGATGGTATAATAACAGCCATAGATGCCATCGAAAAAAAATACGAAATTCTACAGTCTCATTCTTATCTTGGTCGATTTTATCGTACTACTTTTGGCATTTAGTATTGCGTATATCCTACGTGTTCAATACGATCCTCGTCCACTATTAATTCCTATCTATGCCAAACAGTACTTCACTACCTTTATTTTGATTGCTCCGTTTTGGATCCTTATTTTTGCCTCACTAGGACTTTACCAAGCAAATACCTACACCCGTCGACTTGTAGAATGGGGTAAGATTGCCATTGGCTCGCTGATCGGCATCTTGCTTGTCATCGGCTGGCAATATGCAAGCAACCAGCCTATTTTCCCCGCTCGCTTAGTTGCGCTCTATGCTCTTGTGGCCTCATTCCTGCTTATGGTGTTTGAGCGAGAAATATTGCGTCTCACTCGTAGTTTACTTTTTTATGTCGGGCGCGGGCCAACCCGCGGACTTATTTTAGTAAAAACAGACGCCCCCCGGGGCATAGCCGGTCGGGGCGGTGGCTGTGATCCAGATCCGCTGGGTGACATTCGCCGTCTCGCCGTAGAACACGCCCTGATTGAGGAGATGACTGATGTAGGGGTCGGCGTTCTGGTACAGATTGACATAGGCGAAATCGGTGAAGGCGCCGATCGGCGCACTCGTCGTCAACGCGATGGAACCGGTCGACG
>CAZTOK010000018.1:0-24985 GCA_964615445.1 uncultured Candidatus Saccharibacteria bacterium | reverse complement strand
TTGAATAGCGGGACCTACAGCCACGACTTCATCTGGATTTACGCCTTTAAGCGGTTCTTTACCAAAGATAGCTTTTACTTTTTCGACCACGGCCGGCATACGAGTCATACCACCGACAAGCACAATCTCGTCGATGTCACTTGCACTAAGACCAGCGTCTTTAATAGCTTTCTGCACTGGCTCTTCAACGCGGTCGATGAGATCTTTTACAAGCTCTTCAAGTTTTGCGCGAGTCAGTTTGTATTCAAAGTGCTTTGGACCATCGGCGTCTGCTGTTAGGAACGGTAGGTTAATTTCGGTCTCAGGAGTTGAAGAAAGCTCTTTTTTGGCTTTTTCAGCTTCGTCCTTAAGACGTTGCATGGCGGCTTTATCATTTTTAAGGTCAACACCTTCGTTTTGCTTGAATACATCAAGGAAGTGGTTAACGATACGGTTGTCAAAGTCTTCACCACCAAGGTGCGTATCACCATTGGTTGAGCGCACTTCAAACACACCATCACCAAGCTCAAGAATCGATACATCGAATGTACCGCCACCAAGGTCAAAGACGGCAATCTTCTCTTCTTTTTTGGTATCAAGACCATACGCAAGTGCAGCTGCGGTTGGCTCGTTAATAATACGCTTTACTTCAAGACCGGCAATTTTACCGGCGTCCTTAGTAGCCTGGCGCTGAGAATCGTCAAAGTAAGCCGGTACAGTAATAACCGCTTCGGTCACAGATTCACCAAGGAAGGCCTCGGCATCTGCTTTGATTTTTGAGAGTATCATCGCTGATACTTCTTCAGGTGTGTATTGCTTATCGCCCATTACAACTGCGACACCATCACCTTTTTTGACAATCTCGTACGGCATAATATCAAGGTCTTTTTGCACTTCTTGGTCGCTAAACTTACGGCCAATCAAGCGCTTTACACCATAAATAGTGTTTTTAGCGTTTGTCACGCGCTGACGCTGCGCTACCTGGCCAACCAAGCGCTGGCCATTCTTGTTAATAGCTACCACACTTGGCGTGGTACGATTACCCTCGGCATTTGCAATTACCTCAGGCTTACCTGCTACCATGTACGCAAAAGCGCTGTTAGTGGTTCCAAGGTCGATTCCAATGATTTTACCCATATCTTCTCCTATGTTTACAGTTTCAATTATTTCTCTTCAATTTTAGCACTCTCATCTGTAGATTGCCAACATTTTGATTGTAATAAAATTAGCACTCTCATGTCAAGAGTGCTAATTTTATATTAATTTGACACACATCTTACTCTTTTCTACAGTATAATGAGTCGGACACCAACGAAGTGAGGAAGCGCCGTGACTGTACCTGCCCCTAAATTTGGGTTCTGGTATGACCGCACCCAGCAAGCATTTCAGTCAGACAGTCGTTCACATCGAAGTGCAGCATGCATTATTGCCGATGCAGCTCTTGAATACATAGATGCGGGCCACCAAGTTCCGCCTTCTCTTGGCAAAGTTCGGGAACGTCTTTCTCATGCACAGGTAGCACTGAGTAGCAAAGAAAGTGTTCAAAAAGTTGCCTCGGCAACTGCTAGCTTTCTTTCAACCGTTGGAACGACACTTCTCGAGCTACACGCGCAGGAAGCAACGCTGACCACGTATGAAAGAACGGCTATCCACCACTTGATTTCTGTTGTTTCAACAGCTTCTCAAGCGTAACCCCCGGGAGTTCCCTCCGGGGGACTCTTTATATCAAAGAAGGGTTACATTTTCTTCAGCCCACTTCATAGCTCCGATTGTTCGCTCACGAGCAGCTACTACTTCTTTTGTAGGTACGTCCTCACCCCACCACAATCGCCAAGTGGCCTCACTGGGATTCAGACATTCCAAATTATCTTGATGTCGCAGCTTACCATCAACGAAAACAGTATTGCGCTCGATAGACACAACCGTATAGCCTGACTTTTCAAGCGCTTTTTTACTCGCAGCATTTCCATGGACGACT
Organism: uncultured Candidatus Saccharibacteria bacterium; assembly: GCA_964615445.1. Lineage (GTDB taxonomy): Bacteria > Patescibacteriota > Saccharimonadia > Saccharimonadales > Saccharimonadaceae > JALRBM01. Next base: position 23,028 of record CAZTOK010000018.1, on the reverse strand, counting down.
GCCGATTTAATACGCGTATGGCCAAGTTGCGCAAATACATACCAAGTTCGTGCTTTATGAATAGCACTAGCAATACCCTTTCCCCAATATTCCTTACGAAAAATCATCGACCCACTTATCGATTGAATAGTATGCTCAAACGTTATATCTGTAAGCGACGTATTGCCAATAAGAACTCGCTCGTTTTTTTCGATCACATAAATGCCCCATACAAGCGTAGTGCTGTCGGTCCGTGTTTTTTCATACCAATCTATTTCATCTTCAAGCACAGGCGCCGTACGACGGTGCAAGTACTTTGTAATGCTCGCATGCTGCATGCCCGGCGATACAAATTCACTTACATTCTCTTTAGTGAGCGGTGCAAGTTCAATAGCCAGCTCATTTACTGTGAGCTGCATAATTGGTCCAAAAGCCATAAAAGGACCTCCTTTCTTTTACGGTTTCACTTTTATGAAACCAGATAGATCGCCGAAAAGGATAAGAGAAACCGCCTCATTTCGGCGGCCTATCTTATGTCACAAAAAAGTTTTAAGATATAAGCTACGCCACGCGTAAAGCACTGCCGCCAAGACCTCTGCCTGCGGCTATATGCTTAATTTGTGACATGTTGTAATACATAGTAGTACTATATCATCTTTAAATAATTATCGTAACCTTCTATATACAAAAGAGCAATATATTAAGAACCACAATGCTTAAAGAAATTTAAACACTCTGGTTCTTGCCGAGGCCCCTTCTTTCGGGGCCTCGGCGAGCTAGTTAATGCCAGCTAGAGCTATTCAACGAAAGTCCGTTTACTTCACGAATGAATGCGTCATCCTTGGCCTTGATCTCATTTACACTACAAGGCCCATGCAATCCCGTAACCACGTACGTCTTGCTTGGATCTAGTGGCATGTTCGGGTTAGCGAGGATATTGCCAGTCATTAGGGCCATAAAATCACCACGCGTAAGATTCGTAACTACCCAGCTACCAGCCGATGGACCATTGTTAACTGGACGACCATGGCAGTCCAGCGCCAACGTGTCGATGGCATAATGCACGCCGTCAACCTTTTCGGTAGTCGCTGTGTCAATTGTCAGACCAACTAGACTTCTTGGGTCAATTTTGCCATCAACAAACTTAACTGTTGCCCGAACGACCACATGACCAGAAACATCAGGTGCAGAATTAAGAATGCCATACCCATCAGCCGGGGCACTCTTTCTACGAGACATGTCGTACGTAGTCGATGGAATATTGCCATTGAGCATGTCAGACACAAGTCGATTTCCTAGAGTCTGCAACAAATTCTCTAGTTTAGCGATCCGATCAGTGGACCTGTAGTACTCAAAGGCAAGCTTTTCTTGCTCGGGTGTCAAAAACGTAGTCGGAGCATCAGTTGGCTCCGGTTTAGGTTCTTGACATGCCGTAGCAACTGAGCTGGTTGTCGGTTGACTTGCAAACCCCACAACACCTTGACCACTACAACCAGTTACCGCTAGCGCAATGACCGCTACGATGACCGTCGTCGCTTTCCTCATAACACTCCAATCCATAGTGACGGATGAAATCGAAGAGCTCGGTTAGATATAATATCATAAAATCAGACAATTATACGACTGACGCTATCAAATTATAAAGAGGTAGCGACATCAAAGTATATTTAGAGATGATTTGCCCAAAGCTATGTCACCTCTTTTGTATTATAAATCCTGCCTACAAACGCGTTACTTTTACCATTGCATGGCGAATAACATGGCCGTTTAATGTGTAGCCTGCTTGAAGTTCCTCTTCGATGACCTCTTTTTCACCGGTCGCATCTTCATCAAACTGAATTGCTTCATGGAGCTCAGGATTAAACTCGCTTCCTTTTGTAGCATCAATACGTTTAAGGTTAAGGTTTTCAAGTGCCTTTTCAAGGTTTTTAACAAGACCTGTAATCCCCATAGCCCATTTGTTATCCTTGAGCTCTTCAGGCGTATGGTTTATTGCACGTTCAATCGTGTCAATAATGGGCAAAAGTTTAAGAATTGCACTTGCTTGTCCCGCTTCACGCGCACCCGCCTTTTCACTTTCAACTCGTTTTCGATAGTTTTCAAAATCAGCACGAGTCCGCTGAAGATCGAGTGTTAGTTCGTCAATTTGTTGTTGCAATGCGTCATCTTTCTTTGATTTCGTCATTTATAATACCTCCTCAAGCATGGCGCCAGCGTGACGCACGAGCCGCATTACTTTACTATAACTTTGCCGAGTTGGCCCAAGCACACCGATATAACTTCTATCCGAATATGGCGAGCGAAAACGACTAATAATAAGACTTGCGCCGCTTGTTTTACCAATAGGATTTTCCGATCCAATATAGACATTTAGAGGTTCATTAGGTGCCGCCTCATGCAGCCATGGCTCAAGGTTGTCAAGTAGGCGCGCTACTGCTTGAGTATGATTGCCCTGCATAAATTCTGGTTGGCTAAAAAGATTACCCATACCACTCATGTATAGCTGGTCACCGATGGTCGCAAGACCAAGATTATGGGTCAAATCTACCAGACTATCGACGGCACTACGAATTGCACGCGTCGCTGAATCGCCATGAGTAGCCACCCGGGCTTCAATCGCTCTCGCACTGCGATCGAGCTCGGTAAGATCATAGTTCTGCGCCTCAGTGATACTATTAACATATAGCCTATACCCTTGGTCAGTAGGAATACGGCCAGCACTAGTGTGCGGCTGCATAATAAGTCCCATCTCTTCTAGTCGGGCCATTTCGCTACGAATAGTAGCGCTTGACACTCCAAACAACTTAGCAAGCAAGACACTTCCCACGGGAGTGGCAATTTCCGCGTATTGTTCAACAATAGCAGTCAAGATAGCAAGTTGACGTTCGGTCATGGTTTCATTTTAACGCGTTTTGGCACTCTTTGCAATCGAGTGCCAAGCTTGCTTTTTGAAATTACTTACCCAGAAAATGTTCAACGCTACATGCACCCAAGTCGGTCGCTTGAGTACCTTGAATAAATGCATCAGCCTGTTGATCGCCTGAACCATGTATAGGATCTACCGCAGTATCAACGCGTAGCGATCTGGAAACCTTTTCAATGGCCGATGGAGAATCTGCCTTTATTTCCATGCCTGCATAGCAAGTAGCACTCTGTTCAGAGGCAAGTCCTTGATTAGAACGTGAATTGTCCCAATTATCCAATTGCTTTTCTACTTGGCCAACTCTATGACCTATTTCATGTCCTATTATAAAGTCGAGACCTCCTGGACCCGTTGTAAGATCTGCTGGAGTGATTACAACCGTCTCTGTCGCTAAACATACCTCCGAGACGCTATACCCACTCATTACGTCATTATCTGGCTGCGCTGTGCCCGGTCTTCCTGGACACGTATAACTATCAACGTCGCCACCCTCGCCCACTTTTATCAATTTACTACTGGCTAGAGCGCCTAAATGACGAGCAGTGGTCCAGTAGTGCAGTTTATCGGCAAAGATTTGACTTATTTCTGATCCATTTTGAAAGGTAGGTGTATCTGGAGAAGCCAGTTAACACCCTCAATTCCTCCACCAATAAGCATAGCTGAGGCAAGACCTAAACCTATCCTTCTTTGCACCTTCGTAAAATGTTCACTCATAAATTAATATTATATAACTAAATATAACTTTAGTCAATATAGTGTTGCCCTAGCCACTTCTCCTCTATATACTCTATGTATGGCAGAGACTTTTTCTTCAACCCAACTTTCTACTATTTCATCATGGCTCGGTAGCGGCTCTATCAATATTTTTGGGCTTCCCTTTTCGGGCAAAGATACTCATGGACGAATGCTTGCAGAATTTTTTGACGCGCCACTTATTAGTGGGGGTGAGATTCTTCGCAGTATTACTATGTCCGAAGAACTCCGACGAAACCTAGACGCAGGCAAGCTTTTTCCACCGGACAAATTCCTTGAAACAGTAACACCCTACCTTGCAAGGCCTGAATTTGAGAATCGACCACTTATTCTTAGCTCTGTAGGTCGTTGGATCGGCGAAGAACAGGGTATTTTAAAGGCTAGCGCGGCGAGCAGTCACCCAATTAAGGCTGCTATCTACCTCCACCTTGCCGAAGATATGGTACATACTCGATTCAAAGCATCACAAGAAAATAACGATCGAGGTGAACGCGCTGATGATGCCGAGCATGTGCTTGACACCCGGATTGAGGAATTTAATACTAAGACCCAACCTGTCATTGACATATACCGCAAAATGGGACTACTTATAGAGGTAAACAGCGACGCCGACAGACATGAGGTACTTGAAAGTATCTTAGCGCGTTTATTCGTGCGAGCACTTGACGAAAAAAGCTAGCCGCGTTTGATTGTCGGCGAAACAGAGTTAGCATCACCACCGTATGCGCCACCACTATAGCCGAGCTGTTTTTTGTTATTGCCACTCATGCTGTTAATTGTCTTGAGTATTGCGGTGAGACCAATAATAGCCGCAAACCCGATACCAACATGCTTAATAAATTCTTTACGGTCCATCTCTTTCTGCAAGAGAGCCTGTACGTCTTCTTGTATATTCATGTTTGTTTTTCCTCGTATAAATACGCTTATAGCTTTATTGTATAGAGGCTTTCATAGGATTGTCAATATTGATTATTTCTCCCTATCCCCTCTGAAACTGAAGCATATACATTTTTATTATTTACAAAAATGTAATTTTATGTTATTATTAGAATAAGGTTTTCGACAAGATCACTGAGTAGATTGAGGTACAGTCATGAAGAGCGCGCTGATCAACGGCTTGTTCTGGCTCGTCGGCATGGTGACCTTCGAGGTTGTTGGCCTCATGGCCGGCTTCTTCACCCTCGACGAGACCTCCACCACAGGGCCGATCCCCGGCCGCACGTACATCCCGTATCCCAACTGGTTGTACATTGTTGCACCGTTGGTGATCGGGCTGCTCGCCTTCCTGTGGACGCTCCGCAAGGAGCAGTCCGAAGGCTGAGCCGACAACTAGTCGGTGAGTCAAACACCCGGTGAAGTCGTAGCACTTGCTATGACTTCACCGGGTGGCTTTTCATTTCAAGCATTAATTATTAGGGAGAGGAAACCCATCAATACCAAGGCGGCGATACGTCGTTCCGTTCACTTGAGCCGGACGTTTAGGAGTTGTCTGAGGCGGTGACACACGACGGGGCGGCACAGTCACAGCTCCACGCGGCGATCGAGAAAAACCGTCCATACTGCGACGAACAGGGCCAATTTTTGCCACTTTATTGAATACTGGCATTTCTCTCTCTGGCTCAACGGGTACAGGGACAGGTAATGGTTTTAGGATATTCACAGTAGAGCGTTCATTAGATACCATTTCTTGAACTACTGGTTGTTTTTCTCTTTTGCGTTCGCGGCGAATAGCAAGCCATACAGTAATAACTCCACCTTGGTAAATAAGGATCAAAGGTACGGCAATCATTGATTGGTTGAATGCATCGGGCGTAGGAGTGATAAGGGCAGCGATAATAAACGCAAAAAGTATGACAAAACGTTCAGTCTTTAAAAGTCCTTTCGGCGTCATGGGATGGATCCAATGAATAAAAAGAAGTAGCAATGGCAGCTCGAACAGTACACCTAGTCCGGCTATATATGCAAGGAAAAAGCCAAGATATGAATCAGCTGTGAGATTTGGAATTACATCCGTACCAGCAAATGTTGAGAGAAATTTTAATGCCGAAGGAATTGCGACGAAGTAGCCAAAACACACACCGCATACCATTAAAAGAAAGGCGGCACTTACCACTTTAATAGCCGAGCGACGTGCCCGAGAGGGAAGGGCAGGCTTAATAAACCCGTATAATTGGTACATTAAAGCGGGAGCCGCTACAAGCAGACCAACGTAAAGTGAAATCTGAAAAATAAAGTTAAACCCACCCCCTGGCGTAAGATAGATCAGCTTTTGCCCGTTAAGGGGTTGCATGATCAACTTTACAAAGAAATCATTGTAATTGTAAGCGAGGCCCGAGGCAATGATAAAGAGTAAGGCGACAATGAAGATACGCCGACGGAGCTCACCTATGTGGTCGGAAAAACTGGTTATTTTCGATTCTGACGCTAGCTGTTTAGGCTTTTTCTTCGGTGTTTTGACGGTTTGCCTGCTGTTTTTTGTCTGCATCGCCATCTTGCATGCCCTTACGTAGTTCTTTCATTGATGAACCAAGACTTTTTGCAAGCTGTGGAAGCTTACTTCCTCCAAATAGGAGAAGCAAGATCACCAGAATGATGATGAGCTCAGGGGTACCTAAGCCCAAAATTTCTGCAAACTGTTTACCTACCATGTTATTTCCCTCTCTTTTACTAGTACTTTTATAGTAACCGTTATCAATTTAAATAACAATAGGACTATTTTTTGAGGAGTACCATAAACGCATCTGATGGAATGTCTACTTTACCAAACCGTTTCATGCGAGCTTTTCCTTTTTTCTGTTTAGCGAGCACCTTCTTTTTACGTGATACGTCACCACCATACAGGCCTGTTGTTACGTCTTTTCGATAAGCCGAAAGATCAGCTCGAGCAATAAACTTACCACCAATGGCTGCCTGTAGACTTACCTGGAAGTTCTGGCGAGGAATGACTTCCTTTAACTTATCGACAATTTCCCTGCCTAAATGCTGCGCCTCGCTGCGGTGCGCCATGAGACTTAATGCATCGATCATATCACCTGCAACGTAAAAATCTATTTTGACTAAATCTTCGGCACGATACGTATCGAGCTCATAGTTAAAGCTGCCATAGCCACTCGTAACTGACTTGAGCTGGTCATAAAAATCAGTTAGGAGATTTGCGAGCGGTGCCTCAAAGCTAATAAGAGCTCTTTCATCAATGTAGCTAAGGTTTTTTTGCAGGCCTCGCTTTGAGGAAATAAGCTGAATAACGCTTCCAATGTAATCACGTGGCACAACAATTTCCCCATTAATCCACGGCTCACGAATTTCACCTACCTTTGAAACATCTGGTAGATCGCTTGCCGACTTAATATCAAGCTCTTCACCACTCGTAAGAGTCACTTGATAATCAGTCGAGGGGTTAGTAACAATCAGATCGAGATCATATTCACGCTCGAGACGCTCACGAATAATATCCATATGGAGAAGTCCGAGGAAGCCAATACGAATACCGAAACCTAGGATTGGTGAGTTTTCCGGCTCAAACTGCAAAGCTGAATCGCTTAAACTAAGTTTCTCTACCGCTTCCTTAAGGTCGGCGTAATCTTCATTTGAAACAGGGAAGAAGCCGGCATACACAAATGGTTGAACGTTTTTATAGCCCGGAAGCGGTGTTATAATCGTATTACTAGAAGGAGGTGCACTATGGGCGGCGATGGCGACAGCAACGGAGGCTGATAAAGTAACAGTATCACCCACTTTGGCTTCACGCGTCGTTTTTAGATTCGTGACGATATAGCCAATTTCTCCGGTTTCGAGCGACTCAAATGGGGTCATTTTTGGCGTAAGTGCTCCAACTTCAAGTGCTAAGCCTTTAGCATTTGTTGCTAGCATTCGAATATTTGCATTTTTTGGAATCTTCCCATCGACTACGCGTACATACAGAATGACCCCACGATATTCATCGTAATAACTATCAAAAATAAGTGCTCGGGTGGGCGCCACTGCTTCACCCTGTGGCGACGCAATTCTATCAATCACCGCATCAAGCACTTCCGACACACCTTCACCCGTTTTTGCACTAATCTTTAAGATGTCATCTTCACTGCAACCAAGCAGATTAATAATTTCAGCCGAGACACGTGGTACGTCAGCAGCAGGGAGATCAATTTTGTTTAAAACCGGAATAATCGTTAGGTCAGCTGCAAGAGCGAGATATACATTAGCAAGTGTTTGCGCTTGAATTCCCTGACTCGCATCGACTACCAAAATGGCCCCTTCGCAGGCAGCGAGGCTCCGTGACACTTCGTAGCTAAAATCCACATGGCCTGGCGTGTCAATAAGGTTAAGAGTATGGTCCTTATACTTCATTTGCACAGGCGCAAGCTTAATAGTAATACCTTTTTCGCGTTCAAGCTCCATACTATCAAGTAGCTGCGATTTCATATCGCGCTTTTCGACTGTACCCGTCAGCTCCATCATGCGGTCAGCAAGTGTTGACTTGCCATGATCAATGTGGGCAATAATACAAAAATTTCGAATAGAGGTCTGATTCATACGTCAGAGGTCATTATATCATCTTCTGAAAGGAATTACCTCTGACTGCGTAAATATAGCTTGGAGTGCTCCTAGATCTAGATCTTGATCTTGGTCAAGCAACAACTATAATATTCTTTATATTTATCAATACTAATGCTTGTTCAGATTTAAACTTCCTAGAAAGGAGCGTAACTTAGCGAGAACTGGGTTTACTTCCGTAAGGTTAAGTAATCGACTTAAAACAAGGTAGGCGGTGGCGCTTATCGCTACAATGACTGCAAACTTCGGGAAGGTCGCCAGGAAGCTCTGATCGTTCGCACCAAGCTGAAACAACTGCACGGTAATGTAGCTGATGATACCGGTAATAGCCGTGGCAATCATCATGCGCGTAACCGCTCGCACAAATTTAAGATCAAATAATCCTTTAATGCGCACCGACATGACTATAAATAAAATTGCTACTTCTACCAATGCTACAATCGACTGCGCCCATGCAAGGCCATACGCTCCCATACCAAGCTTCATCGTAAACCATACCGCAAGCACGATATTGAGCCCAATAGCAAACAATGAAATGTACAGTGGCGTCTTAGTATCCTGCTGTGCATAAAAACTGCGCGCTGAGATGTGATAAATAGAGCGGAAAAGGATTGCTACTGCCAGTGCACCAAGTAGCTCTGAAATAAGTGGATAACCACCGTTTTTTACAAAGCTCACCAGGTATCCACGGGCGAAGAAGGTGATGGTTGCAACCGGTAGCGCAAGCCAAATAATCACTCGCAGTACAGCCTGAAGCTCACTCTTAAAAAGATCTGGTCGTCCCTGATTTAACCGCTCAGCCATTTTTGGAAACGCGGCCGTGCTAATAGCCACACCAATAAGGTTAATTGGTACCATATGGAGTGTGGTTGCCTGCTGGTAAGCACGTACTGTACCATCTACCATGCGGGAAGCTAAGTTGGTTTCAACAATACTGTTTAAATAATCTGCCCCTTGGTCAAGCGAGCGGGCAGGGAGGATGCGTAGCACTCGTCGGAATCCTTTATTTTTCCAAAAAATCTTAAACTGGTAATCAAACCCAAGCCCTAGCAGCCCAATCGAGCTCACTATCAGCTGTAGAATTGAGCCTAGTACTACTCCAAGCGCTACACCCATAATTCCCCCACCAAACACTTGCCAGCCAAAGATAGTAATGCCGTTAGTAAAGAACAAGATGCCAATAATAATTCCTATATTGTAAATGGTAGGAGCGAGCGCATAAAAGGTAAATCGTCCTACTGCCTGTTGCATGCTGGCAATCACCGTTGCAACGGCAAACAAAAATGGGTTCACTGCGATAACTCGCATCATACTAATAGCTAAGCTTCTTCCTGATTCGTCTAACCCTGGTCCCACTACGTACCGTACTAACGGCTCTGCAAAAATAATGATAAGCACACTCGCAATGAGTGTGAGAATAGCCATAAAGTTAATGAGGCTGGTAGAGAGTTCCCAAGCAGATTTTTTGTTACCGGTAGAAAGCCGTTGATTAAATACCGGAATAAACGTGACGCTCAGTGCACCAGACACTAAGATAAAAAACATGAAGTCAGGGATGGTAAAGGCGACGGTGTAAGCGTCAATACTAACCGGATAAGCGTCGAGGAAGGCAGCGTTGAGAAGACGATCACGGAATAGGCCGAGTGCGCTCGAAATTAGCAGCGATCCGGCTAGCAGCGTCGCCGCTAACTGGATCGTTACTTTCATATTCGCTTTAGCAACGACACTTCGTACTCGGCCCATTTATTACCCTTTAATGAAGCTTTGCCTCAGTTGGAATTTTTGTGCCATTAAGTAGTTTGGCAACTTCTTCTTCTTCAAGCGTTTCTTCTTTTACTAAGGCGTCTGCCATACGCTCAAGCGCTTCAGGATTATGCTCCAATACGAGTTCGGCACGATGAGCTGCTTCACGAATAAGCGCTTCAACTTCCTTATCAATTTCTTTAGCCGTGTCATCGCTGTATGGTCGTTCATGCGTCATGCGATCAAACATCATACCGCCGTTATCTTCATGGAAGACTTGATCACGCAGCTTTGATCCCATACCTTGTTCAATGATCATATCGCGGGCAATTTCAGTGGCCTTACGAAGGTCAGAGCCAGCACCGGTAGTAATACCGTCGTCACCGTACTTAATTTTCTCGGCAACACGACCACCGAGAGCACGTGCTAAGATATCTTTGAACTCGTACACATTTGTGTAACTTCTATCTTCTGGTGGCAAGAACCATGTCACACCACCTGTCCCGCCACGAGGGATAATCGTTACCTTGTGAACAGGGTCGCTATCAGGTAAGACATGGCCAACAATCGCGTGTCCAGCTTCGTGGTAAGCGGTCATACGCTTTTCGGCATCATTCATCACCTTAGTTTTGCGCTCTGGACCAATAGCAACTTTTTCAAACGCTTCAGTTAGGTCAGCATTACTAATCGTTTTTGAGTTACGGCGAGCAGCGATAATTGCCGCCTCATTCGCAATATTAGCTAGATCAGCGCCAGACGAACCGGCAGTTTTAGCTGCAAGCGCATCAAGATTAACACCTGCATCAGTTGGTTTATTTTTAAAGTGAACTTTCAAGATCGCTTCACGGTCACGACGCTCTGGCAACATAATATTAGTGCGACGATCAAAGCGGCCAGGGCGGAGCAGGGCAGGGTCGAGCACATCAGCACGGTTGGTCGCGGCAAGCACAATTACATTTGTACCGGTTTCAAATCCGTCCATTTCGACCAGAATCTGGTTCAGCGTCTGCTCGCGCTCGTCGTGGCCACCGCCCATACCTGAACCACGCTTACGACCAACGGCGTCAATTTCGTCAATAAAAATGATGGCTGGCGCATTCTTTTTAGCCTTGGCAAACAGGTCACGTACACGACTAGCACCAACACCTACAAACATCTCTACGAATTCCGAACCAGAAATCGAGAAGAATGGCACATTTGCCTCCCCCGCCACTGCCCTTGCAAGCATAGTTTTACCGGTACCTGGATTACCGACTAGTAATACACCCTTAGGAATTTTCGCGCCAAGTTGCTCGTACTTTTTCGGATGCTTCAAGAAGTCAACAACTTCTTCAAGGTCTTGCTTGGCAGAATCATTACCAGCAATGTCGTTAAATACTACCTTCTCTTTATCGATGCCGTAGAGGCGCGCTTTTGACTTTCCAAAGCCAAGCGCTTGGTTATTTTGCCCCTGAGCTTGGCGCATCATCAACATAAAGAAACCGGCAATTAGCACCACAGGCACAATAATAATAGCCAAGTTCCACAGCGTTGTGCCCATCTCCGATGGTTCGCTAATATCAACTTCGGTTTTACCCTGCTGCAAGCCTTGCTCATAGATACTGCTGGCTTGGTCTTTTACCGTTTTTTCAGTTGGTTGTGACTGACCTTTTGGTGTCACTTTAATGTCGTTGCCTTGAATTTCAAGCTTAGCAATTTGGCCCTGGTTTGCCCTATTAATCACATCTGAAAATGAGACGCTCTTAAGGTCGTTATGTGGCGACGCTACTGCAATGCCCACGAGCACAATAAAAACTAAAATAGCCCAAAAAAGGCTGAGCCGAATAGTATTGCTCATCTTACCTCTTGGTGATGGTTGTTTTGTTGCCATAAAAAATGTATCTTTTCCTTCCTAGGTCGTATTCGTATAAGAAAATCCCACTCTAAGTAGTGTAGCATTGCTCAAGGTGTTTTCACAACAACCAAACGGGTGCTAAATTCAAGCGTCATTCCCCTGCCAAGTTCAAATTTTGTGCCTGGTTTGGCGGTTTTTATTGCCAGAAGAGCCCGTTCTAGCTGCGGACGCGTCGCCCCATTACCACCTGTCATCATAAGAATACTGCGAAATATTTCAGTAGCCGAAAGCGTATCAATATGCGTTAGAAAATAGCGAGACGAGGCCTTGCCATTCTTTATAACCTTATTCACTTCTTTTTCAATCGTTCGCTTGACCCTTTTTTGCCGTTTCCATAGCTCTATAAGCTCGCGTTTCTGATCTTTAGCAAGCCGCGAGGTTTGTTTACGAACCCGATTACGGAGATAATTCTCGGTCGCATTGGTGCTATCCTCCACCCACTCCAGTCGATGATCGCACGCATAGGCACGCAGTTCTTGTTTATAAAACGAAAGCAGTGGTCGTTCAATATCCGGCGCGTCAAGTACCGCAAGGCCACGCCAGCCCGTGCCGCGTACTATATTAATAGCAATGGTTTCAATAAGATCATCCGCATGATGTGCCGTCACAAGACTAGCACGGTGGCTCGCCGCTGCTTCACGTAAAAAAGCATAACGACGAGTACGTGCTAGCTCCTCACTTGCTTTCTCGCCAAGCTCTTCTCGCTTTCCAATGAACGGTAGGTTATATTCTTTAGCTAGTCCTTCAACAAATCGAGCATCCTCGGCCGAGTCTGATCGAATGCCATGATCAAAATGAGCCACAATCAAATCATGCTTGCCTTCGTGTACAAGCATATCAAGCAACACCACCGAATCTATTCCGCCACTTACCGCAACAAGATACGTCATTATCCCCAACGTCTCAAGGCAAACACGCCTAGCCAAACACCTAAAAGTCCGCCAACAAGCCCACCTACTATGCTCCACGCATCAAGTAAATCATCACCAAACAGCACCGGCACATAGGCGCCAATCGTGCTAAAAATAAGGGCAAAAAGCAGCAAAACTTTCTTATTCATGTTGTTAGTATACTCTGATTTTAGCAAGCCATTACTACACTGAGTATAGTAATGGCTTGCACAACTTGCTAGAAAGATCTTTCCGCTAGGCGTTCGAGTTGCTGCACTACTTCATCTTGGTATTCCTCTTCAACAAGTACCTGTACGATTGAGGAGCCGTATGTGACGATCATTTCCCGATAGTATGTAGACACGCTTAAGGATTGTTCAGTTTTTAATTCCTGATCAGTCGTTTCATATACTTTCTTAGCATAGTTCCAAAAGCACGTCGCAAACCAAAAACTCAGAGCACCCGGACTTTCTTCACGCTTCATTAGTTCATAGAAATACGCAAAATAGTCATTTAACTCTCTCGGGTTATAGGATAGCCCTTCAGCGGGTATAATAGCCGCTTCCTCAAGCGCCCGAATCATGTCCTCGACAGTAGCAAAAGAGCGGAGCATAAACACCCTCTCATACTCTCAACAATAGTACGCTTTATACCTTAAAAAGGTGTGTGATTTCTGTCAAGAAAGATAAGCATCCTATGGTACTACTACGACTACGCCCCAGGAGGTGGCGTCTCATCACAGTCAGTTATATTCGATAATGTATAAGAATGCTTGTAATAATCCTGCGTAATATCATACCCACCTGTCGCACCGCCTACGGTGTTACTGTTACAGGTATAAAACTGTGTTGAATTATTGGTTTGAAACTCACGAAAACCAAGTCGACGATACATTGTAGTAGTTTGTGGTGTACTTAACGTATTCCATGCGGAAATAACGTATTCGTTGCCATTACTTACATATAAATAACAGCCATACGTTCCATTAACACCCCCGTTATTACTAGAAGTACTTTGAGGCAGTGACCCAACGCCTGGAATCCAATCTGTTTGGCCTGTCCCATTCAGGCAGTTCGCATCAGTACGAACATCCGCTGCATGCCAATTGCTTTTTGGGTTGGTCGTTGTCTGTGGATACGAGCCGTGCTGCGCGTAGTATGTTTCAACTAACTCTTGGGTCGACTTCAGGTCGCTTTGTATACGTGCATTTCGCGCTCGCTCCTGTACCCCGTTATACGACAAGATAACCAATGTTGCTAAAATTCCTAAAATGACAATAACAATAAGCAGTTCGATGATCGTAAAACCATGTTCTTTCTTTGGTCTTTTTCCCACTCCTTCTAGTAACTGCATACTTCTAGTATATACGTATTTAATTAGTTGCTACTGCACCCACCTAGCGCAGGGTGCAGTAGCAACTTGTATTTAAGAGAGTCGTTCCACCACTGTATTCAGATAACTCATGACTGTTTCCCGAAACTCATCCGCAACAATTGTTTGGACAACTCCCGATCCATACGTAGTAATTAACTGCTTGTAAAACGCAGTCGACTGAGGCAAGGTATTGCCATTACCAGATGCTGAGTCGCCACTTTCTTGATCCACCCCTCCATATACCTCTACGGCATAACTCCAAAATCCCTTAGTGATCCAGTAGCCCAGACCGTTAGGATCCATCCTCATTTGTTCAAACTGCTCAGCTAAATGACTAAGCACGGTTGAATCATCAGAAGAAACAACTCTTGCCGCTTGGAGTGTCTGTACCATTTCCTCGGCACTTTCAAAAGGACGAAGCATGATAGCCCTCTCGTCTCTACGTAGCAGTACATTTTATATAATACATCAATCAAAGGTAGGGTATTGACTTTCAAAATAAATATGTTGGAATTGTTAAAGATCACTATCTGAGATCGACTACGAGGGAGAGTGCCATGTTCACTGTCGCGGACCACACCACCCCGGGCATCCTGGAAACGCTGCCCCCTTGGGGCCTGGTCGTCGCCGGGATCGTCCTTGTGCTCTTGGCCGCAGTGATGTTCCTTTTCAACGAGAAGCTTTTCGAGGGCGACTCCTTCCTGTTGACATGGGGAGGATGGATCCTCGGGGTCGGCGGCGTCGTTGCGCTGCTGCACGGTCTCTTCGGAGGCTGATATCCCAGTAGTTAGTGTCCACCTCCGTTCACTGAACGGAGGTGGACACTAGATCACCATTTGCTGTTACAAATACCGTGTACTTCCAAACGGTATTTTTTGTTTTACATGCCTCTCAGTACCAAGGGTATCCGCCACATGAATAGTCCGATCACCAAATCGCTCGTTTATAGCATCGATCGCATCAGTAATATGCTGCTCACGAGCGAGTTCATCGCCAAACAAGCTTAGTTGGTCATTGGTTTTATCGCTTAACTCGTAGCAGCTTACACCGATTTCACGAATACTGCCCGGTGCACCAGCAAAAAGCAGTAGTGCCTGAGCATAAATAGCCGCATTACTAAAAAACGGCAAATCACACATACGACGCGCGTGCCAATACTGACGATCATAGGTCTTGGCATATACAAATACGCCACGCGCAACTTTTTCCTGAGAGCGCAATTTACCACCAACCGACTCACACAAATGATGTAGCCGCTTTACGATAAGCTCGCGCGGTAAATCATGGCTTTCAAGAACGTATTGCCGACCTACTGTTTTGAGATCATACTTTACATCATCTACCTCGTAGCCACGCAGCCGCTGGTGCCACCAATTACCTACCACGCTTTTAAATACTACTTTATGAAGCGTTGTGGCGCTCGCATCTAAAAATGCAAGCGGCGTATAGATTCCCACGCTGTGTAATCGGTACTCGTTACGACGAGCAATGCCCGTAAGGTCGGTAAGTTCCAAGCTGGCTAAGGCAGACCGCAAATTGGTATGATCAATCACGTCAAGACCATCCGGTTTATGCAAACTCGCAGCGGTTTTAGCCAAGAAACGGTTAGGAGCAATACCTACATTGCAGCGCATAGCACAGCCAATCTCGCTCCGCAAATTTTGCTTCATTTCATACCCGATATCTACCAAATCACGCCCACGAATCACCTCAGTAGTATGATGGAAATCAATAATCCCCTCATCAATACTTTTCATGGTAATATGCGCCGAGTAACGCTTCATGATGCCGAGCATCTTGCGATACACATAGCGGTACTTTGGCGGGTCACTTTCTAGCATAACGAGGTTGGGGCATAATTTCCTAGCCTCCCACCCTTTCATACCTACTTTTATACCGCATTCTTTTGCCTCGTAGCTCGCTGTCACAATTGCCGTATTTTCGGTGCGACGATTCATGACAGCTACTGGCCGACCACGAAGCATAGGTCTGGCTTGCTGCTCTACAGTTGCAAAACATGAGTTAAGATCGATATGCATAATAAGCGGACGCTCGATATTATAAGTTTCAGGCAACATAGTGATCTGCCTCCATCGTGAGGTGCCACGTTAGTCGCTCTGTGTCGAATTCCAGACGATAATCCGCCCCGCCGTCGGTCACATCAAACATATGAATAGTACGCGCACCCTTACTACTAGGATGTCGCAAGCCAATTTCCGTAATAGCTACTTCGCGGCCATTTGGTCGCTTAAATTTAAGCGGTCGACACAGGTTTAATCCTTCGCCAAACGTAGCAATCACCTCAATTCGTTCATTTAAAAAAGTTTCGTCATTCATCACCAAAAGTCCCAAAATTATATTTTTTGAGAAACGTTTTACAAATGTATTGTCCGTGTATCTTCCCGTTTCTAGCAGATATCCGAAGACAATGAATGATCGAGCGCGAGGGGCGCCTTGCCTTAGCGGCGGTGTGCATCGCGTGATATCTTTAGTATACAGCCTTGGAGGCTAAAATTTAAGAGGCGACGTTCGCTACATACTACACGTACATAACGAAACGTCGCCAAAGAACTTAGCTGTATTCAATTACAGCCATTGTCCATAGCCTCAGCAAATGTCGCTCATTCTCCCCCAGATTAGCACACGTAGAGCAGTTCGGCATTGCCATAGTGATCGTGAAAAAACTACTTGGTCGAATCGCAATTCCCCAAATCGAAGGTGGGCGAGGAAAGTGACGTACCACCGTGTACCACGCTTCGGTAATAGTTACCTCAAAATCAAACCCTTGTACCCGTGCCGCTTGAGTAAAGTCTTCAAACGTGTATGCTCGCGTGGAGGCGTCCAACTTGAAGCTCTTCATCCAAAGCCAAAGCACTTTTTCCAGTAATGGACCAATGCGGCGCAATTCCATAGTGTCAGACTCCACGGCCGCGCGAATCACGAGATGAGGAATACGGAGACTCTTTCGTGCGTCACTTGAACCCAAAAAAATGCCAAGTCCGTCACGAAGCAAAGCCGTCCACATCTGCGAGGCAAACTTCTTGTCAATTTCACAGAGCTCAGTAAATGCTACGAGCTCTTCATGACTCCTCATTACTCCAAGGCTAGGAAAAAACTGACAAATACTCTCGATCACCGCTGACATAACACGATGCCCGCTGCTATCCATTCTATCCAGAAGCGCATCGATAAATGTCAAAAACTGACCAATATTCAGATCAGCAGGCTCTATGAAATACGCAGCCCTTATAACCTCTAAAAATGACTGCCAGGTAGAGGCCACTTCATGTTCGCCTACGCCAACGCGTTGACACCATGCAACGAAATCCATCGGCTGAAGATCCGGTCGAGTCTCATCGATCATCTTTCGCTCCGCTCAGTTTTGGTTGTTAGTGAGTATTGCACGTACACCTTCGATGACATGCTCAACAAAAAGACTTTCCCAACCGTTTTCGGCCATCTTTCTACGAAAATTGGTAAAGATATTCTCAATAAGAGGCCCGTCATGCTCATCCCACCACACATAGAACTTCAGCTCACCCAGCAGCCCTGCCGCTGCAAGATCCAACTCATGACGTACCGCAGGATCATCATCCCATGTCATAGCACATCCTTCGCTATTTCCACTGAGGCTCTCCTATTTATGTCATAATCATTCTTAAAAAGCAATTACCCCTAGAAAATATCCCCTTGTTTTGCTACAATCGGGGGTAATGTGGCAGCGTAGCTCAGTCGGTTAGAGCGTAGGACTCATAAGCCTAAGGTCACTGGTTCGATCCCAGTCGCTGCTACCAGGTTGATCTCATTCACACCACGCACCGAATAGACAATATCACGGTGCGTGGTGTTTTGTGTACGGAGAGTAACAACCGAGACGGTGTGCGCCGTCTGGCGCAGGGTGCGACGGTGGCCAGTGGTGGCACCTACGCGACCCGACGTTCGCGTCTCTCCGTCCATCTCAGACGTCGTTGCGATGGGCACGGCAGCCGCCTGGCCGTCGAACAACGTCTGGAACGGCTCGTTGAACTCGACGCGCTCGACAGTGCCGTCCTCCCCGATCCAGAGCTTCTTGAAGAAGCCTTGGTTAATCTGCCGCCGGATGTGGTTCGGGGAGGTGAGGTAGGCCGCCACGCAGCGCCCGGCGATGGTCGGCCTGAACTTTGACGATGTCGCCAAGTATCTTCGCAGTGGCGGTCTTCGAGATCGCTGGACCCCGGTCGTAGGCCAAGCAGGCGCAGAAAATATTTCACGTACACAGACGCTGCGCGAGGTACTCGCTACGCCACTAATGGCGATGCTTGCCAAATCAGTCTACAGCCGTGCCGAACGAGATCCGAGCGAACTTCTTGACTTTTCGACGGCGAGTGAGCTGTCGGATCACCTACTGGATCACTTCGTTGTTACCCGCTTCGACCTGAGCAATCCTCCGCTAAAGTCAACCGAAAAACCTTACACGGACTGGGGCGCTGGCAGCGCCAGGACATGGCTCGGTTTCTTGGCGGCTACGCTTGTCTCGCAAGAAGATGACGACTTTGCCTGGTGGAAGATCCGGACGGCAGAGATCGGTATGCCGTTACGGCGAGCCACTCTGTCAAAAGCTGTGAATTTCTTGACAGCTTGCGAAAGTCTGAGACTTCAAGTACGACGAAGACGATCTCCAAGATGAGAAGCCCAAGCGAGACAAAAGTGACCGATGGCCATGGTGACAGGTTCGGGAAGGATCCACCAACGAGGATGAAGGCGACAGTAACCGAAATCGTCAGAGTTGCTAGGCTGCTCAGGATAAGATCCGCACGACTTATCCGTCCGTTTGGCAGACATAGCGACTGAACCAGGCGTGACCTAAAAAGAGCGCCCATCCAGTTTATCCCGATCACCAAGATGAGAACCGTGATGAAGGCTTGAGGAATGGTCGAATCCATCTGGCGCCCTTCGAATGATCCCACGTGCTACGTTTGCAGCTGGGTAAGTTTGCCTGATTACCCCCACCTTTAGCGTTACGTCGTCCGGGTTAATTTTGCTTGCTGCTGGTTGGTGCTGCGAGAGGTCGGCAGGGCGACTTACGGTATCCCCGTGAAGAGAAACCGCAACATATCCCTGATATGTTCTCCAGTGACTACACTCCACCCGGCGAGCGCTATGGCGAGACCGGTGAGGATTAGGGGAACGAACGCGAAGAGTTGTCCGAACTCAGTAATATGGAGCGCCATATAGCCGCCAGCAAGGGTGATGCCCGCGCCGACAAATAATATCAGTGTGCCGATTATTCTTCTTGTTATCCTATTCATGTTATTCATGTTGAATTTAAGTGGTTGCCTGCAGTCTCTATGTCGAGACTGCAGGCAACTTGATTCACGATGGACTAGTGCTGACCGGAACCGCCAGCGCGGTAGCCCTTGTCGCGGGTTGCTCCGCGGACATCGCTACCTTCGCGCTCGCCCTCTCTCATCTCGGACGACTGCCCCCAGTGCTGCTGGGTAGTAGTGCTGTCCTGCTGAGGGTGAGCGACGGCTCCGTGAAGCGCGATGCTGGCTGATACGATTCCTTTTGCGATTCTTCCGGCGTGTCCAGCCTGATTGTCGCCGGATGACTGATTTGCCTGCCGATTGATAGCCGCGATGCAAATGTCGCATCCGCAGTCGCGAACTGGAAGCGAATCGAGATACTCGGTGTATCCGTACTCGTTGACGTGACGGAACTTACCCACAGTAGACACCATCTTTCCGCTCGACGTATGAGTGTCAAATCTATTTATGGTATAAAATGTTCAATTTGCATATGGTGTAAAAAACAACAGGGTCAAATCTGGCCCGGGCCTTGAGGCGCAGCCTTCGGTCGCGAGCTGGTCTCAATCGGAGTTATCGGAGGCGGACAGGCACGCATATCCCAACATTTCCCCGCCCAGGACTCCATTCGCTTCATCGCCCTTTCTTATATATTTGCATCACGACAGGAGAAGGTGGCGAGGCGGCTTAACATCGTCGTTCGACCGCAAGATGTCAAAGACTTGGACATGCTTGAACTTCAAGCCTTCCTGAAATCACTCAGAACGTCATGAGCACCTCACTGGAAGTCCCAGAGGCAAAGCGTTGTGCGTTTTGCGATTACTTGGCGGGCGTCCGCGCGTTCACGATCCTAACCAGGACAGAACTCACAGCAACGCTCGTCACTCGCGAACAACGCGGCGTCGGCCATTTGCTCATTATGCCAGTAGAACACCGTCCTACACTACTTGACTTGACTACTGAAGAGGCGGCGGAGGTGATGCAGTCAGTCATCGCCGGTGCCCGCGCAATTACTAGTGCGTACAAGCCGCGCGGCATTGCCGTCTGGCAAAATAACGGCGTGCCCGCAAACCAGACAATTCCGCACGTGCACTTTCATGTAGCCGGAACGCTACCAGACGGCGGAACCGAGTGGGACGACGTCAATGAGTCAACCCTATCGGAGACTGACGCCATCGCCGAGCGCCTTAAGCCGTACTTCTAAGTGCTACGACGTCTGGAATCAGAATGCCACCGTATCAGTATGACCGCCGCGTCCACTATGATGAACTCGTACAGAGAGTGCGAAGGCATGCTCCATCCAGCCTCCTCTCGATCATCTCACATATCGGCTCCACCTATATGGAGCCGGGAAGCTGGCTGAAAAGCCCTTACCAAAAGTTCTTGCCGTGGGCTTTGGCTGAGATCGCTCGCATAAGCGTGAACTCAGGCAACGAAAACCGGTCAGCAGCCACGGTGAATGATCTGCTCTCCTGCTGCGCGGCTTATTCAGCCATCGCCGATCCAGAGCTTGAACAAAAGACCATAGATGTCTTTGCAAAATTTATGCTACGAATGGCGTTCCAGCAGCTAGATTACAACAACCTGGTTCGCCATGAGCTTGCCCGCTCGATCGCCATATTCGAGCAAACCGAGCCAACCAAAGAGCTACAGGTGATCCGAGCTGACTGGAGCCTCGACCTACTCGGCTGCACAGTCACCGAATACGTCAGCATCTCTTTTCTCTTCTACGCAGGCGCGCCCGCAACTGGCGGTACGTTTGATATGAGCCAGATCGACGAAGATGCCTTCGAGAAAATTCGAGACGAACTTCCTGCAGACACCATTCGCAGGGTTGCCCATAGTCACTTCATCGCCACACGCGAGCAGTTTCAAGCCCTTCAACCCAAGGCCGATCGCGCCTTGCATCGCGACTTGTGGCGATATCAGTTCAACCCGTTGGAGGCTCGCCCAGCACTAGCCGGCTTCAGTGACAGGCTGCTTATTCCGGTGCCGCCCCTTCTTGTAAGAAAGGTTAGCCCGATCGGGCTCTACCACACGGGCGCCCAGAAGTGGGGAGATACCTTTACTCAGGATCTCGGCAATCTTTTTGAGGCTTACATCGGGCGACAGCTGAGACTGCTGGACGAGGCAATGGTACTTCCCGCAATAAAGTATCGACACAAAAAGAACCGACTTGAAGGGGTCGATTGGATAGTGATACTCGACGGCGTGACTCTACTAGTAGAGGTCAAGTCAACGCGCCCGACGGAGGCAGTCAGAGTAGGCAGCGATCAGGCAGTCAAGGACCTAAAGAAGCGACTTGAGAAGGCGTTTGGCCAGATAAACACTACTGCCGAACTCATCCGCAATCAACACTCAGATTTTAGCCAAGTGCCACACAATCAAGCGATCATTGGCCTTGTAGTAACTATGGAGCAGTTTCACGTCATCAACGCGTTCCCATACCGCGCACTTCTGCCATCCAGCCCGCATCCCATTAAGATCATGTCGGCGTTCGAGCTTGAGCAGATGGTAACCGTTACAAGCCGCCCAGTGGGCAAGCTTCTACAGGAGTTCGTCAACGACACCGAACGGCAAGACTGGTCTGTGGGAAGCATTTTTGAACCCGGTACCGGTGTAACAATGAGGCGAAATGAAGTGATTGACCAAGCATTTGCCTCCATGCCATGGCAGAAGCCAATTGTTGACGATCTCTCTTAAATTCAGGGAACTTGCATCCTGACCCTCCGCCTATACATTAGCCGGATGGCGACACCGGGCACCTCAACACCCGACGCCACACACTCCGCGGTCTTTCTCTAGCCTTATCTAACCCGCCTTCGTCTTCGGCAACTTGACTCGAACGGTGTAATACTAGGGGCACGTCTCGCGCGTCGCTCAAAACAGGCTCGCTCCCCCATCTATCCGCATCTGCTCAGCTATTTCCAGCGCCTTCTTCTGGTATGAGGGATCACGTACACCCATGTATGCAAGCCTGAGAATCAAGATCGAATCAAGGTACATGGTTGTGCGTACGCGACCGCAACTGCGACAGTGAAGGACCGCCCTGAAGAAATAGCCAACGAAAGGCACGGCGGCGACCAGTTCAACGTCGTCAACTTCCCATGATCGGGGATGGAGATGAAGCCAGTTCATGCTGCCGCATCCTTGTCGATACAGGCCTGCCGGCCCGATGTCCACATACACGCACACAATCGTTAATCCATACCTCGCCGCCACGCGCTCGCATTCTCTGCGCTGCCGGTCAATGACACCGTCGCGAGCTAGGTCCTCCGAAGCCCGTAGATACACAACGGCGTTCATATTCTTTTTGCTATAAATGTTCATCATCACCTCCTCTTTTGTTGCAGGACAATTTTCGCAGGAGTTCGCACGTATGCCAATAAAGGCAAGCCTGCTTCAATGCGATTTAGAGCAAAACGAGCATATTCCTTCTCTATTACGACGCATTGTTTATGCGTGCTGCGGTTTTTGCAGCACCTATGTTGATTTGTGTTAGTTGCGTGGTGAGTAGCGGCGTATACCTGCTACTCACCACGCTTCGCGGCCGAGCTAACAGCGGTTAGCTGTGGGCTCCGGCCATCCAGTTCGTGCCCAGTAAGCCCAGCACCACACGCACGGTCTTGACCA
>CAZTOK010000017.1:19348-27511 GCA_964615445.1 uncultured Candidatus Saccharibacteria bacterium | reverse complement strand
CTCCTGCCATGAAATTATTGCAAGTATCCAGATCTGTAAATCAGGTTTGGATTTTTGATTTTTTGCACATAGAGTAGTGAGATAGACTAAACTCTCTTGGAGTATATGAACTCACGAGTCGCTCCTGCCTTATAGTCGCACCTTTTGATGATGCCTTTGAATCACCTTGGAAAGGAAAACTTTCTTCGGACCAATTTCACACGAGTGGCAAGTGGTATGAGAGTATGGCCGAGTATTTGCCAGTGCTATTGAAGGGAACTTGAGTAAATAGGATAAGCTTTTTTGGCCCTGTGCGGTATACTCATAATTGAACTATGCAGCAAAAACCTCTCTCCACTATTACCGAACGGAGTGATCGGATTTTATATCTTGCTTCGCTAGTGTCGAATGCTCAAGCAATTGATGTCTATTTAAGGCCGCTTCGTCAACTTATGAAGCTTCGCGCTAAGGATGAGGCTCTGACACCTGAAGAAGAAGCTGTGTTGGATAGGATTGAAAATAACATAAAGCAGTATCTCCTTGCCTCGGAGCATCTTCGCTCATTTACGGCTGAAACGTTAGATCAACATCTCTATGAACGCGGTGAAGCCCGAAAGCGCATTAGGCGTTTACGCTGGTTATTATGCGGTGCGCTTTGTTCTGAACTAGTGGTATCAGTTGGTATATCTTTACTCACAAGCGGTCCGACTGAAATACGCTTGCGGCTCAGCATTAATATGGCCATTGCGTTTGGGTATGTCATTGGCGCATATCTGTTCCTTACATCTCATCGTAAATTTTCTGCTGAGCACCAGGCGGCTTACAAATTATTCAGCTACGCGTTTATTGCAGGGAGCGTGATCACGGCTATCAACTTAATCCTTACGCTTGTCTACAGCGGAAATGTTCCCTGGAGCCGTTTCTGGTATGTCACAGTAATTACGTATGTCACGTTCATGGTTATGTATTTTGGTGCTCGGCAATTGGCACTACTCTATGGTATTAAAAGTATTATCTTAAAGCTGTGGATCATTATCCCCATTGCTCTTTTGGGGGTAGTACTTTTAATGATGTTTCCATGGGCGTGGATGCTAGGTGTTAGAAGTGGCGTCAATTCTATAGGTGGTCTCTTTACCTTTGTGTTTACGGCTTCTACAGGATGGCTAATGGGTCGTGTCCAAGCTCTAGCTAACCCGCTTTATAAAGCTCCTATTACAGCATTGGAGCTAGGGTTCATATGTATTTCCTTAGCTTGGGCAATAATTATCGTCATACCTATATTGCCCGCTACTATTGGAAGTGACATGTCGATCGTTAGTAGTGTACTCTTTATTATTTGTTCCTTGTTCTTGATTAGGGCTGGTTACGCACTGAGTAAACTAAGTAGTTCATAAATGTGCGTGCTTGTAGTGATATGAAGACGCTTTGTCTTTGCTCGATGGAAAAGAGGTTGAGTAGCTTTCAATCTGCCTTTGTATAGCATTCAATATCGGCACAAAAAGTTCGATAGTGTCCACGAACTCCTGCCAAACAAAAAGACTCAGGCCTGCCCTGGTCTTTTTGTTTGTTTGGCTTCGGCTCTGCGACAAGACGGTAACGTCGGCCATAGTCGCAGGCGGCGTAACGCGGTGAAACGATACTGTCCCACATCGCATAAGGCATACCGGTAGATCAGTTGGTATACTAATAAACATGACACATGAATTTGAAATGAACACTACAGGACCCTTTGATCTTTTGTATGAAAGCCAATTTTTTGGCGGCTGGCTTACTACAAATAATGGAAATAGTATCGTCCTGGCCATGCCAATAGAGGGTTGGCACAATTCTGCCGCAGTTGTACTTTCCCAACGAGAAGATCGTATACATGGATTAGTTTACGGCGAAGCGGCGATTGCTGAGAAAGCCTGGCAGCAAGCGCTCGCCTGTCTTTCCTTGGATATAGATGGAAGCGCCTGGGAAGAAGTTGGCAAACGCGATGAGTTCATTGGCGCCCTTCAGAAAGAGTATCATTACTTGCGCCCCGTCTTATTCTATTCTCCCTTTGAAGCAGCTGTTGGACTGCTCATAGGCCATAGGATATCAATTCGTCAGCGGCGAACGATGATGCAACACATGGCAAAAGAATACGGAGAACCATTCGTGATTGATGGGCAAACGTACTATGCATTTCCGGATCCGCACAAGCTCCTTACTATCTCAACCTTCCCTGGCCTGAATGATGAAAAAATGCTTCGAATCCACGGTGCTGCAAAGGCTGCGCTTGATGGTCTTTTAGATCGAGAATATCTTCGATCTCTACCTCCAGAAGAAGCACTGGAAAGATTACTAGAACTTCGTGGTGTTGGCGCCTTTTATAGTGAAGGAATTCTCTATCGTGGGGCCGGACTTGTTACTGACATCACAAGGGATATAAATACTCGAACTGCAATACAGCAAGCGTATGAGCTTGAAGATCTTCCGAATAATAAACAAATAGATGATTTGCTTGAAAAGTGGCAACCCTATCCTATGTGGTGCACGGTACTGCTTCACGTCTGGATGCGTCGTGAGCGTGGCGGTTTTTCAATGGCTCAGAGTAACACGTCTAAGAAATGGTAGAGGGGTGATACTGTTCAGCAAAAGAACTGAGTATAGCCTTGTAAATGAATGCGCCCTATCAAAAGTTATATTCCCATTCATGAGCTCCTGCCAGGTGAATTTATCTCAAAATAACAGGTGTAAAACCAGTTCGATTATTTAAATAAAGTGTAATCTTATTTATTAGGAATTTCTGAGTAGTCAGGCTGAGTGTATAGCTTCAAGGTGTCTTCAGGAGCCCGGGACCTTTTTGGCTCCCGGGCTCCTGGCATGGAGTGCTAGTAAGCGAGGCCTTCGTCGTTACTGCCCCTCACAGTACCGTCTTGGTCGACGGTAGCAGAATAAACGTTGATGAAACAGTTTACTCGAAAGCTAGCTAGTGCGCCGTGCGCGATCAACAACTGCTGAATCTCAATGCGTAGACCATCGGCAACTAGCGCGGCCTGCTCGGTTGTGACATCAGGTGTGAAACGCATCGTTACCTCAAAGTCGGTAGCGACATTGCGCGAAGCCTCGGGTTGCCACTGCAACGCTTGGCAGCCGAGCAAGCCTGCCCTCTGGAGCTGTCGATCGAGTAAGCCTACGAGAGTCTGGTTTAGCAAAAAACTAAGCTCACTTTCCGCCCAATTCGGGCGATGGGTGAACATAGTGAGTGCTTGCATTTCTATCCTCCAATGAGAAGGTACCCTGGTCGCTCAGCTAGCAATGCTCCGGCTTCAAAGTGAGCAGCTGGAACGGGATCCATTATGATAGTTTATATGCTTACAAGCAAGTCGAGCTAAAGAAATTGAGCTTCTTTATGCATTCTAACGGTAAAATCATCCTTACATTCGTCGGAACATTAGACGACCAAGAACAACGTGTCTCTCAACAAGATGAACAAGAAGATATTCCTACATCGCTCACGAAAGGAGAGTTTGAGGCTACTACTATAGAATCAAACTACAGGGAGCTTGCTTTGAATAACTGGTAAGAGCTTCATGGTACGATAAGACTATGCAAGCCTTTACTCAAAAATACGCTATCATTCAGCTTTTTGAAGATATGCAAGTAGGTACTGAATTCTTTTGGAAAGATTGGCCCTTACATTCTACTGTTGCGGACGTTTTTGCAATAAACTGGGACGTTGTTACTATGCAGGAACGTCTAGCAGGGATGCTCTATGAGCATTCATGGGCTGAATCTGTTGCTGAAGATGACTTACTATTTGGAAAGGACGGTCAAGTACGTGTTACTCGACTAAGAAAGACAGATAGTCTTATGCGCCTACATTATGATGTGATTAAGATGCTGGACCAAGGAGGTTGGCAGCCAAACAATCCTGAGTATGCAAAAGAAGGCTTCTTACCACATGTTACCGTACAAAAGCACACTCGACTTAATAAAGGAGACGAAGCCGTTTTTAATGCGCTGAGTATTATTGATTTTTTTCCGAACCAAAACCCGTACCAAAGAAGGTTGCTCGCGACGGTTAAAATAAGAGAGTAATTATAATGAATACAGGTTACGAAAGCTCAGACTCACAAGAGCAAGCCGCCAGTGTAAATAGTTACGAAGTCAACCTCGAGCTCTTCCTCGAATCCATCCGCGCCATTGGTCAAGAAGGATGGTCGTTTTTAGGTAGCGATTGCGACACCGCGCGACGAAAAACCCTTAGAACTTGCTAGCAAAGAATATGCAGAGATTACTATTATTGCACATTGTTAAACATCTAATAAATGTTATATTCTCATCAGTTAGCTCTATTGGAATATTTTGAAAAGTTGAATTTCAGATTTTGCACTCTATTAAAAAATTAGCTTCGCTCTATGAGCCTATATTACCGGATTAACTCAAGTGCTTGTCGTAGGATACTGCGACCGTTGCGGATAGCAAGGGAGGCGTGTGAGGCCTTGAGTAAAGCCACTGTCGTGTAGCGAATTTTTGCCTTGTTGATCGATGCCGTAACCTCGTGGGCTGGGAACAGCCTATCCCTTGTTCCGAGAACGAATACTAACTTGTTACCTTGACGATGAAGTATGATTGACAGCTCACGACAATCTTCGCGAATATCATGCGATGCACCAATAGCATACTTTTGACCTGATACTTTCCAGCGTGCGTCAAACATCACTACGTAAAGCATGAGTACGCTTAGGTATGCATTTCGCCAATCATAAAGTGGAGATTGAGCCCGCTGCATTGTTGATAGGAAAGCTCGTTTCTTTAATTCACGCAGTCGTTGTCGTGGCGATTCACCGAGCATGTCGGCAGTAAATCCAAGAGGCGCAATGAGAGCAACGTTCTTCACTTTATCCGGGTGATCAAGGCTGGCCCAAATTACACCCGGCGCAGCTTGTGATTCAGCCACAATATTGATAGTGGAAAGCTCATAACGTTTGAGCACTAGGAAGAGAGCGGTAATAGTATAATCCCGAGCAAACTCTTTAAGGTCATATGCACTTCGATCTGCTTCCTTGTGAGGTAGTCCCTCGACAATCGCGGTGCCGATTGGAGCGTTTTTAGCTACCCATTGGGTAATCTTGCCTGTCTGTCCAGAACCTAGAAAGATAACAGTGTCTATGCTTGAGGATTGATCTGAAAGATGTGACCAATAATGAAAAGGTATAGCTTTTTGATGATAATTAAAGATACCTGCATGTTTATGAAGTATGGATTTCATAAACTCTATTCTAAACTATGGGAACATCTCATGCCATCTGACTGAGGGATTCAGTAGTAGCTGTGAGATGCCCGTATTGGCGACCTCAAGAGTACTGTTTGGGGTAATAGTGGGTGCGATATACTAAAAGGTGTAGTCAGAAACGTTTATCTTGTTTCTGACTACACCTAAAATTTTAAGATCAGACATGTTTTTTCAGAACTGTTTAACTAGCTCGTCAACTTTTTGAACTATCTCCTGAAATATTTCTTCCTCATATTGTTGTCTATCTTTAGCGATAGTACGATATCCCTCGCCAATATCTACAATACCCCAATTTAAGGTGTTTTCGGGAAGCTGGACGATGGCATCGGCTTCATTAATAACTCTTTGGTTCATGAAAACAGTTACATCTTGATCAGCCGTTCGCTCCTTGGTAAGTTGGTGCGAGGTGTTCTTTGCATATTTTGCTATACCGTGAGCTTTGAGTAAAGCAATAGTATTAGCGAAAAACTCGCGTTCAGATGTACTCGATAGATCGACATTTGTACCACTAGAGGTGGTAGTAATGTTAGGAAGTTGTAGAGAGCGCAGATAGGTTTCTGCAATAAGGCTACGTAGGACATTGCCTCTGCATATAAAATGTATCCTCATATCATGACATTACCATATTAGGGATAATTTGTCAATTAGTATAAGACTCAAAGCGAAAATTTGCTACAATAGTCTCAATGAATCAAGTAGGCAAGAAACAGCTGCGTATGGGGATTATTAAGAATGTACTAGTTATGCTTCTTATTACTGTAGGCCCTATTTTTAGTGTATTGCTGCCGTACTTGTTTTCTGGTCTTAATTTTTTGTTGGGCTTATATATTATGGCCGCGGGGGTCCTCCTTGGTTTCTACTTTATAATTAAACGGACAGTAGTATATAAAGTCTACAAAAGACTTAGCGCACTGGCTATTTTATCCATGTTTTGCTGGATAAGTGCCGCTGTATTGATTTTTCTTCTATTAGTTGATCCAAGCATTTACGGTAGCGATTTTAAATTGTTATCGTATTCAATTTGGACGGTATTTTTCTTTATAATCACAGGAACAATTCTCATAAGTATCGAGCTTTTTAGGAGTTTGCGAAGAGATCCGCTTTCAAAAAGAGAGTTTGATGCCCTTTACGGTAGAGTTCCACGCTTAACGGTTGAAGTGGTAATTCGAACCAAAGAAGGCATTGTTATGACACGGATTCCACATGGTGTAGCAAAGGGTCAATGGAATGTGCCAGGCGGAACGGTCCGTTTTAAAGAGCCTCTGATTGAGGCGGTAAAACGAGTTGCTAAAGGTGAGCTTGGCTTGGACGTTTCTGTTGGAAATTTGATTGGATATATTGAATACCCTCATCTTTATGAGCTAGGATATAGGGGTTGGCCGGTTGGATTAGCTTTTGAATGCACTCTCGTTGGTGGCAAACTTACAGTAAATGATAATGGCGAAGAAGTGCGTTGCTTTACCGCTGTTCCTGAGGATACAATTTACGAGCAAGCTCTATTTTTGACGTCCTACCTTTCAAAGCAAAAGTTTTAATTGTATGCCAACATTCTGGGAAAAAGACATTTGGACAATTGACCTTGAGCCGCAAACACGAATGCTTCGCGAAGATGCATTATGCCTTTTAGCCGAAACGGCCTGGCGAACTTGTGACCCGCGGATTGGCCTTGCCGGTGTACTGATTGATCACGGAAAAAGTCGTGAAGTATCGCAAATGTATCTTGTGGATGATCCGAGTTATACCTATGGACCAACGCCATACGAAGCTGTAAGTACACTCGCTGATGATATGGCGTCACGATATAATATGCTGCGTATGGAGTGGTTGATAAATAGTGCTGACAGTAGGTTTTTAGGTGCGCTCCGGCGTCTGAATGTATTTAAGAACATGCGGCTAGGGTTTAGCATTATGGGTGTTGATCCGGGGTATGGTAAGCAAGAAGATGTCTCCCCGCCTCTTTCCTATGTAGATGTCGAAGGGATGTTGCCTCTGGGAAGTACCATTGAAGTTGATAGAGGCCATCTTTTTTCGGCAAGGTATGGACGCGAACTTTGGCACGAACCGGCTGTTGTGTTTGCAGGCTCTGTTGGAGAGCTTACGGAAACTGTGCCACAAATTGCCAATGAGCTTCTTCAACAGCGAGTGGTTATAAAAACGCCAGGAAAGTCTATTGTATATGCGCGCTCAGATAATGATCTTGGTGTGGCATATGAAAGCAATATATATTCAGAGTAAATAAGCCTCACCGGGGAAGGATGATTCCCCCGGTGAGGCGTTAGCTAGCGTGGGCGGATGAGTTCACGTCCGATTACTCTTACGTTGAACACGCCCTGGTCGTACATAATCTCGGTTTCGCTACACTGAGGGATCTTCTGTTTAAATACGCGTTGAATAACTGTTTCGTCGTATCCTTCAAGGTCTGCTAAAAAACATCTCATAGCAACAGCGTGGCCGACAATCATAACATCCTGACCTGGATGATCTTCGCCGATCACTGTCAGCGCATATCGCATATTATTGCCAACTTCATACATTGATTGACCGCCGAACATTTTCTCGTCGGGACGGCGATCGATCATTTCTACAAAACCAGTACCAGTTCGTGATTGACCTTCATAAAAACCTTGACTTAACTCGTTGAGCTCGTCCATCGTGAACGTTTCAATGCCATATGGCAGGGCCTGTCTGATTGCCCAGCCGGTTTGGATGGCCCGCGTACATTCAGAAGTGTACATGGCATTATATGGTGGACGTAAACTCAAGACACCGCCTAAATCATTAGCTTGTCTGTAGCCCTTGTCTGTAAGAGGTGAGAATTTATCTTGGCCTCCCACAACGTTTGGGTCGAGGTTCTTTTGGGATTCGCCGTGGCGATAGACCCAGATTCGTGTACTCACAAGCGAATACTATACCGTATG
>CAZTOK010000017.1:0-19248 GCA_964615445.1 uncultured Candidatus Saccharibacteria bacterium | reverse complement strand
TATTAAAGTTAATTCGATTAGTTATTACTGTGCCCCGCTAGCAGCGACGCACAGTAATACGCCTTGCTAGCTGGGCTGGTCAGAAAGATGAAGCGCGATCCAATCCTTGCCTCTTCTAAGCTTAAATCCCTCTGGTGTTCGTTTGACAATCCATGAAGTAGGTGTTGCTCTATTGGAAACGAGCGAGTTACCTCCTGCGGGTGCATAGTAGCGCTGCTTAGGCCCTAAGGCTGCCACCCTAAGCGCTGAAACGTCAATGAAAGCCGTCTGGTGAATCTGAAGGTCAGAAAGTTGTGGACCCGTAATGCCAACATCTAAACCAGCGTACTCTCGATCATTATATACTGTTCGTACGTGCGAAATGCGGATAAATGAACCGTCGGGATGATCGATATAATTTAGCTGCCAACAGATACGATAAATGCCAAGAAAAATGATTCGATATGCATGAAAAATCGTACTGTTATTTTCGATTCTCATCATCCAGCCTGGGTCGTCGTCACACTCAGCGGAAACCATTGCCGTACGAGGAAGGAAAAGCATCGTTCCATCCGTATAGAGACTGCGAGCGTCGATATAGCCAAAACAATGTTGTGCTAGCTTTCCGAGATAAATGTTGGACACGCCAAAATTTCCAGGCGGCAGTTCCATGACATACTCCTCGCATACATATATGATCTGACCGAACTTTACTATACATGAAAGGCCGAGCGCTGTGCAATGTGATAATTTCATTGTTAGCGGCCGCCACTGTTCATTCTTGCAAACAGTGGCGGCCGAAGTCTTAACGCCGAACGAGCACAAGTTTACTTCCCAGTGAACGCCTTTGCCATAATGCATCAACCGATGTCACGTAGTCACCCATAGAGGGTTCGTAAACGTGAAGTGAGTGATTGAATATATATGCGAGTGCCAGTAGGTGGGTCGAGGTTTGCGGGTCCCAGTCGACGCAGACAATGACAGGACCTTGCTGAAGGAGAAAGGCAAGATGCTCTGACGTCAAGGTGTCAACGATTTGATACTGGCAGATGCCCGGCCCACTCTGCTGAATTCGAGCTTCCCGTTCCAACGCATCTACTGCCCATGCATTGTACTCAGAAGGGGTAGCCATTGTGGGATTAAGCCCATGACGCTGGTCATACTGTTGGACGTACGGCAGCCCTTCGCGTAGTGCTCGCTTATAGTCAAAATCGTCAACGATACACAGATTAAAAGCGAGTTTGAGCAAGGCTGCCAGATAATGACGGCCACCTTCTCCTGGTCGCCGTTCGATGAGGCGATCTAGCTCAGAAATACTCATCTCCTCTATGCCAAATAAATAGCAAAGCGTTGCGACAAGATGAGCAGCGTCGAGCTCGTGCCCTTGACTACGTGGACGACCTGCAGCACTGTGTAGGATCCCATCTGGCATTACGATCACCTCGCGTATAGAAGGTTAAGACTACGTTATATATACTATGTTCCAGTGATTGCCTTGTCAATATAGTTGACTTTAGGTCATAAATCTGCTATAAGTTACATACGGTATGCTTATGCCGTATTACGAAGTGGCCGAAATTGCTGAAATTGAGCGCGTGTGTCGTGACTCTTTCAAGACCCCTCTGGCTATCAAGAAAATACTACTAAGCAATGTCTCTACGGGAAATGGTTCGTGCGTTACTATCTTTGAAGCGAACCGCCATACACTTTACGCATTCTGCGTTGCTGCTAAGCCGCTCGTATTCCGTGATGTTAAGCGTATTATTACGAGCATGGGCATTGAGCCGGCAACGTATCTGCCGCCTCTAGGAGATGCCACCTACTTTCAAAAGTATGGCCGCAAGGCTTTTTTTGATATATATCCTGGTCGCAAAAATGCTCCTGCTGCCGAAACGGCCTACTACGAAACGCTAGCGCCTTATAGTCCGGCACTTGTGCGTATTGCCAAGATAAAAGGTGAAATCCGTGAATATGTGCCATCTATTCATGAATGGCAACGGACACAGCTGTTCTCATACGCTAAAGTTGAGGTGAAATAACATGGATAGTTATGAACAGCTAGTGAATCAATTTACGGCGGATGCAAGGGCTCACCGTGAAAAGTTTCGGGCGGCGGCAAAAACTGCTTGCAATGAGTATGGAAGGGCTGATCGTCAGATTGTACGCGGACTTGAAACAAAAGACGTTAACGCCCAGAAAGTTTTTTTAATGTGGCGTACGCATTTATTGCCCCTTCATAACGCTATCGATACCAAACGTTCGGAAGCTGCTTTTCGAAAACATATTAGTAAGCATTTGGTACTCGAACAAGAGGCAGCTGCGCAAAAAGCAACTGTACTTATTTGCGAACGAAAAGAGCAGGCACTTGGCGAGGTAATTACTACACTGTACGTAAACG
This sequence comes from uncultured Candidatus Saccharibacteria bacterium, assembly GCA_964615445.1. Lineage (GTDB taxonomy): Bacteria > Patescibacteriota > Saccharimonadia > Saccharimonadales > Saccharimonadaceae > JALRBM01. The sequence continues at coordinate 16,871 of CAZTOK010000017.1, read as the reverse complement.
GAGGCAAAAGGCAACGAAATGCGGCAGCTTGGTTACTGCGTCAATCTGATGAAAAAATTGCTGAACTCGAGCGGCGCTACTTTACCTATAAGGCCTACTGTCAAGTTGCTTGCAAGGAGCGCATTGTGGTGATAGATGCTCATACTTCTATTGCTACGCGGAGCATGCAGTATATAAAACGAGCAAAAGAACGTCGCACTGTATGTAAGAAGGAAATGAAGCGTCTTATCGAGCTTCACGAGCGACTTAATGAACTTGCGGGACTACACGATGGACTCATTAAAGCTTCAGCCGAGCAGAAGTGGGATCTTGCTACGGCAATGAGTCTGCGTATACAGTATGAAAAACGACTTTTAGAACTTTCGGAAACAGAAGCGCATAATTCAGCAACGTTACTTGCGCTATATGACGAGATTACGCATGATTTTCGTCATAGACACATTAACGAATACGCAGTGACGTATACTGGCTTGAAGCACATTCGCAGCGTCGCCAATGGTATTGATGCATTGCTACTGCATATATTTGATTTAAGTAATGCCGACAAGAATCAGTTTATGACGCTTGCTAAGGAATACCGAGAACTCACAAAAGAACGCGCTCATCTTTTACATCTGCAAGAGAACAGGTTTAGCTTTTAGATTATGCTGCCAGGGACTCAGGTGTTTCAAAAGAGCTAACATAGTCCGAGAAATTGGTGGATTGACCGCTGCGAGAAAGATTTTCTGCCACCATAACACCGAGCGAAATGACTGCACGCTGGCGTGATAGTTCATCTGCGATGGCCCGTGCATCTTTTGTCTCCTTATTGAGATATGCAAGGACATCAGGATCGGCTTCATCCCCCTTTGCCATTTCTAAGTCTCGCTGGTTCGCTATAATCCGCCATTCTCTTTCTTGGTCGGCATAACGATGGCGAAGTTCTTTATGTCTTGGGTCTTCAAATATTTTACCCCACATGAACTCGTTGGCTTCTGGAGAGAATCCGATTCGTCGTCCATCGTTTGTCGTATCAAGAACTTTTTTAATTGTAAGAGGTAATTCATCAAGACCTAATGCCGCAGCATGACCAAGTGAATGAAGAAGGGCTTCAGGATCTTGCTTGAGGCTCTGGTTAAATTCCTTAAATGCCGCAGTAGTCCCCTTTCGTGCAATTTTTGCAGCATGTAATCTTTCTTGCATTTCTTCGTTTTCTTCTGCAAGTAACTCGGCTCCAGGGAGTTCTAGTACAAGTTTAATATGTTCGCTCATTATGACTCCTTTTCTGACGTTCTTTTGGGCAAATAAAAAACGCCTATCTTATTTGGGATAGCGTTCGGGCACATCGGTCGGTGCGGGAGCGTTGATATCTCTTTTTCAATCAGAATTATACACCTATCGTAAGATCTGTAAAGACTGCTTGCTCATCTAAAATAACATGGTAGTATAATAGTTGTTCCTTCCTAGAGAAAGGGCTAGTCGTGTACGCTTTCTACAATGTCTGTAAAGAGTTGTTTCGAACGGCCAGAGAGGCTAACTACGGCTGGCGAGTCTATCATGAGGGTGAGTGCCCTATGACGGCTTATATGCTAAATGGTGATATGTGCATTGTTATGCAGTGTAGCCAAGATGAAGTCTTTAGAGTCTATATTGAGACGTTGAGAAATCTTGCTTCGGATGATATTGTCATTAATCAGTGGCTAGTGAGTCCTGGCGGTGTTTATGAAGGCATTGAACGCCGTAGTGTGAGTGAACATGGGCTCGCGAGTCTCCTTGGCCAAGCTGCGCCTTGTGATAGGACAGCCGAAGTATATGCGTACGAACATGAAGGTATTCCCGTTGCCCTTACCTATTTCCAATTTTTTGATAGAGAGGTGCAGCCTGAATGTACTGGCTTCTCGATCGCAACGCCAGTATTTATTCTGGAGGGATGGACTGGGCCATCTTTTGTGCTTACGCCGAGCGAGAGTTTGGTTGACGGGGCTGCATATTGGCGCAGTCGAGATGACGACCATCTTACTATCAGGTGTGTCAGCGCAGAGTTCAATCAATCCTACAATCCAGTCCTCTGGATAGGCGATCGAATGGAGGTTACTGGTCATGAAGACTGGACGGGTCACTCTGGACCTGTAACATACTGGCAAGTGGGGCATGATAAGCCTAGTCCTCGGAGATATACGGGGCCGGCTCATGATGTGCGGTATGTGTTTGGTAAGGGTTTCAACACGCGAGCTCGCTGAGTTTCGGGCTGATAGCGGAAGTATGTTTCGCTATCAGCCCTATTTTATTAATAAGCAATTTTCTTTTTACTAGGAGTATACTGTGAGTAGTATGTATATTGTCACGGGAGCAAGCAGTGGACTAGGGCGTGAAGTTGTTAAGGAGCTTCTTAGCTCAGAGCTACATATAAGCGTCGTGGGAGTAAGTAGAAGAAATCCGTCTATTGATCATGATTTTTTCAAATGGATAAAGATGGATCAGTCTGACTGGCAAAGTACCGAACAGGCAGTAAGTCAAATTCTAGCCATGAATATGCCAATTAAAGGTATTATTCATTGTGCCGGAATACTTAATCTAGAAACGTTCGATCGCCTTAGTGAAAACGAATCGCAAGTCGTTATGAATACAAATGTGATTGGGCTTGCTCACTTGCAAGGCCTATTGATGGCGTCGATTAAAAAGAAAGGTGCTTCTACAATAGTTGTTACGTCGACGGCGGTATTCAAGCCACTTGCCCGTCAGCCACTGTACGCCGCTTCACAGGCAGCAAGACAGGCCTTGGCACTTAGTTTTCGTGATGAGCTGTCTGATTACGAGGATGCGCCAGTGCATATTGTGGCACCTAGAGCAATGCAACCTTCTGGTATGGCGAGACCAAAACCAGGAAAGAAATATATTGATAGTAGATATGTAGCGAGCTGTATCGTTCATCTGCTTAAGAGCTTTGATTCAAGTGAGCAAGATATTGTGATTAATCGGCGTAAAGCTGCAAGTATTGAATAGCATACAAAATGTAAATCAGTATTTTCCATATCATTATCTTTTTTGATACGATAAAGATATGCATAAGCAAGTTGCAGCAAATGATCCGCAGGCTGATGACAGTCTAACGCCTACGTATGCGTCTCGCTTTTTTACTATGCCCATTCCAAAATTTGAATTGCCTGAAGTGGAAATTGCACCAGATGTCGCATACCAGGTGATAAAAGATGAGCTCCATTTGGACGGAAGTGCACACATGAACCTAGCAACATTTGTGACGACGTGGATGGAACCCCAAGCAACGCGGCTAATGACGGAAACGTTTGAGAAAAACCTTATCGATAAAGACGAATATCCGCAAACGGCCGAGATTGAGCGACGTTGCGTGAATATTCTTGCTAGCTTATGGAAGGCACCGAAAGATGGTAACGCACTTGGAACCTCAACTATCGGTTCAAGCGAAGCATGTATGCTCGCTGGTATGGCGCTGAAATGGCGTTGGAAAGCAACGAGAAAAAGTGCTGGAAAATCAGTAGATAGTCCTAATATTGTTCTAGGTTCGAATGCGCAGGTTTGCTGGGATAAATTCTGTCGTTACTGGGAGGTAGAGCCTCGTTTTGTACCAGTAGAAAAAGGTCGGTACCATCTTGACCCCGAGCTGGCGGCTACAATGTGCGATGAGAACACCATTGGTGTAGTAGGAATCATGGGGAGTACATTTGATGGCAGCTACGAGCCAATAAAAGAGTTATCTGATGCACTTGATCGTTTACAGGAATCTTCCGGACTCGATATCCCTATTCATGTTGACGCGGCGAGTGGTGGGTTTGTTGCGCCGTTTTTGCAACCCGATTTAGTATGGGATTTTCGGCTTCTTCGCGTAAAATCTATCAATACCTCTGGTCACAAATATGGCATGGTATATCCGGGTGTGGGCTGGGTAATTTGGCGCCACCCGCATGATCTTCCAAAAGAGCTCATCTTTAATGTGAATTATCTTGGCGGGAAGATGCCTACTTTTGCACTCAACTTTTCAAAGCCAGGTAATGGCGTAATCGCGCAGTATTATAATTTTTTGCGACTAGGATGGCATGGCTACCGGCGCATTCAAGAGCACTGTCGGGACGTTGCACTGTATCTTTCGAATCATATCGCAGAACTTGGTGATTTCGAGCTCATTACCAATGGTGATGATATTCCAGTATTTGCCTTTACACTAAAAGAAAGCACGACAGATTATACACTACATGATCTTTCCGATCGCTTACGCCAAGCTGGATGGCAAGTGCCGGCGTATACATTGCCTAAAAATCTGGAAAACCTGACTATTATGCGTGTGGTTGTAAAAGAAAATTTTAGTCGCGATATGGCGGACTTATTACTCGATACAATGAAGCAGCAAGTTGCGTGGCTGCACGCACATCCGCCGCACGCTAACGGTCATCAGAATGAATCGTTTTCGCATACATAAATATATAAAAAAAGAAGTACTCCACGCATCTAGCTGCGAAGAGTACTTCTTCTCTGATTGCTAGATGCGTGGAGTTAGCTTGCAAACGCACGCAGATATCGCGCTCGTTCGACAGTCACTGGTTCTACATGGGTGATAACACCACCATTCCACACTACCGACGTATTGTATGTCAGGACAAGCTCCGTACTGTTCAGCTGAACAATACAGTTGCGGCTGTCAAGGTTAACGACACTTTTGATGATGAGCATTTCGATAAATTCGTCATCTGAAAGCGAGCTATCGAATGGTGACCTAAAGTGAGGTGCTATATCCCGAATTGCTATGTATGTCTCAACATGGAGAAGCTGGCGATACAGCTCCAAGGTAAACACTCCCTCATTTCCGTGAAAAATCGGCTTGAAGAAGTGTGGCTGGTTTGTCACTATCATAAGCAGCTCGTCAGGGCCTGTCGAGCAGTTGAAGCCAAAGGCAACACTGACGGGCTTAACATGAAAAGGCACAATGCCTCCCTAGTTCGTTGACATATGTACGAATGACAATAATATTTTACAATGAAATGATTTTTCCTACAACTTTAAAACACTCCTCGGGCACCTGAGTATGAGTATTGTATCTCGGTAGGGTAATTTTAAATAAGTTTATAGAAAAATAGGATAGTTCCGCGACGACCGAGTCGCGGAACTATCCATAAAAGTCACTGCCTAGCCAAGCGAAGACCCACGATCATTAAACCACATCTCTATCGCTTCCATGCGGGTAACTTCTTCGACAGAGATAACAGGCGCGCTTGTCCACGAGCTACTATTGCTTGAAAGAACGAGTTGGGTAAAATGGAAGGTTACTCTGATTGGAAGGATCATAAACGAGTTCTGAACGATCTCACGTGCTTCCTGAACGTTGAATAGCGGGCGTCCTCCTCGCGCAGCATTTTCATACATTTCATTGAGTAAATGCATAGGAATGAGGTCGGAGGGGAATCTATAGTAGGCTTCATCGTTGCCTTCGGATTGTGACTCGAGAAAGTAGAATCTGCCGTTGGCATCCGTAACCTTCAGAATAGCGTCCTCGCCATTTACGGGTACGTAATGCACGAAAACTGCGTGTGTCGTAATCTGAAAAGGCACGGTATCTCCCTTTTATGATCGGCTGACAATAAACAGTATAAATATATAATATTCTGATACATACGCAATTGCAACCAGACCATACATGAATTATTTCAGGTATACTAGATAGTATGGTCGTAACAAATCCTTTGATTGAAGTACGAAATATATCAAAAACATACAAGCGTGGGCACGAAGTGATTACTGCTCTTAGTGATGTTTCACTTAGTATATATAAGGGTGAACTTTTGGCTATTATTGGGCCAAGCGGGTCTGGAAAAAGTACCTTAACGCATATAATTGGTGGACTTACGACGCCATCTAAAGGTAATGTGCTGGTTGATTCACATATGTTAAATAAGCGGAGCGATAAACAGTTGTCGCGTTACCGCAATCACGATGTTGGTTTTATTTTTCAAAATTTTGGATTGATCCCTTACTATTCGGCGATGGAAAACGTGACTATGCCCTTGCTTCTTGCCCGTGTTCCACGAAAGGAACGACGCGACCGGGCACTGAAGCTTTTACAGCTTGTAGGACTTGGAAAACGTGCCTTTCAGCACGTCGATCGGCTTTCGGGCGGCGAACGTCAACGTGTGGCGATTGCCAGAGCTCTTGTGCATAAGCCACGCATTATTATCGCCGATGAGCCCACGGGAAGTCTTGACTCAGTACGTGGCAACGAGATTATGAATTTACTTGAGACACTGAGTCGAAAGCACGGCATTACAGTGTTGATGGTAACGCACGATGAACAGCTTGTAAAACGAGCCGATCGTATTATTCATATTCACGATGGTCGTATAGTAAAAGAAAGGCATGCATGATGTTGGACTGTATGACTATTGCTATAAAAGATCTCAAACGCCAGTTCGTTCGCTCATTTCTCACCGTGATTGCCCTGCTTATTAGTACGACAATACTCGTGCTTTTGACGGCTATTAGCATGGGTGGCGAACAAGCAGTCATAAGTCAGTTTGGCTCGGATGACTCGCTCACTTCTATTGTTGTGACACCAAATCAAAGTAGCGGTGCGCTGAGCCCTTTTGGTGAGGTTCAGGAAGTTAACAACATGACAACAAAACTTGACGACACCGCAGTAGCGAAGCTTGCAAGCATTCCGCACGTAGCACTTGCTACCCCACGAGCAAATATTTGGGAATGTAGCCAGTTTAGTGTTGACGGCAGTTCGAAAGCTTTTGTAGCACAGGCCGAGGGTACGGCAAGTGATGCGCACGTTGACTTAATGGCGGGTAGTTTTTTTGCGTCAAATGACGACGTTGGAAAAGTTGTGCTTGGATATGGGTACGTCAAAGAATTAAATAGTAATAACCCCAGCGCGCTCGTTGGTAAAACGATCACTATTACTACTCAAAAGGGTTATCGGGGTATTGGGGCTAACATCCCCCCATCGAACGCGTCAGTGACCCAAAATGATACGTTTAATCATAGTACGACGACCATTTCGGCAATGATTGTGGGTATTACGACGAGTGGCCCAGACCAAAACAAGCTGCTGATTCCGCTTGGCTGGGCGCATCAGATTCGTACAGCCAGATATGCAACGTCTACTGGTGAAAAAATGGTTGATCAACTTGCAAATGCAGGCTATACAACTATCCAAATTCGAGCTGATACTATGGCTAATGTAAAAACAGTAAGCGAGAGTATTGCAAAGGAGGGTTATGGGCAGATCTCTACTCTCTCTCAGATTGAACGCCTGCAACAATTCATGACGCTTATGTGGGGTATCTTAGGATCAGTTGCGCTTGTGGCGATTATTGCCGCTGCATTGGGAGTAGTCAACACCATGCTAATGACCGTTTCTGAACAAAGCCATACCATTGGCGTGTGGCGTGCAAATGGTGCACGTAAAGGCTTTATTGTAAAACTATTCTTGATGGAAGCAGGTATGCTTGGATGCGTCGGTGGACTTATTGGAGTTGGTGCGGGTGTGATAGCCTCATCCTTTGTAAATGAGTATATGACCAATCTTTTAAGGGCGCAAAACTTTACGCTTACCGACATAGCAATACTGCCACCATGGCTGCTCGTGGCAGCGGTGGCAGTAACAACGCTTTTCGCCATTTTGGCAGGTCTTTACCCGGCATGGCGTGCGGCTAGACAAGATCCTTCTATAACGCTCAGCAGTGGCCAGTAGCTATTCGCCATTGGCTAGGAGTGCAAGGTAAACGCTAAATAGTCCTGGAATAGCAATAATAAGCGTTGAAAGAATAGTATGATTAAACACGAAAGCAATAACGAGCACGGCAATACCAAAAAGCAACTCGCCTTTATTTGCCCATAATGCTTCACCTTTTGACAGGTAATTGTGATCTTTTGGCGTGACAAGAAAGATTGACTTCCCAAATGCCGATTTTACTGACGCACGAAGGCTTGTAAATAGCATTGAACCGTAGAGCAATACAGTATGGAATAAGTACCAAGCCAAACGTAAAGGGTGGATTTTGCGACCATAAAAGATGATGTCGTTTAACATCGGCGCAAACAGGAACAGAACGGTTGGTATAAGAAGCCATGCGGGATATGTCACGTTGTAATGAAGCGCAGGAAGTGCAATTACGTTAATAATAATATATAGCGCGAAAAAGGCAGAAAGTGGCAGACTGTACGTAAATAGGACAATGTCGAGCTTTTCAAACCATGTCATGTTTGATTTTAAAATACGGCCCGTGTATTTTTTGATGAACTCCATATTCCCTTGAGTCCACTTAGAATGTCGCTTTTTAAACGCCAAGTAACTAATAGGATACTCTTCTTCGCAGATGATATCGGGTGCAAAAGCGGTATAAAACCCTTTGTTTCGTGCTTCAATGCTCATACATAGATCTTCTGCAACAAGATGTGGAAAACCGCCCGCCGTTTCATAACAAGCTCGACTTATCATGGCACCATGACCAAGTAGCGACAAAAAACCGTGATGGTGTTTGACTGTTTGGTACGTAGGCCAATGCGAATCAACACCAATGGCAAATAGTTTCATAAATTTATTACGATTACGCGTTGCCACATGGTTTGCCTGCACAATGCCTGCGTTTTTGTAGTAGGCAAAATAATCTAAACTGCGTGTCACGAAATTATTTGGAATTACTTCATCACTATCGAGAATAACAAAGTAGTCGAAGTTGGCTTTTTGTAGGTAATTGTTGAGATTACCTGCCTTAAACCCAATCCGGTCAGTTCGCCGAACTACTTCTAAATTATGTTTAGTAGCAAAGTTGTCTACTTCTTTCATGTATGCGTCTTGAGTGGAGTCATCTAAAATGACATACGACACGTTTGGATAGTTCTGGTGCATACATGCTTCAAGACTCCCGCTATTGAAATCGTTGTAGGTGCAATAGACGGCAACCACCTTTTTGGTTGGATCAGCGCCGTACAATGTCCGCCAATATCCTTCGGGTGGAAGGTCGAACTTTTTGCCTTGAAAGAAATAATAAATGGTATAAATGAGGTCCTTTACCCCATTGAGCCAAAAATACACCACAAATATGGTACTGAGCACCACGAGGGACGTAATGAGTCCTCCATAATTCTCTGAATTGTGTACTGCTGTCCAAAATGGTATTACGGCTGCGGCAAGTAGTGCCAGCCAGGTGAGAATAATGATTACGTAAAGTAATGCAGATTTCTTCATTCGTCTCCTTTGCTTTAAGCTTACGTACCGCAGCTTAACAAGAAGAATTTACTAAAAATATGAATTATTTCACATTTTCGCGAATGAGGTGTTGCTCGTACTCATCATCCAAAAGAACATTGAGCTTATCTGTTAAAACGACGAAATTACGATTGCGCGATAATATGATCTTCTGAGAGGCGAGTTTCTTTAGCTCTACACTTACCGTTTCACGCGTAAGACCTGTAAAATTTGCAACGTCCTGCTGTGTGAGTGGGAGTGGAATTTCAACAACGTCCGTTTTTAAATCGTGCCCAAAACAAAGTGCCAGGTGATGAATGGCATGAAGTACTTTTTCGGACGCCTTCGATTGCTCAAGGGCGTTAATGTGCATTTGATGATGAAGCATCTTGCCAACGCAGCGATCGAGCACCTCATACATTGCCTCGGAATTTTGCTTTATAAATGCCTGAAGTTCGTCAAGCGGTGCGCAGTACACCTGACAGTCACTAAGTGCCTCGTAATAATACTGCGATCTAAAAATCTTTCCCAAAATCCATCCAAGCGGAAAAAGCTCATCCTTGGTAGAAAATCCAATTGGTTTTTCTTCTCCGCTGGACGTAAGGTTGTAGACCTTTACTACTCCTTGTTTAACTATAAATGCGCCACCCGGTGTCGCATCTTGTTGTAAAATAACGTCACCTTTTTTGTATGATTTGGTGGTACACCTGCGTAAAAACGTATGCAAACTATTCAAATATACTCCTTAATTAGGGGCTATATTCTATGGTAGCATCTTTTTTATGCCCAGAATAATGGCTCTGTGAAAGCATTAATATTTTGTTAATCAACCCCCCTCGCATTTGGCTGATGTGGGAGCTGATGCTGCAACGTAGATCCTCTGACAGCTTAGATATCTTTAACGAAATAAAAGAGGATTAATAAGCATAATCGTCTGCGAGATGCTCTTTGAATGTGCGAAGACACCAATCATAGGTACGAGGATCGCTTTCTTTGCAATATGAGGCAAAACAAACAGCATAGTAGAGACGATATAAATGAATGACCCGTCGAATAGTGAGACCATATGTAGCTTCAAGGTGTTGAAGGAGAAATTCACCGTCTGTTTTTTTCATACCGTCTTCTTCTTCCATAAAACCAATAATACCTGAAGCAATATCCATGCACGGGTCGCCCGCAAGCGTTAGGTCACCAAAATCCGTCAATGCCGTTACTCCGCTATGTGTAGCAAGAACATTCGATGCATTAAAATCGCCGTGGACAAGCTTGGCAGTTGTTACATTACTGACAAAATTACTTTCGGTAGTGATAGAATCGAGGATTTTTTCAATACCAGGAACATCCGTTTTGAATAGTTCGGTAGCTGTTTTGTATGCAGATTGTGTTTTTGTTCGAAGAAATTCTGGCCACGATGAACATCGCAGCGGGTTTGGCGCAAGAATGTCGCCAAAATACTCATATGGTGCATGCAGCGAAGTAATGTCGCTCTCGGCAAGGTGTATATATGTTTCTAGAAGCGATCGCCTGTTGTTGGTAGTAAGTACGGTGCGTAAAGGTACTCCCTGTAGCTGGCGATCAATGGTATAAAGGACGCCCTTATATGTACTTATAGACATGGTACGTGGTACGGTAAAAGTGACGACTGAAGTGTCGAGTGAATCATAAAAGTCTTTCAGTTTTTTTACTTGTTCAAACGCGGTATCACTCTTATAAATACGGACAACCTTATTGTCGGAAAGTTGATATACCCATGCCTCAATACCTTCGCCCAAAAGTGGCGCTTGTTCGGCGTTAATGTGTTTTAGAATTTTATATTGCATAGTAGTATAGTAGCAGAATGAAACCTTCTCGAATTAACGCGCTTTCTGACGGTGTCTTTGCTATTGCTATTACCCTATTGGTACTTGAAATTCATGTCCCAGCAGATAGCGATCTTGTAGTTGGACTACTTCATTTGTGGCCTTCATATCTCGCGTATACTATTAGCATCCTTCTTATTGGGCTTATTTGGGCTAACCATCATTCTATATTTGTTCATTTTAAGAAGATAGATCGAAATCTTCAGTTTTTAAACATACTTCTACTTGCAAATATTGCTTTTTTACCATTCCCTACCAGTGTGCTTGCCCAGACACTCTCAAGTAATGGAGATATTCGCATTGCGACGTTCTTTTATGGATTTTCGGTGTTTGTCGGTGGTATTTTCTTTAATCTTATTTGGCAATATGCCATCCGTCACCGAGGTACGCTCGTGCACTCAGGTGTTCCTCTTGCATACATGCGAAAAACAGGCTGGCGTTTTTTGCTTGGCATCATCACTTACCCAGGAATGGCGCTCGTAGGTCTTATGGCACCGTATGTCGCCATCGTCGGTTATCTTATTCTGATTATTTATTTTTGGTTGCCGCCAAAGGGCGAATCGTCTGTTCTCGACACACGGTTGTAAAAGCGTAAGCGTGGCTTTATAATAAGCATTAATAGGATAAAAAAGGAGCATACGGGGTCCTAGAGAGGTCTTGTAAATAACAGTATGAAGATACTTATGCTCGGGTGGGAGCTTCCGCCGCACAATAGTGGTGGACTTGGCGTGGCATGTTATTACATGTCTAAGGCTTTGGCGTACCAGGGAGCAGAAATCGACTTCGTTGTACCCTACACGGCAACGCATCCTGACGCTAATCACATGACTGTGCATGCAGCAACTTCTCTGGCTCCTCTTGACCGCTATGGTGCGATGGGTGCATATGATAGCGCTGGCTTTACCAGTGAGAGTAATGGCAATGACATCCGTGCTATTCAGAAACGATACACCATATTTGTAGAAGAGTTTGTGCGTACCAATAAGCCAGATGCTATTCATGCGCATGACTGGCTTACTATGGAAGCTGGCATGCGTGCGAAGGAGCTTACCGGTGCGCCGCTTATTGCTCATGTTCATGCTACCGAATTCGATCGCTCTGGAGAACTGTACGGCAATCCGCTGGTACATGATATTGAATATCAGGGACTTATGATGGCAGATAGAATTATTGCCGTAAGTGATATTACGAAGAATATTATCATTCAAAAATACGGTATTCCTGCTGACAAGATCGAGGTTATTTATAATGCAATTGACGTGAATAGCCTTGGCAATTTTAATTACGATCATCATACATACGCGTATCTGGAGAGTCTAAAAGAAGAAGGCTATACTATTATTTCAACAGTAACGCGTTTTACCGTTCAAAAAGGACTTACTCATTTGCTGCGAGCTGCTGCAAGGGCCTGTGAAAAGTATGATAAGCTTGTTTTTTTACTTGCTGGTGACGGAGAACAGTTTAATGAGCTGGTTCAACTAAGTGCCGACTTAGGTATTGCCGATAAAGTATTCTTTAGTGGATTTATACGTGGCAAGCAGTGGCGCGATGCGTATAACGTGGCAGATATTTTTGTTATGAGTTCGGTAAGCGAACCGTTTGGACTAACGGCTCTTGAGGCGGCACACCATAACACAGCCCTCATTATCACCAAGCAATCGGGCGTTGGTGAAGTACTTCATAGTATATTTCGATATGATTTTTGGGACATTGATGCGCTGGCTGATCAAATGATTGGCATTGCAACCTCGGCGTCGCTTCGTGAAACACTGCAGCAGAATGTTAAGCAAGAATATGCACAACTTTCGTGGCGTGACGTTGCTACTAAGTGTATGAGATTGTACCACTTGTCTACTAATGGAGCACGGACATGAATAAACGTGGTATTGTCCTTTATCTTCATGTGCATCAACCGCTTCGTGTTCGTAAGTATAGCATTTTTGATACCGCTGAGAAGCATGATTATTTTGACGATCCGGATACTACCAGTGATCGCAATAATGAGCGTGTCTTTAGAAAGGTAGCAGAAAAGTCATATCGCCCTATGAATACGCTGCTTAAAAAAATGCTGATGAAGCACCCCGATTTTAAGTTTTCACTTAGTATTACCGGTACTTTTATTGAGCAGGCCGAAAAGTGGGCACCAGATGTATTAGATGGCTTTAAAGAACTTGTCGATACGGGTCAGGTAGATATTGTTGCTGAAACATACTATCATTCCCTTGCATTCTTTTATAGCCGTGCTGAATTTGAGCGCCAAGTTGAACTTCACAAGGCAAAAATTAAAGAGGTTTTTGGCCTAACAAGTACAGTATTTCGTAATACCGAACTTGCATACAATGACGAGCTGGCGAAGTGGGCAGACGAGGCTGGGTTTGAGGGTATACTAGCCGAGGGATGGGACCCTATTTTAGAGTGGCGAAGTCCTAATCATGTATACGCACCTGTTAATACGAAAAATATCCGACTGCTTCTTAAAAACTATCGCCTTAGTGACGACCTGGCCTTTCGATTTGGCAATAAGGCATGGGAGCAATGGCCACTTAAGGCAGATACATTTGCCTCGTGGGCAGACATTTCTTTAAATGCTGGTGGCGAAACCGTTAATTTATTTATGGATTACGAAACGTTTGGTGAGCATCAATGGGTAGATACAGGAATCTTTGATTTCTTTGAACGCTTAGTTACTAACTGGGTGTGGCGTCCCGGTCATACCTTTTATACTGCAGCCGAGGCGGTCAGAAAGCATACTCCTGTCGCTGAAATAAGTATGCCGAACACTGTCACCTGGGCTGACACGGAGCGTGATCTTACTGCCTGGCTTGGTAATAGCATGCAGCAAGAGGCGCTTAAGTATTTGTATGCGCTTGAAGAGCCTATCCTACGCAGTAATGACAAAGCGCTTATTGCTGATTGGCGATATCTTCAAACTTCGGATCACGTATATTATATGTGCACAAAATGGTTCACCGACGGTGATGTGCACGCCTACTTTAGTCCGTACAACTCTCCATATGATGCTTTCTTGTATTTTATGAATGCACTTCGTGACGTACGGTACCGACTCATGGAATACCATAAGCATGGAGGGCTTTATGGCTAGGCCTATTATCCTTAGTAATGGCGAGTTACATGTAGGAATTAATAAATATGGTTTAGTGCATGATTTTTATTTTCCGTACGTAGGACTTGAAAATCATGCAGCTGGCAAATCACTGCGTCACCGCGTAGGAGTATGGATTGACGGACAAATAAGCTGGCTTGATGATGCCAATGATTGGCAGTGTAGCTTTCGATATCCTAATGATGCGCTCATAGGTCATATTGTTGCTAAAAATGAACAGCTTGGTGTATTGCTTGAATTTGATGATGCTGTTGATTCGTATATAAGTGTATTTATGCGCAATATTCATGTAGTAAATCTTCGTAACGAGCCGCGGGAAATACGCTTATTCATGCACCAGGCCTTCGTTATTGGCGATACAAGAAGCAATACCGATACGGCGCAGTATCTCCCCGATAGCAACTCAGTGTTGCACTACCGTGGTCGCCGCGCGTTTATTGTTTCGGGAACGGCTGGCGGCAAACCGTTTGACCAGTATACCGTTGGGCTATTTGGTATTGAAGGTCGCGAAGGAACCTACCGTGATGCTGATGATGGTGAGCTGAGCTTTTGCAATGTTGAACATGGACGTGTTGACTCAACCTTACGGTTTAAACTGCAGTTAGGACCACTTAGTTCCGAGCGTGTTCATTACTGGATCGCTGCCGGAACATCTACACGTGAGGCGCTGTATATTCATAAACAAGTACTTAGTGAAGGCATTCCCAAGAGGCTCGACATGACAGCTGACTGGTGGCAAGAATGGCTACGGCCTGCACTGCGGGTAGCTGAAAAAATTGCTTTGGAGCACCGCCGACAATTTATAAAAAGTATGATGATTATTAAATCGCAAATTGATAAGCGAGGGGCGGTCATGGCTAGTACTGATACTACTATGCTCAATTATTCACGCGACGCCTATGCATACTGTTGGCCGCGCGATAGTGCGTATGTTTTGTGGCCCCTTATCCGCATGGGGTATGTTGACGAGCCCCGTCGCTTCTTCGAGTTTTGTAAGCGCGGCCTGCACCCTAATGGCTATCTTATGCATAAATATTACGCAGATGGTTCAATTGGAAGCAGCTGGCATCCCTACATTCATGAAGACGGCAGTGTTTCACCACCTATTCAAGAGGATGAAACGGCGCTGGTACTCTTTGTATTTGCGCAGTTTTATCATACCAATGCTTCAAGTCGTTTGCTGCATGAATTTTACGACACCATGGTTGTTCCTATGGCGCAATTTTTAGCAGGCTACATCGACGCAACAACTGGTCTTCCTAAGCCAAGCTATGATCTGTGGGAAGAAAAATATCTCACTTCTACATATACCACCGCTGTTGTATATGCGGCTCTTCTTGCGGCAGCAGATTTGGCAGATAGTACACACGATTCGGATAATGCTGTAAAATGGCGTTCGGCTGCAGGCGATATTTTAACTGCGGCGCATAAGCATTTATATAATCATGATCGCAACGCATTTTATAAGGGGTTGCTTGTAAAAGATGGCACGATTCATTATGACAATACGGTGGATATATCAAGTATGTTTGGCGCATTTATGTTTGGGCTATTTACGATAGATAGCGAAGAACTCTCACAGATGGCGCAAACTCTTGAAGAGTTGTTTGGTCATAATGGAGTTGTCTTAGGGCTGCCGCGCTACGAAAACGATGGATATTGTCGGGTAAGCAACGAAACGAATAGCAACTCCTGGATTATTACGTCGCTTTGGTTTGCTGAATACTACATAGAGACTAACGAATCCTCTAAAGGAGGAGCGATTCTTGACTGGGTCCGAGATCGTGCAGGTATGACTGGTATTTTGCCTGAACAACTGAGTCCGATCGACGAGTCATTTGTGTCAGTTGCTCCCCTTACCTGGAGCCATGCCGAGTACATTGCAACACTTCTTGATACAATTACGGAGAAGAGCTCATGATTGATTATCCTATTGTTGCTAAAAGCAAACGAGCGATAAAATCATTCGTGCCTGCAAAAGTGATACAGTCCCGGCTTCATAAACGTGTTTTTACGCAGTTTGCTGAAAAAATTGGTCTTGTTTACTTTGGGTATGTTGACCAACGAAATGACGAGCATAGCTTAATACGTGGTCTTACCGTATCGGCGAGTCACCGCGATAATCACTACTGTATCGGGTCTTTTGGTGATTACGATATCACACTTGTAGAGCGTGTCGATACCATTCATTTTCCCGGCAAGCCTACTAAGCATCATGACTGGATTATTATGACGTTCGATCTACATACATCTATAGATTTGCCGCATATCTTTGTAGGACTACATACACATAGCGAAACGTTTTATGCGCAGCTATTTACAAAGTTTTCTCAGCTTGTTAAAGCACCGCTTAATGTCGTAAGTATTCATGATCCTGCGTTTATGCACCGCTACGCACTTTATACTGAGCCAGCTCATACTATTACCGCTGAAACAATCTTTACTCCTGAAATAACGAAAGTGATTGCAGAAAACTTTGGTAGTTTCACCTTTGAAATTGCCGAAGGGACGCTATTCGTATACGCTGAACATCAACGCCCTAGTACCGCGCTACTTGAAAAGATGCTAAAACAGGGCTTGTGGCTAGCCCGTGTAGTAGATCATCAATCCATATAACAAAGATCTCCTCGTTTTAGCGAGGAGATCTTTGGTTTTAAAGAACAGTGCTTAAGATGTGAAAGCTCCTAAG
>CAZTOK010000016.1:0-28902 GCA_964615445.1 uncultured Candidatus Saccharibacteria bacterium | reverse complement strand
AGCACGGTGCCGAATTATAAAAAAGACTTCCGAATAGGAAGTCTTTTTTCTTTGGCAAGGCGTTTTTAGTAATAAATAATAATGCAGTCTCCCGCAGGACGTAGGAATGTCATTTTTAAGTTGAGACGACTAAAGTAATTATTCGGAATATAGCATGCTATGAATATTAGAAAGTAGTTAAATATAATATATAACGCTCATGTAAATATTGACAAAAAGCATAAGCTATGCTATATTAACTTATAACACATATCACGTGTGAGGTAATGAGCAAGGTGAGACCCTTGCATAGAGGAGATGATATATGGCTGGAAATAAAGTCGGTGGCTACAAAGCCAAAATGAAAAACTTAGCTAAAGATCCTGATTTTTACGCTAAAATTGGCGCTAAAGGTGGTCGAAATGGCCACACAGGTGGTTTTGCCGCTAACCCAGCGCTTGCTCGTATTGCAGGCGCTAAAGGTGGTCGTATTTCACGACGTAAAAAAGCTACAGTTGTTCAAATTCATGTAATTGATGCATCTGAAGAAGAAAATCTTCTTGCAGCTTAGCGCTGAGGATTTGTATCACAATAAAAAAGAAGATCATTTTAGATCTTCTTTTTTATTGTGATACAACATATCGCTTAAGCCTACATGTGCGTGCATCGTTTGTTCTCCATTTAGTATCACATGCAATACATCGGTAAAGACTATTCTTTATTTGTAAGCCAGTTGCTTTACATGTGGGACATGTACTTCGGGAATGAAGCCAATCCCGATAGGTGTCAAGTGCATCTTGTATGCTATCCTCATGAATTCTTATACCATATTTTTTACCGAGGACCTTCGCATATTCCCATGCCTCACGCTCCATTGTTATTAGTTCTATATCTCTCGTATAGTCACGATGATCTAACAATGCATGTGATATCTCATGGAGCAATGATACTGCGTCATATGATGACTTATCATAGAAAATGGTCTGTTTTTTTGGCGACCATATAAAATCTTCCCCTGTCGAAAAGTGGAACAATGGAAAATCGGCCTGTAATTTATGAATGAGAGAGGTAATCGAGCGCATAATAATAACAACCATATACCACAGCTTCTTCTGGATATGTAGCTTGGAGAATGCGTGGACAGGCAATATGACGAGGAAGTGAGTGCTGTAAGATTGCTTCAAGCTGCTTACTGTATTCGGGAAAGTAAGTGCCTATACTACCGCCAATTATAATTACTTCTGGTTGTAAGATAGGAGTAATTGCTAAAAAACCTCGACTTATTCGATCGGCAATATCATCCCAAATCCCCTTATCTTTAATCTCATGTCCGTATAGACCATATGTGTCATGAATAGCTTTTCCTGATGCAAAGCTTTCCCATTCCCGCACTTCACCTTGAAATTCTACTAATGTCCGGCCACCTTCACTATAGCGGAGGCCCGGATCAATAGCACCGTTCGTAATTATTCCGGTACCAATTCCAGTACTAATGGTTACATATAGTGAAGAAACAGGCATAGGATCGAGCGTTCGCGTTTCAGCTAGCCCTGCAAGGTTGGCATCGTTCTCAATAAGAACTGGAGCTTCGCCAAGCACATCTACGAGCTTTTTTTGGGCGTCGAAATTTTCCCAACCAAGGTTATTGCACCAAACGGCCACACCATTTTTTACGATACCCGGTAGTGCAACAACTACTGCCTCAACCGGCTCTCTGCTGTATTTTTCACGAAGAGTTGTCTTTAAAAGTGAGACATAATTGTCTTCGCTTTTTGGTGTGGGAAACCGTATCTTATCTCTAATAATACCTTCCTTGTCGAACAAGGCAATGAGTGTTTTAGTCCCTCCAGTATCAACTGTTACTAGCATGTTTTTAGTGTAGCATATGCCGAATCGTTGCGCCTACGGATATAAATCGGTATAGTAAGGTTATAAAGAGAGGTAAGAGAAATGGTACGAACAAATCAGGGTGGTTCAGTACTTAGTTTTGTAATAGTCGCTGTGGTACTTGCGGCGCTTTTTGTAGGGGGAGTGGTTTTTTTCCATAGCCAGATATTTGCATCAACATCAAATAGCAATAACCAACCCCAGTCTTCGCCTCCTGCGCCACAATCATACCAAACGCCTTCCACAGGTGGATCATCATCTCAGAATCCATCTTCGCAGTCAACCTCAAACTCTTCAGTCACCAATAATACCCAGCTTCCTCACACTGGACCTACAGAGGATGTACAAACAGCATTCATCTTGGGATTTATCACTGTTGTAGCCATCTCTTTTCTACGTTCACGCCGTCCAGCACTATCACTTTGACTTGTGGCCCTATCTGAGGTACAATAGAAATAATCTAGGAGTACTCTACTTACGTGTGCTTCGGAAATAGCAATTAAGGAAGGAGTCTGAATAAGACTTATGGCAACAAAAGCCGCAATAACAATGGACGATTTGCTTGCACAATCAGAGGCAAACGTCAAACAACTAACAGCAGGAGAGGTGATAACCGGAAAGGTACTCTCGCTTCGTAAGCACGAGGTATTGATTGACCTTGGCGCTCAAGGTGTTGGATATGTTCCACGTCGCGAGGTGGGCTTCTCTCGCTCCTTAAAAGAAGGTGACGAAGTAACCGCTAGTGTCGTTGATGCTGAACTTGAAAATGGCTACTCACTTCTTTCACTTCGCAAAGCGGCAAAAGATCGTGGCTGGGAAGAAATCAGCGCCATCTTGGATCGCGGTGACGTTATTGAGGTATCTCCGTATGACGCCAATCGAGGTGGTTTACTTGTAGAATTCGAAGGTGTGCGAGGTTTCCTGCCTGTTTCACAGCTTTCTGCAGAGCATTATCCGCGTGTTGGCAGTAGTGATAAGGATGAGATTTTACAGCGTCTTAACTCACTTGTTGGTCAAACACTTAAAGTTCGCATTCTTGATAGTGATCGCAAAGCCAACAAGCTTATCTTTAGTGAGAAAGAAGCTATTAAAGACGGTCTCGCTGATCGTCTTGAGAAATTAAAAGTAGGCGACACTGTTAAGGGTGTAGTCACTGGTGTCGTAGATTATGGTGCTTTTGTAAATGTCGAGGGCATTGAAGGCCTGGTTCATATTTCAGAGATTAGCTGGGAGCGTGTAAACAACCCAAGCGACTACCTAAAAGTTGGTCAAACCATTGATGCGAAGATTATCTCAATCGATAAAGATCGTCTTAGTCTTAGTATCAAACAGCTTACTCAGGATCCATGGCTTGATGAAGTAGAGCAATTTAAGCCAGGCAGTGACGTGGAAGGCACTGTTACACGTATCACACCGTTTGGTGCGTTCGTGCAGATTAGCCCGGCTGTAGAAGCTCTCGTTCACATTAGTGAGCTTGGTGATGGTAACGATGTTGATCCTGAGAAGGTATTTACATTGAATGAACGTAAAAACTTTATTGTTCTCGATGTCGATAAAGAAAATCGCAAAATTTCCCTCAGTCTCGCTGATAAAAACAAGAAATAGAATCCTCGTTTAAGGGGTAATCCGTCAAGAAGTGACGGGCGAAAGGAGTATGTTATGAGCCAAGAAAAGGTACTTGTTGTCGCTGACTCAATTACTGTTGGTGAATTGGCTGAAACGCTCAATTTGCCTGTCACTACTTTGATTGGAGAGCTATTTAAGAATGGTATTGTCGCCACCATCAATCAAAGAATTGATTTTGAAACGGCAACGATTATTGTTGAAGAACTAGGGCTTGATGTCAAACTTGAAAAAAAAGCTGCTAGTACCACTGCTGAACGTAAGGCTCATGTGGTATCTGAACATGCAGCTGAGCGTCCACCGATTGTCGCCGTAATGGGTCATGTCGACCATGGTAAAACAAGTCTACTAGATGCTATCTTGGATACCAAGACAGTTGAGGGTGAGGCTGGTGGCATCACTCAGCATATTAGCGCTTATCAAACAGTGCGAAATGGCCGCCCAATTACATTGCTTGATACACCGGGTCACGAAGCTTTTGCGGCACTTCGCCAACATGGCGCCACACTTACTGACGTTGTTATTATTGTTGTTGCAGCAGATGATGGGGTGAAGCCACAGACTATTGAGGCGATTCGCTTTGCACAAATGGCGAACGCAAAAATCATCGTAGCGATTAATAAAATAGATAAAGAAGCTGCTAATCCACAACTTGTAAAAACCCAGCTTGCTACCGAACATAACCTTAATCCTGAGGAGTGGGGCGGCGATACTGTGATGGTAGAAGTGAGTGCCAAAACTGGCCAAAATATTGATAAATTGCTCGATATGGTACTCCTTGTTGCTGATCTTGAAGAGTTAAAGGCGGACATTGACGTGCCGGCAGAAGGGCTCGTTATTGAGTCTCACATGGAAACAGGCCGAGGTTCCGTCGTAGGTCTCCTAGTAGAGCAGGGGACACTAAAACCGGGCCATTTCCTTGTTGCTGGCGTTACTTACGGCAAAGTTCGTACTCTACTAGATTATGCTGGCAAAACCATTAAAAGTGCAGGACCATCTACTCCTGTAACTGTCACTGGATTTAAAGAATTACCTCAGTTTGGAGACACCTTCACTATTGTGAAGAGTGAAAAAGAAGCACGCCAACATGCTGGACTTGCAAGAATAGAGCGCGAGAAGAACGCTGCAAGCACTAATGTGACGGGCGCAGACTTACTAAAGTTAATGACCCAAACTCATGAGACACAGAATCTTAATGTGGTCATTAAAGCTGATGTCCAGGGTTCTCTTACTTCAGTTATGGATAGCCTTCGTTTAGTAGAAACTGGTGGTCAGATTACACTTCGTATAGTAGGAAGTGGCGTTGGTAATATCTCTGAGAATGATATTCGTTTAGCTGCGGCTGACCACAACACGATTATTTATGGTTTTAATGTTGAACTTCCGCCAGCCGTAAAGCGTCTCGCGATGCGTGATAAAGTGCAAGTGCGTATTTTTAAAGTGATTTATGAACTTCTTGATGATGCAAGAGGCTCGATGGAAGCTCTCCTTGCGCCGAAGGTGGTTGAAACAGAGGTCGGTAAACTTACCATTAAAGGTATTTTCCGCACACTCAAAGATGAAGTTATTGCTGGTGGAGAAGTAACCAGCGGTAAAGTAATGCCAAATGTTCTTGCTCGTGTTATTCGTGGAAATGAAAGAATAGCAGAAGTAGAAGTAGCTAGCGTTCAACGTCAGCAACAAGAAGCTAAAGAGGTATTTGAAGGTGAGATGTGTGGCTTATCTCTAAAAACGGCCAAGAAACTTTTGCTTGAAGAAGGTGACAAGCTGGAATTCTTTACTCGTGAGCTCGTGAAACGTACACTGAACTAGTTTTTATAGGCCAATGCTTATACTTGACTTTAAATCAAAAGTATGATAAAGTCAGAGATATAAGGAATATAAACAACACAAAAAAATAACCCAAGCCATCCTTTAGGAAAGGAAAATCTATGTCAGAAAAAGCACCAAGCCCTTTTAAGCAGTCACTTGATGACTTTGAGCAAAATAAAGCCGAGCATGATGCTCAGCGTTGGACGGAAGAGCTACAGGGGGATGCAGGTAAAACTGACTTCTCAGACAAAGCTCGTCAGCGTCTTGATGATCTCGACGCTTACTATAAGCATTTAGAAGATATGGCTGGAAAAGAAGGTCGCACTGCTGATGACGTATTTAACGAAGGTCAGGATCGCCTTGATGCTGAAGATGCGGTTAAGATTCCTGAAATGTATGCAGCTGCAGAAGAAGAGGATCACAAATGGGAAGAAGATAAAAAAGCTAAGTTTCTTGAAAAAATAAATAGCGACGCACGTTTACGTCGTATAGACGCTATATCTCAAGAAGTTGAAAATCTGCACAACAAGAAAATCGACGGGATGTCTGAAGAAGAAATTGCGCAAACTGAGAAGCTTATTCAGCGCCGAGAAGGTGCGCTCGAAGCCCTTCTTAGTATGTACGAGGAGTCTGATGACTTTGATCCACTTGTCGCAGATTTTATGATGGATCGTTCTACGAATGTTGCTATTCCAGAAAAGAAAACCGAAACTGAAAGAGAACACTTCGAAGGAACACTTCCTATCGATGAAGATGATACAGAACGGGTCGATTGGCCGGAAGAAGAACCTAGGGAAGATGATGAGCGTGAGCCCATCGAAGATGACTTAGAGGGTGATGAAGAGCGCGAACCACTTGAAGATGATCTAGAAGATGACGAGCATACTGACGAACGTGAGCCCATCGAAGATGATTTAGAAAGTGATGATGAGCGTGAGCCTATTGAGGATGACGACTTAGAGGATGACTCTGATATAGAGACGGGCGCTGATCGTCGCAATGGTTCATGGCTTAGGGCACCTATTTGGAGAGCTACGTTAGCATTGAAGAGTCTTAAGGATTCCTTATTAGCTGCCAAAGACTCTTTAGTGGATCGCTTTAGTGGACCGGAAAATCGTGGAAATCGTAGGGTGGCTTACGTAGTAGTAGGTGCTGTTGCCGTAGCCGCTGCAATTATCACTTACCGACTAACCTCTGGTGCTAGCGGCAGTGGTGGTGGCGGAACCCCTAATGCCTTTGGTCAAGCTGCAGACCAAGCGGGCGGTGGTAGCGGAAGTCAAATCCCTCCATTCCATGATCACGATACGTATTTGCCTAACGGCGGCGGTACGGCTTCTCAAGAAATGCTTCCTGACGCTTCTAATACCGTACATCCTAACGAAGGTTTGTATGAGGTTATGCAAAATAACAATGTTGATCCGTCAGATTGGCACGATCGCTTAAGCAAGATTGGTCCTGATTTGGCTAAAAAAGGCTGGGCATACTTCGATAATAACAACAATGAGTGGCGTATAAGTCATACAGGCCAATTGCCTCAAGATGTGCTAGACTTAATTAAGAATGGTAAGTAAGTAGCAAAATAGCATCGAAAGGGTAGATAGATGTTTGCAATAGATGATCAATTCTTAAAAGACTTAGGCTTAGATCAACTTCCTGATGATCAGAAGCAAGCCTTTAAAGAACATATTTACAGCGAATTAGAAATGCGGGTAGGAGTGCGTTTATCAGAAGGATTGACAGACGCACAGCTAAAAGAGTTTGAATCTTTTGTAGATAAGGACGAAAGCAAGGTGCGTACATGGGTTACTCAATACGCACCTGACTATCAGAATGACCCTGCTTTTGTCCAAATTCGTCAGAATGTCCCACCAAATACATCCGAGGCCATTATACTTGCAGAGTATGCCTCACTGAAATGGCTCGGCATTAACCGACCAAACTACAGAGAGGTAGTCAGCCAAGTGCTTGAGGAATTAAAACAGGAGATCATGAGTAATCGTGATGCGATTGTTGGTGGCGCTCAGGCTGCTGCATAACCACGAAGAAAGTTCTGAGCATTCATTAGCTTTCCACTTGGAGCAATAAGCTCGTCGATTGATAAAAATTCACCGTCTTGGCATACATAGTCCAGCGGTGTTTTTTTATCCTTGGAAATATGTGCTTTTACAACAATGATAGGTTTACCATTGAATAGTACTTTTGATTTTGGAAAGTTAAGGTAGGCGCGTATACGCCGTTCTGCTTCTTGCGCCGAAAGAGTCTCAAGAGGAAGTAGGCTATCGAATTTTGTAAGAAGATGCGTATATGTAGCTTTTGTTTCATTTTGTGGTTGAGGATGCAATGTCCCATCTAAAATAGAGGGGAGTGTATCTAGGAGTAATGTGGCTCCTTGCTGTGATAATGCTTTATATACGTCGAATTTATTCTCCGTGCCAACGAGTTGAAGGTGTGACTGCTTATAAATAGGACCTGAATCCATACCTGCAGCAAGCCTCATAATGGAGACGCCTGTCTCTTTATCACCTGAAATAATTGCTGACTCGATAGGAGTGGGCCCTCTATATTTAGGAAGGAGAGAGGGGTGAATGTTTATGATGCCTTTTGGAAAAAGATCAATTACTTTTTGAGGAATGATGCGGCCATAAGCAACAAGAATTGCTGCATCAGCTTGAAAGCTGGCAATTTCATCTAGAATGTCGCCAGGTTTTTTAGGGAGAAGAAGCGGAATATTATACTGTTTGGCCACCTCGCCTACTTCAAGATTACGATAATTGCGAGAAGTAGAGTTGCTGTGATGAGAGATAATAGCGCATATATCATAGCCATGCTCTATTAGTCCTTTTAATACAGGAGTGTCTGCTTTTTCTAGTCCACTAACGAGACGTTCATTGCCAAAGAAGATGATTTTCGCGGATGTGTTTGTCATAGTTAAGTGGTTGTAGCTCGCCCTTCTCATCGAGTGTATAAAAAGCATCTATTTGCTCGCGGATATGATCGATAAACATAATACCGTTTGTATGGTCGATTTCGTGTTGGATTACCCGGGCAAGATAGCCCTCTGCCTTAAAACGTACTTCTTTTCCATCGATATCGAGTGCTTTGAGTCGGATTTTTGAATGGCGTGGTACGCTCCCGTATATTTTGTCTATGCTAAGACATCCTTCGTAATCGTTGAGAATCTCACCTTCGTATTTAACGATCTCAGGATTGATAAGAGCAATAAACTCCCTTGTCTCTTTGTCGTCAAAGTCGCTTCGTACAATGATGACGCGTTTTAGGGCATCAACTTGTACGGCAGCTAGCGCGGCGCTGATTTCGTGGGGCCGAGAGTTTTCCCAATCAATAGAGGCGTTGGTCATATCATTGACTAAAGTGACAATCTCGTCCGTGATTACGTGAATGCGTTCTGATTTTTGACGTAAATGAGGGTTCGGCAGCCTAATAATATCTTCTTTTTTCATTACGTTATATTATAACAGATGAAAGTAAGAAATCTAAAGTAGACTGATGGGGTCTAATTCGAACTGCCAGTGTGACCTAGGAAGGTGTTCGAGCAGGCTTACGAGGTCAGCGCGCTTTGGCGATTTAACGACGAGTTGCCAACGATAAGTATCGTGTTGGCGTTCATAGAAACAAGGAACTGGCCCGAGGATTTGAACATAGTTGGGCACCTTTTGTCGTAATTCAGTAGCGAGTTTCTGAGTATTTTTAATTGTGGCTGCTTCGGTTTTATATATACAGACGAGTTTCAGTAGATAGGTAAAGGGTGGAAAAGCACCCCTTTTTCGTTCGGCTAGCGTATGAGAATAAAAGTGTTCATAATTTTGCGTGAGGCCATCGATAACGGCAGGGTGAGTGGGTTGGTAGGTTTGTACGATAACCTGAGTTGGATGATGCGACCGGCCAACGCGGCCGATAACCTGGGCGAGTAGTTGAAACGTTCGTTCACTTGAGCCGTACTCAGGAATGCTCAGTCCGGCATCTGCTTGAATAACACCAACAATTCGCAGATTTGGAAGGTCAAGACCCTTAGCAATAACTTGAGTGCCGATGATGATCTCGATGTCACCCTCGTATAGCTGTTTGTATTTTTGCTCAACGGTTTCTGTTGAGGCTGTATCGCCATCAAAGCGAGCTATGATCGTGTTTGGAAAAAGTTTTTTGAGTTCTGACTCAATAAGCTTTGTGCCAAGGCCCTTATGGATAATATTAATCGAGTTACATACGGGACAACTAGTAGGGACCTTTTGGGCGGTATTACAAATGTGACAGCGTAAAAGGTGATTATCCGCGTGCAATGTGAATGGTACAAAGCAATTAGGACAAAGTGCTGTCCAGCCGCAATTTTCGCACAAAGTTGTTGAAGCGCTTCCGCGACGATTATGAAATATGAGTACTTGCCGGTGGTTGGTTAAGGCTTTTTTGATGTGAACTAATAATGTATTCGACAAGAATCGGTGCTCTCTAAAAGATTGTTTATGAGTCATATCGACAAGGGTGACTGTTGGCTTGACCGTATCTTCACGTGCAGATTTTGTCATACGAACAATGGGACGATTTGAATGATTTGCAAGGTAGTAATCTGTAATTGAAGGGGTGGCGCTACCAAATATGACCTTGGCTTTGTAATAACTAGCAAGTGTGCTTGCGGCACGAAGGGCTGAGTAGCGAGGTGATTGTTCTTGTTTAAAGCTTGGCTCGTGAGCTTCGTCGATAATGATAAGTCCGAGGTTATTAAGAGGCAGAAAAAGTGCCGAGCGGGGTCCTATGATGATGCGAGGTAGGGTGCTGTACAAGGCTTCACGCCAAGCTAGGTGTCGCTCTGCTTCCGTCTGTTTGGAGTGGGTTAGGATAATAGAGTTAAAATGCTGGGAAAATTCATCCACAAGTTGGGATGTGAGCGCAATCTCTGGAACAAGTAAAATAACTGATTTGCCCTGTGCAAGCATTTGTTTTGCGAGTTCTATGTATACATATGTTTTTCCAGATCCTGTAATGCCATGAAGAAGGATCGAGCCAGGAGATGCTGCGTTAATTTCAGTAAGTGCATGTTGTTGCTCTTCTGTGAATACTTTTTTTGTTCGGATTCTGAAAGAAGTCTTTTTGGTATCTGAAAATGATTTTCGTCGAGTTTTTTGCAGGCCACGGGGAAGAACTGTTTGAAGAACCGTAGGGAGTGGGGTGACGTAATAAGAGCTAAGCCAAATGGCTAGTGAGATGAGAGGATGAGGAATGGGGGCTGACTCGATAAGGGAAAGGACCTTTTTTGTTTCGTAAGAAGGCTGACTTACTTCGCGTATGATGACACCGTACATGGTTTTTTTGCCTACAGAAATAGTCACAATGTGACCGGGAAGGAGCGAAGACTCTGAAGCGTAGGTGAGAGTGGTGGTGTCTATTCGGACGATTTGGCTTGGAGCAACCTCGTAGTAGTGCATAGTTATCAGTATACTGCTAAACTAAACATATGTATTTTGAAAGTCGTGCTCAGGCCGGTCAGATTCTCGCGGCTCAACTAGTAGATGAATATCGGTATGAAAACTGCATTGTTGTGGCACTGAGTGACGGTGCGGTACAAGTCGGCGAGCAGATTGCGAGTGCACTCCACTGTATACTGACGATGCTTTTGATTGAAGACATTGCAGTACCTGGAGAGAGTACAAGTTTTGGAGGAGTGTCTCAAGATGGCGGCTTTACGTATAACGGAATGTTTAGTGCTGGGGAGATTGAAGAGTATACTGGTGAATTTCATGGCTACCTTGAGGAGCAAAAGCGCGAGGCATTTCAGAAACTAAATCGGCTGCTTGGTGATGGAGGCATTATTGATAATGATATGCTGCGTGATCATACAGTTATTCTTGTGGCGGATGGGCTGGATAATGGTGCGTCGCTTGACGTGGCGGTTAACTTTTTGAAACCTATCCGTATTCATAAATTAGTGGTAGCAACGCCAGTTGCAAGTGTACCTGCTGTTGATAAGCTTCATATTATGGCGGATGAACTACACGTGCTTGACGTAAAAGAAAATTACATGGGTACAAATCATTATTATGAGCAGAATGATATTCCGTCTCATGAGGATACGATTGCAAAGATTAACCAAATTGTTCTGAATTGGCGCTAAGTGACTTGCAAACATATGGCAAAAAAGTGTAGAATAAAAAGCAACGGGAATGACAGTGAGTTAAATAAGGGAAGCTATGATAGACGTTTTTATTACCTCAAGAGTACGCCGAAAAATCGTGGTGGTTTATGCTAAATACCCCGATTTTCATACGCATGTACGAGGACTTGCAAAATTAATTAAGGAAGATCCTGGCAATATCCAGCGTGAGTTGAAACGACTTGAAAAAGTGGGTTTCTTGTTGAGTGAAAAGCAGGGAAACACTAAAATTTATTCGACGAACAAGCAATTTCCTATCTTTAAAGAACTTCAGAGTATCGTGATTAAATCGCAGCAACATGCGGCGCGTCCAAAACGTCAGTCGCCTGAACTCTAATGACGCTTTTTGAGCAAATTTTGAAAGCTCGCGGGCTTGAGGGCGAAGCGCGTGAGCTTTTTTTGTCGCCAGATTATGATGCTAGGCACGATCCTTTTTTACTCCCAGATATGCAAAAAGCAGTTGAGCGACTCGTGAAGGCGCGTGAGAAGCAGGAGCAAATCACGATTTATGGAGATTATGATATTGATGGCCTTACGGCCACTACGGTTTTACTGGATGCATTTGAGTCGTTTGGATTTCGCTATGTTGACGCATTCATACCTAATAGATTTGTAGAGGGGTATGGGCTAACTATTGAGGCGATAGAAAAGATCGCTCAAAGCGGTGCGCGGCTGATTGTAACAGTTGACTGTGGTAGTTTAAGTGAGAAAGAGATTACTCGTGCGAATGAACTGGATGTAGATGTGATTGTAACTGATCACCACAATGTAGCACCTATGCAACCGCCAGCGGTTGCGGTGATTAATCCAAAGCGACCAGGTCACGAATATCCATTTATTGACTTAGCCGGTGTCGGTGTAGCATTTAAGTTGGTTCAGGCTCTGCAGACGCGGCTTGATGGTTTACCGATTGGGCAAGAAAAGTGGCTGCTTGATTTGGTAGCACTCGGTACAGTCTGTGATGTTGTAACTCTTGTAGACGAAAACCGTACTAATGTGTACTGGGGGTTAAAAGTTCTTGCAAAAACACGGCGGTCCGGGCTAAAGGCGCTCATGGCGATAGCGGCAGTAGAACCTGAGAAGGTGAACGCTAAGGCGCTTGGATTTGGGTTGGGCCCGCGTATGAATGCAGCGGGTCGTCTGGAAACGGCAGAGCACGCCTTAGAGATGCTTCGAGCAACGGAGGGTATGGTAGCCCTTGAGAAGGCAGGCTTTCTTGACGAATTGAATCGAAAGAGGCGGATGGATCAAGATAGGATCTTCAAGGCAGCGATAGAACAGGCGGAACGGTATAAGAATGATCCGGTGCTTGTGGTGAGTCATTCAGATTGGAACCACGGTATTATTGGCATTGTGGCGGCTAAATTGCTGGAGAAGTATAAAAAGCCAACGTATGTCTTGCAGGAAATGGGTGAAGAAGCTAAGGGTTCAGCACGAAGTTATGGCGATTTTAGCGCGGCTGATGCAATTCGGGCAGCAGACGATATTATTATAAAAGGCGGCGGCCATAAATTGGCAGCTGGTGTCACCCTTCCGACAAGAAATATTGCTGCGTTTCGACAGAGAGTAAACGAATTTTACCGCACGCAAAAGTTTGCTAATCAGGTGGCTCTTCTCTTGCCGAAGGAGGACGTGGCAATCGAGTACCTTGAAGAAGTGAATGAAAATTTTTTGGAGCAATTGCTTCTTCTTGAACCATTCGGCAACGGTAATCCTGAACCAATTTTAAAAATAGCCAATCTTTTGGTGATTAATCAGCGCCGCATGGGGGCAGATAGCCAGCACGTAAAGCTAGAGTTGAAAGATAGAAAAGGGGCGACAATGCAGTTTTTAGCATTTAATGCTCAGGCGCACTTTTTTGTCGAGCCAGGCGAGTACGTTACGATTTGGTTTCGACCTACTGTTAATGAATGGCGTGGTAGGCGCAACATTGAAGGTCAACTTCTTCATTTAGAAACCTGATAGTTCCTTGCCAACCTTTTGTACTGGCAGTATGATAAAGGACGTACAGCTCAGTGTCTCTTGTGAGGTGAAAGATGGCCATCGAGACAACAATTGAGTTTGCAATTAACTATGTACCTTCTCGAGACGTCCAAGATGACTTAATACTCGCTCTCTCTCGAATGGCTGGAATAGGAAACGTTCTTTTTGCGCAGGATGTGGACGGTCCACGGCTTAAAGTTGTACATACTAACAGAAACTCTGAGTTAACTCAAATGACCTTGCGTAATTATATTGCGAGTATAGTACCCGGCCTCCTTGAGAGTCCGTGATATCCCCAGCCCCTCTTTGAAGTTGAGCCTCGAAAAGACCTTCTTTTCGAAAAACACTCCTTCAGAGTGGGCTCATTTCATATAAAACAGTAGTTGATTCAAATGCGTTTCTCTGTTACAATAGCCACATATGGTACAAGTAACACGTAAAGATGAACGCGAAGCGAACGAAAACCTTATTCGTCGTTTCAATCGCAAGGTTTTGCAAAGTGGTGTTTTGGCTCGCGCTAAAGACTCGATGCGCTTTAAAAAAGATATTAGCAAAACTGAGCGTCGTTCAAAAGCAATTATCCGTAAGCAACGCAAGGCCGCAAAGTTGGCTAACGCACGTTTGGGGATCCGCTAAGGTATGGCGCTAAAACAGCGCATTGTAGATGATCTTAAAGCCGCTCTTTTGGGCGGCGATCATTTTGCTACGCAAACACTTCGTGGGCTGAAAGCGGCTATTTTGAATGAAGAGGTGGCTCAAAACAGGCGTGATGAAGGCTTGAATGATACTGAGATTGAGCAAGTAATTGCAAGAGAAGTCAAAAAGCGTAACGAAGCTGCGGCGTTATATGACCAAAATATGCGCCAGGATGCCGCTGATGATGAGCGCCGTGAAGCTGAACTACTTGGCAAGTATTTACCGGAGCAGCTCAGTGAAGCTGAACTTAAAACAGTCGTTGATGCTAAAGTGGCAGAACTTGGCGCAACTGATGTAAAAATGATGGGGCAAGTTATTGGTGCAGTGAAAAAAGAAGTTGGCAATACGGCTGACGGCGCAATGATTGCAAAACTTGTTAAAGAAACACTGAACTGACACAAAAAAGGAGCGGATATGATTGTATTTTTTGGTCCAGCTGGTGCGGGAAAAAGTGTTCAAGGGCAGATGTTGGCAGCAAGGCAAGGGTGGCGTTGGTTGAGCGCAGGCCAACTCCTTCGCGACACGCATGACCTTGAGCTTATTAAAGAAATGCAAACCGGCAAATTGGTATCTTCTGAAAAAGTAAACGAGCTTATGGGTGACGCTCTAGAGCGGGCAAAAAGTATTAATCATGTCATTTTAGATGGATTTCCGAGGGAGCTTTCCCAGGCGAAGTGGCTGATTGAAACACAGCCAAAACACGGTCGTTCGATCCAGCTTGTGATTGTGCTTGAAGTGCCAAAGTCTGAATTGCTGAAGCGTATTGAAGTACGCGGTCGTCTAGATGATACGCCTGAAGCGGTTGACGAGCGTTTGAAGATCTATCGTACGGAAATGTACCCGATTTTAAGCTACTTTACCGAACAGGGTGTAAATATTGTACACATTGATGGAACAGGAACGGTAGGGCAAGTGCACGATCGAATTATGGAAGAATTGGTGGCATGCAAACTGGCGTAAAAACTCCAACTCAAATTGAGGCGATGCGCGAAGGGGGAAAGCTTCTCGCCACTATCTATGATGGCTTAAAAAAGCAAGTCCAAGTGGGCATGAGTGAGCTTGAGGCGGATGCCTGGGTAGAGAGAGAAATCAAACGGTTTGGTGCAATTGCAACCTATAAGACTTCAGAAGTGAATTTTCCGAACGTTATCTGTATTAGTACGAACGATGAAATTGTGCATGGTATCCCGACAGGCTACGTATTTGAAAAAGGTGATGTTGTGAGTTTTGATCTAGTGATTGAATATCAAGGTATGAAAACCGATGCCGCATTTACAATGGTGGTTGGTGAAACACCGATAGGTGCAAAAAAACATCTCATTCACGTGACGGAACGAAGTTTGTATGCAGGAATTGATGCTATCAAAGGTCCTGTCTATACGGGCGATATTGGCGCAGCGGTAGAAAAAGTACTCAGCGAAGGTAAACTTGGCATTATTCGTGAATTGGTGGGGCATGGTGTGGGCTTTGAGATGCATATGCCGCCAGAGGTTCCTAACTATGGTTTTAGGGGAACAGGTGTGCTCTTAAAACCTGGCGATACGATTGCAATTGAACCCATGGCGACGCTTGGCAAAGGACGCATAAAGCAAGATGATGACGGCTGGACCATTCGCACGGCCGACGGAAGTCTGGCGGCTCATTTTGAGCATACGGTGCTCGTTACTGAAACTGGTGCGGAAATTCTGACGCAGCTCTAGTGTTTTCACTAGGCAAAACACCACATAAGCGTTATACTTTTATGTATGCAAGAAACTTCTCGATACGCTGTCGGTATTGATATTGGCACGACTACCGTTCGTTGCGTGGTCGGTCATATTGATACAACGACGGGGACGCCGACGATCGTTGGCGTTGGCCAAGCATCAAACACTGGTATGCGAAAGGGAGTAGTGGCAAATCTCACCGGCCCTGCTCAGGCTATTGATGATGCGCTTGGTGAAGCGGAGCGCATGAGCGGCTATCAGGTAAATGGAGCATCTATTAGTATTAATGGTGCGCATCTGCTAAGCACGAAAGCGGATGGGATGATTGCCGTTGGTGCGATGGACCATGAGATTAATGCTGAAGATCTTATGCGGATTGAAGAGGTTGCTACGATTGGTAAAGTACCGGCAAACCGTGAGATTCTTGAGGTAGTGCCACATAGTTATCGTCTTGATGGCCAGGATAACATTAAGGATCCGCTTGGTATGACGGGGACGCGACTTGAGATTAACGCCAACGTTGTTTCAGCACTTGCGCCTCATTTAACAAATTTGCAAAAATCAGCCGAAATGGCTAAGGTAACCCCGCACATTATTACTCCTTCTGTTTTGGCTGCCGCGCGGGCAGTCCTTTCTGAGCAACAGATTGAAAATGGCGTTGCAGTTATTGATCTTGGTGGCGCAACGACGAGCGTGGCTATTTTTGAAGAGGGCGATTTGCAATATATTGCAGTTATTCCCGTGGGCGGTGCAAGTATTACAAACGACCTCGCAATTGGATTAAAAACAGATCCTGAGATTGCCGAGAAGGTAAAGTTAGCACATGCTGTTGCCGCGGGACGTAAAAATACTGAACGTATAACAGTCAAACAGGATAAAGAAACGCATGCGTTTGATTCTGGGGAAGTAGATGAAATCGTAGAAGCGCGCCTAGAAGAGATCTTTGATGCTGTACAGAAGGAGTTTAAGAAGGTTGGTCGTGCTGGTAAATTGCCAAGTGGCGTGGTGCTCACTGGTGGGACGGCCAAGATGAAAGGCATTGCCGAGTTTGCAAAGAAGCACCTTGGCCTTGCTGCCCGCGTTGGGAAGTCCTCGGGGTATGGCGGTGTAGCTGAGAACATCGAAGAGCCTCAATTTGCTACGGCTGTTGGATTGATGCTTCTGGATGCTCAAGGCGCTACTGGCCAGTCTCATGCCGCTCATAAGGTGGGTAATGGTGCGGCTGCAAGCAAGGCGGTACTGAAGAACGCAAGCGGAATCATTTCTCGCTTCCTTGGCAAGTTCAAGGCGTAAATTTGTTTTTAAATAATAAATGTTATACTAGAAAAGAATAGAAATTGGGGAGAGCGCATTTCATGCCTGAAGTAAAACCAAGTGAAATACAAACGTTCGCCAGCATTAAGGTTGTTGGCGTTGGCGGTGCCGGTGGTTCTGCTGTTAATCGCATGAAAGATGCCGGATTAGCTGGTGTTCAATTTATTGCAATGAACACAGATGCCCAGGCACTACATAATTCAAAAGCAGATGTAAAAATCCATCTTGGTCATGCGACAACTAATGGACTTGGGGCTGGCGCTGATCCATCGGTTGGTGAATCGGCAGCTAATGAGTCGCGGGATGACATTCGTGAAGCACTTGAGGGTGCCGATATGGTGTTTGTCACCATTGGTGCTGGCGGTGGCACAGGGAGCGGCGCTGGACATGTGGTTGCCGAAATTGCACGCGAGCTAGGCATTTTAGTTGTTGGCGTTGCTACAAAACCATTTAGTTTTGAAGGTGAAAAACGTCGCCAAAACGCCGAATGGGCCATAGCCCAGCTTGGCCGTCAGGTAGATACGCTTATTACCATTCCAAACGACCGGCTGCTTCAGACTATCGACCGTCGCACGCCACTACTTGAGACATTCAAGATTGCCGATGATGTTTTACGCCAGGGTGTACAGGGAATCTCTGAGCTTATTACTGAGCATGGGCTTATTAACCTCGACTTTGCCGACGTAAAGGCAATTATGAGTAATGCAGGTAGCGCCTTAATGGGTATTGGCCGCGCGAGTGGCGATGATCGTGCTGCGCAGGCTGCTCAACAGGCGATTGAATCGCCGCTAATCGAAGTGTCTATCGATGGTGCCAAGGGAGTGCTGTTTAATGTAACTGGTGGTTACGATATGAGCATGAGTGAGATTCAGGAAGCTGCTGAGATTATTACAAGCGCCGTTTCGCCAGACGCCAATATTATCTTTGGCGCAACGCTGAAGCCTGAACTTGAAGATGAACTTATCATTACAGTTATTGCGACTGGATTTGATAGCGCATACTTCCACGAACAAGCTGCTGCACTCGAAACGCCTTCGCTGAGTAATACTGCCGCTCCAGCTACAACACCACAAGTTGTCGCAGAGGCAGTCGAGGCTATTAATATGGATCTTGATCAGAGTGAAGCCGCTGCTGACTTTGCTGATGACACCACGCATGATATTTGGAATACGCCACCCGAAGACGATGATGAATCTGACATGCCAGCATATCTTCGTCGCCGTAAACGCAACAAAGATGCCGAAGAGGCATAGGGTTTGCCTGTGAGTACAAAATATAAAATCGGTGATAGTCGTGTTATCGAGTCGCGTGAGTCGGCTGATGGAGTGACAATTCGCCGTCGCCGTGAATCTCTTGATGGCAAGCATCGATTTACAACATATGAGCGTATCGAACGTCCAAATCTGGCAGTTGTTAAAAAGGATAGCTCACGGGAATTGTTTGACAGAGAAAAGTTAATGGCTGCCGTAAAGCATTCGGTAGGAAAGTTTTTTACCTCTGAACTTGAAATTGAAGAGATGATAAATGAAGTAGAGAGCGCGCTGTATGAGTTAGGCGAAAGTGAGGTGACGTCGCGTCAAATTGGTGATATGGTGCTCGATAAGCTTGCTGAGCGCAACGAGGTGGCATATGTTCGTTTTGCGAGTGTGTATCATGAATTTAAAACTCTCGATGAGTTTGAAGAAATCTTAAAACAGCGTCGCAAGAGATAGTATGAAAACAATGGTGATTTATAGAGATGAGAGCGAGCATGCGCGAATCGTTGATGAATTTCTACGTGACTTTCACAGTCAAACCGGCCACGAACTTGAAACGCTTGACCCAGATTCACCAAGTGGCGCCGAACTCTGCCGCAATTACGACATAGTAGAGTACCCAACCCTTATTGCTATAGCAGACGATGGTACAATGCAGAATATGTGGTCTGGATTGCCGCTTCCAACGATTAGTGAGGTAAGCTATTATGTTTAATTTTATAAGAAACAGGACTATCGAACGATCAAATAAATGGATCTTTGGCACTATGTTTGTGTTCGGTGTCATTGGTTTAATTGTTAGTTTTATTCTATGCCTTGACGAAATAGATCTGATGCAGCATCCAAATACAATATTATCTTGCTCGATTAACGCTGTATTAAACTGCTCGACAGTAATGCAAACATGGCAGGCACATGCATTTGGATTTCCAAACATGTTTATTGGATTAATGGCGTATCCAGTTGTTATTACGGTAGCAGTGGTAGCACTTGCGAAGGCAGCGCTACCGCGTTGGTTTTGGCTGGTGGCAAACACATGTTATTTGCTCGGTGCAGTATTTGCTTATTGGCTATTCTTTAATAGTGTCTATGTCATTCAGGTATTATGTCCCTGGTGTTTGGTAATTACATTTTCAACCACGATTATCCTTGCAACTATTACCCATTACAATTTACGCGAGAATATGTTTGGTTTTAAAAAGCATATGAATAAAAAAATACAAGAATTGCTTTCTAAAGACATAGGCAAAGTGGTTGTAGTAAGTTGGATAGTACTTCTTATTGCCCTTGTATTTATCAAATTTGGAGACGGTTTGTTTGCCTAATCTTCTACGTATAGTGACATCTTTTTTGATGTTTGGCGTTTTATTTGCTGCAGTTGACTTCGTGTGGCTAAAGCTCACAGGTAACTTTTACCAGAAAAAATTACATGGACTGCTTCGTTCTCAACCGAATATACCGGCAGCGGTGATGTTTTATATCGTTTACAGCATAGGGATTGTATATTTTGTTCCTATGTGGAGTGTACAGCCTTATATAACCTTACTGGTTTTAGGCAATAGTGCTATGTTTGGTTTTGTCGCCTATGGAGTCTATGATTTGACAAACCTTGCGACGCTGAAAAAGTGGTCAATAAAACTAGCAATTTTTGATATGTTATGGGGCGCTTTTGTAACATCTCTCGTTGCTTTACTTGTATTTTCCATTTTGAGATGGTGGTTATGATATATAGTCTACTTACTTTTCTGACAGTGCTTGTGTATATCACGATTGTTTTTGGTGTCGCATGGAAAAAGAACCGTCTTGATATTGTTGATATTGCTTGGGGTGGCGCGTTTATTGTGGCGGCAATTACTAGTTGGTTGTTTGGTCAAAAAGGGTGGTTGCAGAGTATTGTAACAATGCTTGTCATTGTTTGGGGAGTACGACTTGGAGCATACATTTTTAGACGTGTTTTGCGTTCAAAAACTGAGGACCCACGCTATACGGAAATGCGAGAAACATGGAGAGGTAACGCTGCTCTTAATGCGTATATACGTATTTTTTTAGTGCAAGGTATCTTAGCAACGATTGTTTCTGCGTCTGTTATTATTATAAATTTGTCACTCGTACCAGCTCTGAACATATGGACATTTGTAGGCATGGCTATTTGGCTGGTAGGGTTTTTGTTTGAATCTATAGGTGATAGTCAGTTGCACAGTCACCTTGCTAACCCGAAGAGTAAAGAGGGTCTTATGACGGAGGGTCTTTGGAGATATACTCGCCATCCTAATTATTTTGGTGAAGCAACGCAGTGGTGGGGTATTTTTGTTATAGCGCTTGGAGTACCATTTGGCTGGGCTGGTATAATAAGTCCAGTAACTATTACGCATTTGCTCGTTTTTGTATCTGGTGTGCCGCTTATCGAAAAGCGATTCGAAGGTCGGCTAGGCTGGAAAGAATATAAAAAACGAACGAGCATGTTTGTTCCGTTACCACCTAAAAGAAGCTAAAACCCTCCTCATTTACTCCTTTGTTCGAGACGGATAAGATAGGTGAGCGAAGTGTCATTTCTAAAAAGAAGGCCGCAAGTGTCAGTCACGCCAGCACCCTTAAGCCTTTGGGTATGGGGGTATGATACGGCAGGTCGACATATTGAAGGACAATTTGTTACCAGAATATTTTTTAGAGAGTTTCTTGATCTTCCAGATACAATTGGTCAAGATTCTGGAAAAATTATCTCACCCTTTTCTGCTATTCCTGAGGTAGTAATGATTCGCCCCCACTCTACCTATTTGGCGGTTGAGTGGCAGGCAGGAGATCGCC
Source organism: uncultured Candidatus Saccharibacteria bacterium (assembly GCA_964615445.1). Classification (GTDB taxonomy): domain Bacteria; phylum Patescibacteriota; class Saccharimonadia; order Saccharimonadales; family Saccharimonadaceae; genus JALRBM01. Next base: position 7,678 of record CAZTOK010000016.1, on the reverse strand, counting down.
TTAAGACAGAATCGGTTCTTGGTAAAATCATCGAGATGACAGTGACAGTATTAGGAAATAGATTTGGTTGGCAGGAGCGGCCGGCTATCGTATGGCTTAATGGTCAGCAAGACCTAGAGGCTTTAAGGGCACATGAGAAAATACCTGGTGAAGATCCATACTATACTAAACACTATAGGTGGCGCATTGGGTTAGGGTAATACTGCGGTCACTCCAAGAGGTCAATGACCTCTTGGAGTGACCCTATTGAACCAGTATCTCTTCTGTTGTAAAATAAGGTAAACATTCCTTTTAAGGATGAGCGGCTATCACCCGCGAAGTTACCGGGAAGAAATCAATTTGAGAGAGTAGAACCCGGCGTGTATGCGACGTTATAGCAAACAACTAAGCGCTAGAAAGAACCTCTTTTTAGAAACTGGATGGTACCGTCCGATCCATCGGATTCCAGTGTCTAAAAAGGGATTTTTTATTAAGAAAGGAATTTGATGGAAGAAATCTTTGCAAAGGGAAAAATTTTCGAACTAGTCCATGAAACTCAGACTGATGGGCGAATTTTTGAAGTTGCGCGACGTGCTCCCGGTGTGCGGGTAATTGTTTATGATGAAGCTGAGCAAAAGATTCTCCTAACAAAAGAATTTCGCAAGGAACTTCAGGCTTGGGACTATCGTTTACCAGGCGGCAAGGTTTTTGACTCCCTAGAAGAATACGAGGCATTTCGGATGTCTGGCAAAGACATTATCACCGCTGCAAGCGAAAAGGTAGCTCAAGAAATACGCGAAGAAGCGGGGCTGCAAGTAATGGATAGCCACTTATTTAAAAAATCGATCCTCGGCGCTACGGTTGAGTGGGACTTATATATTTTCGAAACGAATAACTGGAGCGTCCACGAAGGCGGTCGGCATCTTGAGGCAGGCGAACAGGTAGAAGCCGATAACTGGTTTGGCTTTGATGAGGTAACTCGCATGATTATGAGGGGAAAGATGCAAGAAGAACGAATTGCGCTTGTTCTCTTGCAGTGGATTGAAGTTCAAAAGGAGAAAGAAAATGAAGTTTAAAGCGAATAGCCGTAGGCGTGCCATTGAGTATGAAAAAGATTTAGTGCAGCAATGGAAGAAGAATAAAACCTTTGAAAAATCGGTTGAACAGCGCTCTAAGGATAATTCGTATGTATTTTACGACGGTCCACCTTTTATTACGGGCGTGCCCCATCATGGTACGCTGCTTAGCTCTATTATTAAAGACGCTATCCCTCGTTATCAGACAATGAAAGGTAAGCGTGTCGAGCGAGTTTGGGGTTGGGATACACATGGCTTACCAGCGGAAAATTTTGTTGAGAAAAAGCTAGGCATTACTGATCGTCATGAAATTGGCACAAAAATTAGCCTTGCTGATTACATCACGGCAGCACGCGAGAGTATGATTCAAACGGGAAATTTATGGGAGCAACTAGTTGATCGTAGTGGCCGCTGGGTTGACTTTAAGGGCGCCTATAAAACCATGGACAAAGACTACATGGAAAGTGTATGGTGGGCATTTAAGCAGCTGTACGAAAAGGGCAAGATTTACGAAGGCGAACGCGTACTTATGTACGACACCAAGTGGGCGACGCCGCTTTCAAAGGCGGAAGTAACCATGGATGCCGGCGCATACCAAATGGTGACTGATCCAAGCGTGTACGTAAAGTTTCGTGTAAAAAATGAGTTTCACGTCGACATTTTTAGCGAAACGTCAGGCGCTCCAAATACGAGATTGAGTAAAATCGCTGAAAAGCCAATTTTTCTACTCGCTTGGACAACAACTCCATGGACGCTTCCGGGAAATACCGCTCTGGCTATCAATCCTGCATTGATGTATGTGGTCGTTGAACTTGAAGACGGCTATTATATCGTTGAAGAAAGCCTTGTTGGAAAAGTGTTTGTCGACGAGAAGAAAAAACCGCTTGAGTATAAGCTAGTCGGCCATCATATTGAAGGTATACACCTTGCGCAACGTATCACATCGTATGAACCATTGTTTGAAGATAGGGGTGAAGGCGCACATCGCCTGCTTCTAGCCGATTACGTGACGGCCGATTCTGGTACGGGTATTGTCCACCTTGCGCCGGCTTACGGTGAAGAAGACTTTGAGCTTGCTAAGAAAGAAGGAATCCCAGTTGTTCATGTGCTGGATGAATACGGAAAGTATACAGAAGGTGATTGGAAAGGCCTTGATGTTTGGGAAACGAACAAGACAATTGCCAAAACGCTGAAAGACCGAGGTTTTGTTTGGAAAATCGAGTACATTCAGCACGAGTATCCACACAATCTTCGTAATGGCAACCGTCTTATGTACCGTGCACATCCAAGTTGGTTTATGGATATTGACGGCCAACGAACTGAAATGCTTGAGCAAAATACTGAACACATAAATTGGTTCCCTGAACACATTAAACATGGTCGATTTGAGAAAACCGTTCTTCAAGCGCCAGATTGGAATTTGTCTCGTGATCGTTTTTGGGCAACGGCCATGCCTGTATGGAAAGGTGTTGATGCCGAGGGGAACAAACACATAAAAGTGGTGGGGAGTTACGCTGAGTTAAAAGAACTTAGTGGTGTTGAGCTTGATGATTATCACCGCCCATGGGTTGACGACATTACGTTTACGATCGACGGCATAGAGTATAAGCGCATCGATAAAGTGTTGGACTGTTGGTTTGAAAGTGGGAGCATGCCTTTTGCGCAGTTCCATTATCCATTCGAAAATGGAGAAAAATTTGAGCAAAATTTCCCTGGTGATTTTATTGTGGAGTATGTGGGACAAGTACGTGCGTGGTTTTACTATGTACATGCTGTGAACGTTGGACTGTTTGGTAAAAATGCCTTTAAAAATGTGATTGTCACCGGTAATGTAGCGGGAAATGATGGTCACAAAATGAGTAAAAGCCGAGGTAATTTTACCGATCCAAATGAACTAATGGATAAGTACTCAGCCGATAGTTGGCGCCTTCTCCTCCTCTCAAGTCCACTTCTTAATGGGGAAGACTTCGCCTTGCAAGACAAAGATGTGAGTGATACAGCGCGTAAGCTTGGCATGATATGGAATATGTACGATTTCTTTACAATGTACGCTGAAGTGGACGGCTGGGAGTTTACTGGTGATCTTTCGGACCCTAGCGATGAGCTCGGTAATCCGCTTGATCAGTGGATAGTTTCACGCGTACATCAACTGAACCTTGACTTGCAAAAATACATTGATATATATGATATTCCAAGTGCCACAAAACCAATTCTGCCATTTATTGAAGACGCCTCGAACTGGTACGTGCGTCGCTCGCGTCGTCGTTTCTGGAAATCTGGTGACGATGCAGATAAAAATAATGCCTATCGAACACTTCACTATGTATTAGCGCAGTTGGCGCAAATTATAGCTCCATTTACGCCGTTTTTAGCCGAGGAACTTTACCAAAAGCTTACTGGAGACGAAAGCGTGCACTTACTTGACTGGCCGACTGCAGGACGGGTGAATGAGCTGGTTATGCAAGATATGGAAACTGTTCGTGACTATGTAAATACAGGTTTAAGCATCCGTGCTAAAGAAAGGCAAAAGGTGCGCCAGCCGCTTGCCAGTGTGACGGTTCCAAGCCTTGGAAAGTTTGTAAACTTTGAAGATATCTTGACGGAAGAGCTTAATGTAAAAACGGTCAAATTAGGGACTGAGCTCGCGCTTGATCTTGCTATGACGCCTGAGTTAAGGCGTGAAGGGTTGATGCGAGAAATTATCCGTCACGTGCAAAACGCGCGGAAACAAGCTGGTCTAAATGTAGATGACCGTATCATGTTAAGTCTAGATGCAGAAACTGAAGAATTACATGATGCAATTACTACTTTTAAAGATGATATAGCTAAGGAAACGCTCGCCGAGAAGATCACGATGAATACGGCATATGACTTTTCGACTGAAGCTACTATCGAGAATGCGAGCTTGACAGTGAGTCTGCAAAAAATATAAACACTTAGACTTCAATGCAGAAGGTATTTAAATGAATTAATGCCTTCTGTGTGGTTGATAGTGCGGTATAGGGTTACTATCCCTCTGATAACTTGAGACGAAGAATGTGTGACTGCTTGTGCCGATGAGGTCGTCAGGCAGTCGTATATATAATAATATTGACATCTCAATGCATTTATGCTTAAATGTTATTAAATAATTCTAAAACAAACACAGGAATATGCATGTCGCTTTTTTCGCTTTTTCGTCGTCGCGTTTCATTTTCAAAAGTAGATCCACTTGGGGGTGGTCTTCGTGAAGAGATTGCTATTGAACGAGAAGATCCCAGTGCTATGACTCTTGAAGAAGGTGTTGATGAAGATCAGTTGACTGAATTTTGGCAGAATGTTGAATCTGACATTTTGCAAGATCCTGAATGGTTTAACTTTACCGAAGAAGAAAAATAACTATATAAAGTATAGTATAATAGCGCTATGAGAGACATTTCCGATCAAGAGTTTGATGTGCTAATTACAAAAGCTATGGATGAATTGCCGCAGCAATATATTCGTGGGCTTGAGAATGTGGCTATTGTTTATGAAGATGAACCCACATCTGAGCAAAAGGAAAAAATGAAACTGGATAAGCATCATTTACTACTAGGCTTGTACGAAGGTATTCCACTTACTCATCGAAGCAGTAGTTACACGTTTGTGCTCCCCGACAAAATAACACTTTTTAAGCGTTCTATCCTGGCCGTAGCGCATACCGAGGCGGAGCTTTTCGAGCAAATTAAACGAACACTTTGGCATGAGATTGCGCATTACTACGGCCTTGATCACAAGCGTATGGACTTTTTACAACGTCGTAATCACAATTAGACGCTTTATCTACTGTATAATAGAACTATAGCAACGCTATATGTGGAGTTGGCAGTGGTTGTAAAGGTTGTGTGGCTAGGAAAATCTAAAAAATATATACGATCAATTTTTGTTCTTTTCGCCATATTACAAATAGTACTCTTTGCACCTTTTGCGCATGCAACTTCGACTAGCACGACGCAACTTATATTTGTGACATCGCCAGAGACGGTCAATGTTGATACGCCAAGCTCGTTTACGGTTGAAATTCGTAATGACGCCGGTCAGCCTGAACAACTTGATCAGCCAGCAGTCTTGCAACTTTCAAGTACGTCTACGACGGGTCAATTCGCAGAGAGAGCAGGTAGTACATGGCGACCCTCGCCTTTATTAGTGTTATCGGCAGGGCAATCGGACATTACCTTCTTTTATAAGGATGAAGCTCCAGGGATGTCGACCATCTCTACGCACCTTACAGGTGGCGGAATTGTTCGTGAACTTGATGCCGCACAATCTATAAGAGTAGTGTTCCCAGCACCTATAAATGGCGTGCCGCATCAACTGTTTCAAAACAGTCACACTGCCGATTTTTCATGGAGCAACGTGACGGGGGCGAGTAGATATGAGCTACGTTTGTCTCAGGATAGCACGGGGCTTGAAACAACACCATCTCTACCTTCTACAACCTCGTCATACCATGAGGAAGATTTGAGAGAAGGCACATGGTACTGGCAGGTAAGGGCTATTGATGGCGGTTGGACAAGCGACTGGAGTAACGTATGGCAGTTTACTATTGATACGACGCCACCGGTCATAAGCACTTCCATTCAAGATCAAAAAGTTGTCAGTGGCACGGTATCGCTTGATATGTCACTAACAGATGTGTATCCAAGTGCCTACGACATTCACGTTCAACTGCCCGATGGAACGTTAGTAATGGAGAATCACCAGGCTAATGATACAAACACGAGGTATGCATATGCTTGGGATACGACAACTGTCGCTAATGAAACATACACTATTACACTGAGCGCAACGGATGCAGCAGGAAATACAAGCGTACCGCTAGTACGTACGCTTACAGTAGCTAACGTCCCACCGCCTGCTCCGCCAGTTATTACTCTTTCGGGGAGTGATGGTTTGGCAATATTTGGAGAAGTAAATTATTCGCAGGCTACTTTTAGAGTAGCAATCGACGGTCTTTTGCGGTCAGATACTGTTCCTATGGTAGAGTCTGAACAACGGCCTAGCGGCTTATTCCGATGGTCTTTCAATACACCAAAAGATGTAGAGGATGGGTTTTCTCATAATGTGGCAATAACGGCGTCTGTCAATGGCCAAAGTTCAGAGACGGCTTACTATACGGTGATTACCCAGGGCGTTCGAGTAATTGTTTCGTCTAAAGATCCGCTACTTGAACAGCTGAGCGCGTCATTATCTCGTCCGTTTGTCGCGCCACCGAGCATACCAATAATGTCGCTAGAGCCAGTTTCTATGCCACACAGCCAGGTTGGTGATAGAGCTATTGATTTACCACCGGTATTGTCGCCCAGTCGGCCCGATGTATTTGTTGCAACGCCAACTGAAAATGGCTGGGAGTTATTTGGCATTCTATGGTATTGGTGGGTGTTGGCCATTGGTATTATTGGGGTGGCTACGTACACATTTCGACGCTATAAATATGTCGTTTATAATAGTACACTTGATACATGACCGTGACTAAAGCGATTATTCCGGTGGCCGGATGGGGGACGAGACGGCTACCTATTACAAAAGCCATCGAAAAATGTATGATGCCAATTGGTGATGTGCCGGTGATTGATTTTGTTGTACAGGATTGTCTAAGGGCCGGGGTTACTGATATTTATTTTGTAGTGAGTGGTGATGCGCGGCAACTGCGTGACTACTACTCGAGAAATAAAGCACTAGAAATGTACCTTAAGGCGAATAATAAAAATGATAAAATTGCCGATATTGCTCCACCGAGCGGAGTAGAATTTCATTTTATAACACAGAATACGACAAACGGTCAGTATGGTACGACCGTGCCGGTGTGGCTGTGTCGACAGTATGTTCAATCATATGAGCAGGTGTTTGTTATTATGGGCGATCAGTTCTTCTATCGAACGGACGGAGGATCTAATGCGGCTGATCTCATAAGACTGACCCGCAATGCCGGGGTGCGAAACGGCCTCTTGGGTGTGCCGGTTCCTTACGAAGAAGTGCATAAATACGGTGTGATTGAAAAAGACGAACACAATAATTACGTACGAATTGTAGAACACCCGGCGCCGGAGATGGCACCAAGCAACCTCAATAACGCAAGTTTTTATTTGTTTGACGCTTCGTTATTTGAATATTTTGAAGCAGATATGCAGTTGCCGCACACTGGCGAATATATGATTATCGATCCGATAAATCAATATGTGGCAGACGGTCATCAAATAATTGTAGGTAAAGCCGTGGGTGAATATTTGGATGCGGGAACGGTAGAGGGTTGGCTGCATGCGAATCAGGTTGTAATAAATGGTTAATTGCCTTGCGGTAGTCTTTATCCCTAATTTACTTTGGATATGCCGTAAGCAGTTTATTCAACCATTTTTGTACATTTACGAATCTATTCGACAATGGATACTGCTTAAGGAAATACGAAACTGAGCCTGCAGAGAAGCAGGTAATCCGTTATATCGAGAAGGTGTAATGAGTCAGACCGTTACAATTCCAGGCTCTTTACAGGCTGACTCACATCTGTTACAATTGATGAGATTGATTAATAGTTTTAAAGGAATTTCATGAAAAAAGCAGTCGTTAAGATCGGTGGCAAACAGTTTATTGTTGCCGAAAAAGAGACC
>CAZTOK010000015.1:0-29934 GCA_964615445.1 uncultured Candidatus Saccharibacteria bacterium | reverse complement strand
GTGAGTGTGGCGTTACGCAAGATATGCTCCATGCGTGGGCCCCACTGCGCTTCATCGGATAGCTTCTTGAATATGGATAAGACGGCGCTGGTAATCCATTCGTGCCTGTCGTCTTCACTTTCAAAGTCGATGCCTGGGTCTAAGATATTGAGACCAATTGGATAGTCACGATCCGAGGGATCAAACACGACCACATCCTTGCGTCGGTTTTCCGGCACAATGCTCAGTAGTTCGCGGAACATGTCACCGTGCGGGTCAAGAACTGCTAAACCCTTGCCATTGAACATGTCTTGGTAGATTGAACTCTTGAGCAACGTCGTCTTACCTGTTCCTGTTTTACCAATAATGTAGGTATGCTTTTGGCGTTGGTCGAGCGTCATGCCAATTTCTTGGACTTCGCCGCCGAAGGCGTTTGCTCCAACGATAACGTCCAGTTTGGCATCGCTACGCTTAATAGATAGTGGTGCGGCCAGCTCTCGACTACGGCTCTTCACTAAACCTTCCGTTTTGGTAAGATTAGTATTCGGGAAGTGGTAGAGATCGGATAGCTCTGTGCTTGAAAGAATGGTCTGTTGGCTGGCAATGTGCCGAAGTAATTCTCGTTTGCGAAACCGTGCTAACCACTTTTCTGCGGAAGTAAACGGCAATCTCTTGCGGTTAGTAATAGATTGGTTCGTCGCCGTAAAGGTATTAAATGACGATACTAGTGCGTTGATGCGTGCAGCATCATTATCTGGTGAAACAACCAACACCCGCAGGGATACCTCAAACAAATGCTGATCGAGCTTCGTCTTGATGGTTTTACCAAGCTCCTCTTCATATGGATCACCGGCCAGGCGTTTGTCACTTGGAGAGGTGTCCACGATGGCTTCTATTACTTTAAAAACCAACCAGAGTAACCAAAACGGCGCGAACAATACACGCAAGAGAATGCGTCGCACGTCTATTTTGTAGGCTGTTAATTTCGACAGTAATTCTTTACTCAGTGCAATGCGGTGCTGGGTATCCCGAATGTGCCGAAGTTCATTCGGATGGGTGTTGTTGAAGACTGGTACAGCTACAACCTGAAATGCAACCAGCTCATCGGGCAAGAGGCTGCGCATGTGGCCAGTTAAGTACGCTATGGGGTCGTGCTCCTCAAGTGTTTTGTGGTCGGCGAGTGGAAGTACGAAATCTCCGTGTAACTTCAGCTCAGCGATACTCCAGCTTAATCCTGCGGCATCTGGTAGATAATCTTCTACTTCGGTGACTTTAAGCCCGGGCAGGAACGATAGCAGCGTGCGCTTCACGGTCTCAACTTCATGCTTTGGTATGCGAATGATGTAGCGAATACCATCATCCTTCGTGGCTACCAGTTCGAGCGAATACGGTTGCTTGCGAGCAGCCAGGCGATCCCAAAAGCCTCGATACTTAACCATGCTACGCATGAGGATGTGGAGCTGTTCGGTAGCATAGGCGGATTTAGTCGTATCTGATGGAAAAATGAGTTGCAAGAAAGCGTACTCTACCTCGTACTTACCGATGCCTATACGACGCAGGAAGGCCGAAAAGAAGGTGCGGGTATATTGAAAGAACTTTACGGTCAAGAGAAACAGGAAATATACAGCGCCGCACTCAATAACGAATATGGCGAGTACGAATACGAGCGCCCAGCCGGAGCTAAAGTTGTGCTCTTGGGTATAGCGAGCGGGGCCGTTGATGAGGGTGTCGAGGAATTCTTGCATGATCGTAGTCTTTAAGACACGGCGATATAAGGCCCCACATTCCCGCCTCGGGTGCGTATCTATTAATATAATACCATCTCAGATAATAATATGGACTCACTAGCTGATTTAATAAATACTAGCTCTAGGAAAAAGTAGGAGTATATGGCAATAATATCTCGTTTATTTAGAGGCAAGCAGAAACAACAATGGGACGTAGTGACAGTACCCTGGGGAGGCTGGAATTACCCTGACCCGATCATGGCCGATGACGAATGGCTGGGAAATGGCCCGCCAGATGATCTGTATCTCCATGATTTAGCATATATGGCTAGTCATGGCTGGCACTACTACCAAAAGGCATTTGTTGAAATGCGGCTTATCCATCCGCTCGCCAATCACAAGCCAGTCATCCATGACGAGTTTCGTGAAACATTCGATGCGCGCTGCATGCCATTGCTGCTATACGAGCGAGGTGGCAAGCTAATTATGAGTAATGATTGGGAGGCATATTGGCTCTATAGGGAGCGAGAAGATCCGGCTATCCCCTGCATTATTCTTGGCCACTTTAATAATGAAGAGCCAGGCATTGCCATTTGCGACAGACCTTTCAAGATTGAGCGATCGGAGTATTTACTGAAGCCTCGTCAGGCGCTTACGACTTGGTAAAGATGTTCGGTCTATAAAAGTATAACTTTTATTTAACAAGATGCTTACTATAACCAAGAGCTACAAGACGCTCCCAGGCATCCCATACTTCATCTGGAATATTCTGCTCAATCTGAAAGCCAAGCTTTGGATACTCTTTAATCCTTTGTAGGTCGCCTACCATAACGTTTATTGTGTAGTCGGCAGGATAAAGCGGATTCCTGATATACTCCTCGAAGGATATGGGCTGAGAAGTGACAAGAAAGTCCGGCTGAGGTTGTGGCCATTGGGCTTTGAGTGTTGCGAATGTTCGACGCTCCATATATGGTTTCTGTACGGCAATAAGCGACTCGATCATAATATTTTTATTCTGGAGTAGTTGATGAGAGAACATGATATTTTCACCAGTATTGCGTGACTTACTTTCAATCAGAATGGCTTGTTCCGGCACGCCAGCTTCTTTGGCAATCTGAGCAAACCTTTCGGCCTCGGGTGTGCCCTTGAAACCACTTATATCTCTTCCCACACCCTCGTTTCCGCTAAAGAGTATAAGTGGTGCGTAGCCTTTCAAAAATAATTGGCTTGCATATTCCGCAACCCGTATATCATGACTTCCTAGCACAAAAATCAGATCTGCCTCCTTCAGTTTGTGATGAAGGTGATGATAGTCCCAGATTATTTTAGCTAATTCGTTGACTGACATTATTACTTACCTTCATTATATATAGTCTTAGGCTTGGATTTTGAAAGTTATAGCCCCCTAAATAGCTCTTCCACCGAAATTCCCAAGCCCTTAGCAATCATCCCGATCACCACAAGCGAGGTATTCTGCTCGCCTCGTTCTATCCGGCCTATGTAACTTAAGTCCAGTCCGCATTTGTCGCCGAGTGCTTCTTGTGTCAGTCCTTGCTCTACTCTGAGCTGGCGCACACGTTTACCGAACTTTTTTACAATAGGTTTCATATCTATTTCTAGAGTAGATCGGCGCGCTCAATAACTCTACGGACGATATGTATTATTTTCTCTGTAATTATGCTTGCCAATGTGTAGTCTTTAGCATACTATGGAGATAAGCTTTGCTCGTTGAAGCGGACAATTGAGACGACCTAAACCATACTCGTAAGGGCTGGCATGGTCTAAAATCCCTGATAGATACTGATCCCGTCGTTCAGCATCTATCAGGTCATGCCTCGAAAGAGTCATGGGGTGAAAGCCCGCTGGCGGCGGGTTTTGTGTTTTCTCGTCGCCATAAAATAAGAAAGCCTTATAGTAACTATGAAAAAACGACCACATGCAGTCGCTGTGACTGCTATTATTTTTGTGCTTTTTTGCGAGGAGCCGGAGCGTATATATGCACGGTCTATTCGTTGAAAAGTACTCGCTAAACCACAAACCACTATCCCGGCAGCTCGCCGAACATATTGCTTCACATGGCTCGCAAGGAAAAATAGCTGTCGTTACCGATAAACCAGTTACACTCCTGGCATCTACTCGCAAACAATGGCTGCGGCTTATTCATTTAACGGAATGTGAAAGATCAAGTACGCTCAACCCTGCACGGAAAGAACAGCTCGAAATACATCTGGAGTGGACGCGGCAACTAAAGTTTACAGCTAAACCGTCGAAAGACACACTTGAAGCAGACGTAACGTTTGCAATGGCAGATGATTTTGTACGGATTCCGCCCGACTGCCGAATCGTTTACATAACCTATAGCTTCGAGCGTGAGAAGCTGCATATGCTGACAAGCTGGATGCCGAGAGATGGCGTAGTAGTAATGTATGGACAAGACTAAGCCGCTACATATAATCGAGGATGTCCTGCCGTGCCTCAAATTTATCCGTACTAAGAAGCAGGAGTATATTCTCTGTTTGTCCCTGGATAGTGGAAAGCGGCTCATAGCCCGCAGGGTAGTAACAATCGGGACACTTACATCGTCGCTCGTGCATCCTCGTGAAGTTTTTGCCGGGCCGCTCAAAGACCGGGCGGCTAGTGTGATCGTGGCGCATAACCACCCGTCAGGTGATCCTCATCCGAGCCGTAAGGATATTGAGGCGACGCAGCAGCTAGTCGCAGGAGGAATCTTGCTAGGCATTCCGATACGTGACCACATCATTGTTAGTAAGGAGGGTTACTATAGTTTCAAAAGCCATCATATGCTTTGATACTCTGGTTGATCGGCAGTCGCTAAAAAACCAATGCACCACTCTTTGCTATAATCAAGCTATGACAAAGAGTAAGCCAATAAAAAAAGAGGCCGAGAAGCTACAAAAGCAAATTGACGAATATGAAGCAAAGCCAGCTCGCACAAACGAACGGCCGTTAAAACTCAATATGACGTTCAATCAAGCAGTAGATAAAATTCTCAAGGCAGTCAAGCCGCCTAAAAAGCCTAAAGAAAAGTAGGGGTTAAACCCGCAGTCACGTTGCAAGTTGGCTGTTTTCATAATTGGGTGTGTTAAACGTATAATTGCCAAAATTTATGATTTAATATAAAGACTCACTACGCGGACGCGCATTTATATCCGAACGAATGACGAAGTGCTCGAAGTAAGTAGTCACGGTGCCTACGTGCCTCTTTCTCCTAGTCTGCAAGGTGTATCTCGCCATCCCGATATTCCATCCCGAGATGACGCGTATTGGGCGCTTCAAGTGCTTGTCGTTACTGTAAAGCTACTATAAAACTGCTGCGGGCAGAATCACCTCTGTAGAGTCTGTCCCGGTAGCCTCTACTATAAAGCAAGTACATTGCTCGCGCTGCCCCAGGCCTCATCTGGTTTACCAATCCTTGATCATACGTGGCTCGGTATGGGTGAGGATGGTTATACATTATCGCTATTTCCTAACCATCCTTCCTTTACGCTAGCAAAGAGGACGGACGTACTCACCATTCCAGTTCATGACTCTCCTAAGGCCCCATCGGACAGGGTTAGCTTTTCTTTAAGAACTCTTAAGGGGGTAAAAACAGCCATCGTGTTTATTAGCGGCGCCAGTAAAGCTCCCGTTATGGCCCAAATAGCGGCTGGTGATCACTCTTTACCTATTGTGGTAGCGTCGCAAACTATCGAACATGTGGGTGGCCAGGTTATTTGGCTTGTCGATGAGGATGCTTTATCCAAAATACCTAAAGGTCAGAGTTTTGATTTAGAACAGTTGCGATAGCAGCCGCTATACCATCCAAGTTTAGAACTTCTTTGGAGCCTTTTTATTGAATGCCTTATGTCCGAGAACATAAGCAGCATATACTAAAACTACGGGCACTAAATAAAGGAGGGTTTATGAGAAAAATTATATTGGCGATACTAGCGGCGATACTGGCGGCGATCAGCATCTTCACCGCAACAGCAACAGTGAACGCAGCTCCCCGTTGTGACATAACATGGGGTAGTTTACCAAAATCCGGCGGCTCAATGTCCACGGCTCCGCTCACTAATGTCCGCACCGGTCAGAACACATGTTACGACCGCATGGTGTTTGACTTTTCAGGCTCAGCCGCCGGCTACCGCGTGCAGTACGTGGACAACGTGTATGCAGATCCGTCCGGCATATTGATTCCGCTGAACGGCGGTGCAAAACTGCAGATTGTAGCCCTGGCCCCCGCGTACAACAGCAGCGGTACTTCTACATACCCGGGTGTTGTGGGTAAGCCGTTGCCAGGCGTTAACCTTACCGGCTACAAAACGTTCCGCGATGCCAAATTTGCTGGCAGCTTTGAAGGTCAAACGTCTGTTGGACTCGGCGTTCGTGCCCGTTTGCCGTTCCGCGTCTTTACCTTGGACAGCCGGCTTGTTGTAGACGTCGCTCACCACTGGTAGCACCTGTCGACTTCCATAGAAGAAGCGCCGATGCCCGTGGCGTTTCTTTATTTGTATATTAGAAGATGAGCAAAGTTTCCCACGATACAGCTGACTGACGAGTCATTGCGGCATGTGTCGAGAATCCAAGCTTCTCCTGGCCATGTTTTAATATCTCAACGAAATTATGTTGCCCCCTATTGCTAGGGGGCACTTTCACCACTCAGGAATCTTGTCTACTTCATCAAATAATTCGATAGATCGTGGCGTATCGGCAGATACACCTAATCTCTGACATACTTCACGTATCTGAGACCAGAACGTATGCATGCTTCCGTTGGGAAGTGTTTTTGTGGTAAGCAGTATCCAATCATTGTCTATTGCTTTAACTTCTACAGTATAGCCAAGCTCTTGGCTAAGGTAATTGGCAAGCTCCTGTGCTTGTGTGAATTGACTACTGAATTCATAGCTTACACCGCCTACCTCATAGTAGCACCTAACAACGTTCGACATATCGAGTTGTGGCTCCATCAAGTTCCTTCCTAAGGAGTGATAAGGGCGATTATACTTATAGCAGGCTAAGCAGTCAATTAATGTAATTTAGTTCCGCTAGAAGAACTTTTGAAAAGAGTTTTTTGCTAAAGCAAAGACGATAACTGATGATCCCTAAAGAAGATAGCATCGCGCCGCATTTAATCCTATTGCCTGACGCTCAGAATGGTTGAATTAACCTTGAATTGTAGGCTATACTAAGCGTTTGTGAAATCAAGCGCCTTGATTGTACTTAAGCTACCAACCAGCGAATATATTCTCCAGAGACGCACTGATGACGCACGCTTAGCCCTAATAAATTGGGCTTATTCGGGGGCGGAATCGAAGCAGGAGAATCGCCATACGAGTGTATTGTTCGTGAGCTGGGAGAGGAGACGTCTCTCGATGCAGAAACACTCGCTATCGATTTCATAGGATGTTATGGACAACCAGATTCGGGCAGATGCAGTTATGTGTTTCGGGCGGTTGTAGAGTCTGCTGACTTTACGGTTTATGAAGGTAAAGGTGCGGAAGTGCATACGCTTGAAGCGCTGCGAATGCGAGACGATCTTACTGCGACCCTTCACCTTATTGTGCATACTCTCGATATAGCGCCATAATTTCGCGCCCGATCCTTGTTAAACAGGGATCGGGCCAGTTAAATTATGAGATTAAACCCTGGTTGCAGTAGTGGTCACTGTGTCTCTCTACGAACTTATTTATAAAAAGGCTTTCCTCGCAAGCCTTTTTATTTTGTTAAAATAATACCATGCATTTAACTCCAAACTTTCCCAGATGAAGAAAGGAGTACTATACTATGTCTGAAATTCAGTTTACGGTTGGACGTGAAGTGCTTACCGGCGAGCAATTAGGAAATAATCCCCAGATACTCGCACTTCATGGTGCTGGCTTAGCGAATAAAGATCGTGCTCGGCCGCTTATTGAACGGATCGCTAAAGAAACAGGCCAAGGTGCCTTCTTGTTCGACTTCTCTGGTCACGGAAAAAGTACCGGAAAACTCATAAACTCTAGCTTGAGCAAGCGTACGGACGAGGCGCGTGGGGCTATTGAATTTCTTGATAAGGGCAAGAAGGTGACACTGATTGGTTTTAGTATGGGCGGCCATATCGCTTTAGAATTACTGAAAAAGTATGACAAGATCGAAACTGTCATCTTATTTTACCCAGGCATTTATGCCGAAGATGCATATAGCATTCAGTTTAATGAACAATTCTCTGAGGTGATCAGGCGGCCAGAAAGTTGGCGGACAGCATCTGTATTAAATAATTTACAGAGTTTTGAAGGTAATCTGCTTATTATTTGGGGAGACAATGACCATGTAATACCAAGAGGCGTCGTTGACTTACTTCTTAATTCGGCAACTAAAGCAAAGAACAAAGAGCTTTTTATAGTCCCTGGTGGTGAGCATCTTTTACTTCCTAAGATATATAAGAACGAGCAATTGTACGCGCAGCTTCTTGTAAAGCTGAAACAATATATCAGTTAAGAGAAATAGGAGTCCCACGTAGCATTAATTGCTATAACAAGTAATAGATGTTATAATTATAATAAGCGGATTATGTATGGCATACAGGGAGGCGTCAGTTATGGCTAGTGCGACTAACCAGGCCTCTGAAGAGCAAGCAAAGGAGCCGGCTTTCACGAAGATATCTTTGAATTTGCCGCCGGCCGAACTTGCTCAGCTCAGACGCGATGCAGAGGAGCTTGGCGTCACCGTGACACTTGTCGTGCGTGCCGCACTTGCACAAAGGCATCGGCTTCTCAAAGAGCTCGAGAACGGGGCTAAGCTCATGATTCTCGATCCGGGCGCGGATGAGCCGCGCGAACTGCTTCTCGGGAAGCTTTACCTGTAATTCCTTCCCGACTCAGTCGAGTACCCGGAGATACTCCGGGTACTCGACGATCAAACCTCGTTTCACACTGTTTTCTAATGAATGTATATAATAAAAGGTTTCCTTGGAGCCTTTTTTTGTTATGACACAAAACTACCCTCTCTTTTTGCTATAGTGAGTAAGTGCCAGAAGAAACACTCAAACATTTAGAAAACATATTCCTACTACTGAAACTGGATGGAGCGCCGTATAATGATGAAGACGGTTTGGTTTGGCAAAACACAAAGATGTCACTATAATTATTTTTTACTATACCGCCTCAAGGCCTTAGAAGATTGCTGTAATCATTAATTCATGTTATAAGAATAGTATTGCACATTCCGTCTAACTAGGGAGGAAGAATGTCGCAAGCTCGTCAAGCTGGGTTTCGCAGGCTGAGAGGATTTGGTTGGAGTGTGGCTGTGTTTATCGCGGCTGGCTTCTTTTTGATCGCATGGTTAGCATCTGGCAATCTTTCAAGCAGCCTCGCTACTGGTGCTATTGTGTCCATCATCGGCCTGGCCATTTTGTCTATCGGCTACCTGCTCGGTGACATATGGGAGGGCTACTGGATGATCCCCACTGTATTGGTGGGTGGAAACGTCGCACTGATTGTGGCCGCCTTTGGTGGTTCCTGGCTCTCGGCATTGCTGGGAACGATGGTGGTTGTCCTCATGAGCGCTGGAGTTGCTGCGATCAATCGCACTGCTGGCGGTGAGGGCGGAGTGGCGCAGCTTATTCGCTATTTCATCGACAGCCTTATTCCGGGTCGATACTCGAGCTAACGAATCCACCTGACGATATGTCCGCCCCTACATAGTGTAGGTGGCGGACATATCTAAATAAGATTTTCTACAGAACCCTCTACAGAGGCCGAAATTATTTAGTTGAAATAATTTATAAAACATTCTATAATAGCTTTATCGGTTAGACCGATTACTTCTGCGTCTGTTTGGAGGGAAGCGATATGTCGAAGGATTTGTGGTATCCCAGTGGGGTAGATTTTGCATTTCCGCTTGAGGAGGTGTCCTGGAATATCTTGCGACGAGTTGATGCCAGAGGCTTCGATGTCCCTGGTATCAACGTGATATGGGGCCAGATGTACGATACGAGCCTGACGCTTCGCGGACAGGATTTCGCATTGTGCTTCGGCCAAGTTCAAAAGCGCATTGCAGAGCCCTACGGCCCTCCGATCCTCGTGCGGGCTGCCACACCGGGTAATGAACTTACCTTCTATCATGCTGATCGTTTGCTGACCTTTGCCAAGTACGCCGCGTACACCGACTGGGTACGTGATAGAGACTGGTTCTTGGACGATTCCCTCAAGTGTCATGGTCAGGCTCATGGCCTGCCTCGATTCTTGAGATACAAAAGCCGATGCGACTGCTCTGAGCTTGAAGGCGCTATTTTCAGCGGGATTGAACCGCTAGTCGCCTACATGACGGGCAAGGGTACACTGCCGCCGCAGAACACGCTACATACCCACCGTGATCGGTGGGCATGTCCGCTCCTTGTGTTCGACAATCACTACAAGACGGAATATGAACCGATCGAAGGCCATGAGCCGACTATTTGTCGGACCGATGAGGTGATGGCTGAGATGTATGACTGGCTGTCTCAGCTTCTGTCGGCAATCTAACTCCTTGAGTGCATATTCGTACAGTACGCGGAGATCCCCGTGTCCGTTTTTTGGACACGGGGCGACCCAAGCTTTAATTTGTTATTATAAAACTATGAAAAAACTTTCTGAAGATGTCATCCTTGAATTTTCGTGCCGAACTTTTAAAAGAGCGTATTTACGCCACCTTTGCTCTGCTGGCTGTGCTACTCGCGACCGATACGACTCATGCGCTGCCGCTGCAGGTTATTATTATCATTGCCGGAACATCCCTTTCGCTTTGGGCGGCTAATGTTGTAGCAGCCCGTATGTCGTATCGTATTGTTATGCGAGATGTTGAGCTCGAACCAAGGCGCATCAAATTGCAAATCGCACTACGCCGGCCACTTCTCTATGCGGCGATTTTTCCTATTTTCGTGACAACACTTGCTCTTATTGGCATTACTTCACTTCAAGTGGCAGTCAATATAGCCCTCGCTAGTCTTGTTTTGTTACTCATAAGCTGGTCACTCCTATCAGCGAAGGTATTAAAGGCAGGAACACTTGCGACACTTCTCCTGGCAGGCGTTGAGCTACTTATTGGTCTAATTGTTATTGGCCTAAAACTCGTGCTGAGTCATTAAATGAATCGCAAAGGAAGTGTGACGGAACTGCTAACGGTTGACGTCAGGCTAGTTAAGAGATTTTACAGAGGGTAGTTGCTATAATTTAGAGGAGACACTCGTCTCTGCTAGCGAAGGGAAAACTTGTGCGAAAACCACTTGTTTTTGCCGCAGTTATATCGCTTGTACTTTCATTTTTCGTACCTGCTATAGCAACGGCGTCAACCCCTGTGCTTTCATGGGGGCCGTGTGCCGCTCCGCCAGGTAACCTTCCGGATGCAGGACAGCAATGTTCCATGCTAACAGTGCCTCGCGACTATAGCCAGCCGAACGGTCCAACCATTCAACTGGCAGTTTCCCGTGTGCATGCAGCCGATCCGGCAAAGCGTCGGGGTGTGTTGTTACTGAATCCCGGTGGACCCGGTGGACCTGGGCTGGATTTGCCGCGGGCTATGACTGTCATTATGCAGGATGAGCCGTCGATTCTTGAATCGTACGATTTGATCGGTTTCGATCCGCGAGGTGTAGGCCAAAGCACTCCTGTGAGTTGCGGACTTTCAGTCTCGGAGGCCACGCAGGCTCTCGTTCCGCTTACGCAGAACAATAGTTTTGACGCTACTGTTGCATTTATGCAGCACGTTGCCGACCGTTGTAACCAAGTATCGGGAAGTTTGCTGCCGTACATTACGACAGCAAACACTGCCCGCGACATGGACAGGATTCGTCAGGCACTGCGAGAGCAAAAAGTCTCTTACTTTGCCTATTCGTATGGTACCTATTTGGGCGCTGTATATCGGACACTGTTTCCTGGCTCGGTAGACCGGTTTGTCTTGGATAGCAACGTTGACCCGCAGTGGGTGTGGAGGCTGCAGTTTAGGTCTTGGGGTCCTGGTGGAGAGATCCGCTTTCCGGACTTTGAGAACTTTGCAGCGACACACGATGCAACCTATCATTTGGGCAATACGCCAGCAGCAGTGCAACGGCGCTACAATCAGCTGCTTGCACAGTTGAAGGCGCATCCCATTCAAACAGGAAATACGCTGCTGAATGATGCATTCTTCCGGGAGACTACTTTTGGCAACATGTATGCTGACAGTGACTTTCCCGGACTAGCGTCCCTTTGGCAGCAGCTGAGTGTAACGCCAACTTCAGTACCTCAGGTGCAGCAATCGCTTGCAGCGCTCGTCATTCCTGTGCCAAGTGATAATGGAGCAGCTTCTGGTTTGGCGGTAGCATGTGATGATGTGGCATGGTCTCGTGATGTGGCCCAATATAAAGCAGAACTGACGACGGATACGTTGTTGTTCCCCAATTTTGGAGAGCTTGGCTCTAACTACTGGGAATGTGCTAATTGGCATAACCAGCCAGTTGAGCCGCCTGTTACTATTACATCTCAGACAGCGCAAAACGTGCTGATGGTGCAGAATATTCGTGATTTGGCCACTCCCTACGCTGGCGCGCTTCAAGCGGCGCTGGACATGGGGCCGGGTGCACATCTTCTGACGGTTAATGGTGGCGGGCATGCGGTTGCTTTTTTGCAGAAAAATGCGTGTGTTGATGATGCCGTAGCAGCTTGGTTAGTCCGGGGTGTTATGCCGGGCTTGTACTGCGAGGCAGCGTCTCCAAGTGTCTCATTCCAACCGAATACTGGCGCCAAACAACAGGCAGTGCAGGAGCTTCGGCGTAGGATGAGGTGAAAAAAGCCCCGCTGGATGAAATTCCAGCGGGGCCAATTAAATTTGTAGTGAACTAATTTGCTGTAACGCTAATTTGCTTAACGATAGCTTCCATTGCATCCATCTGTGTCTGCGAAACGGCGCCTTGGTCGTTAATACATAACGTTTCAATAATAAGGCGGCTATTATTTTTAAGGAGCGCTAGGCTATACGAGCCTGTGCCATGTTTCGTGCCTTCTGCGAGTTCGAAGTGCATTGTTGGGACACTGTAGGTTTTGTTGCCGTCAGTCGCATCTTTAAGAAGTCGAGGAGTAGCAACGGCCGGACCGGTAACCGTAGTGTTGCTATCTTGAGTAGCTGTTTTAAGGTAGGTATTTACAAAGTCGCTTACTGTGGCATCGGCTACAATATCTGGTGTTGCAGTTCCATAGGCAACAAGACATGATTGGTCTGCGGTAGTGTAACCTACAGCGTTTGGATTTTTACCAGCAGGAGATTTAGTAAGCCCCTTAGTTGCACTTTCGGGAGTCGCGAGTACAGCACTAGTCAAAGTAGTTGCATCAACTGAATTACTTGTTTGAGCCGATCCGTTAGAGGTGTTGTTATTTGTGGTCGATGAACTGAGAAGTTTCATAGCAAGGAATATACCAGTACCTACTAGAGCAAGTACAACAATTACTACGATAACTATTATGAGTGTCTTGTTACTACGAGGCGGCACTGGAGGGATAGTCGATGGGGGTGTGAGCTCTGGACCT
Source organism: uncultured Candidatus Saccharibacteria bacterium (assembly GCA_964615445.1). Classification (GTDB taxonomy): domain Bacteria; phylum Patescibacteriota; class Saccharimonadia; order Saccharimonadales; family Saccharimonadaceae; genus JALRBM01. Next base: position 16,712 of record CAZTOK010000015.1, on the reverse strand, counting down.
GTCATCGGAGTAGGCGTTGGCTCCGCTAGAGGATTTGGAGCTGCGGGTGGGGGAGTAGGCGTTGGCTCCATGCTTGGTGGTGTGTTGCTTTGTGGTGGTTGCGGAGAGGGTGGATTATTTGGCGTTGGCGTATCTGGATTCATAATTATATTCCTTAGAGCTGTGATTAAACTTATGGTTTCATTATATCATAGCGACGAAGGGCCTAAGTACAATCAAAAAAGGCCGAAATCCTTGTCAATTTCGGCCTTTTGGTACGATAGCTAGCCAATTATGCTACTGAAGCAGGTGGTTGCGTGCCGGATTGTGGTGTTGTAGGAGTACCACTGGTTAGTGGGGCACCTTTCCAGGTTGATTTATCAACTGCAAGCCAAATAAGCCATACGATAGGAAGGAAGATAGCGAGCAGTACGAAGGCTCCTTCTTTGCCGAGCTTAAGGCCAATTTTGTACATAGCCATGATTATGAAAACAGCCGAGGCAATGTTGATTACTGGAATAATGGCTAATACAGCCCAGAAACCTGGCTGATCACCCAATTCAAGCATGATCCAAGTATTGTAGAAGGGCACCCAGGCTTTCCATGCAGGTACGCCAGCCTTTTTAAAGATCATACCTAGGAAAATGGCATTGACCACGTAGACAATAACGATGAACACAAAAACGACAAGAAGAAACGCAAGACCAAAGGCTGCAGCAGCTGCAGGATCTACGTTACTGGTTGTACCACTACTCATGCTGTTCATATTATTGTAAGTGTCATAGTTGTTAGAGCTAGAATCATCGAAGAGCGACGACGACTGGCCAAATAGTGATAGGATATTCATTTCCCCTCCTAAAAAGTTATCTTTAGGTTTCATTGTAGCACGGTGCTAAAATAGAAGAAATGACGAAATTGTTAAATGGCTTAGAGTTAGTTGGATATATTAAAGAGCGTCAAGCAAAGCAAGTGCGTGCACTGCGTCAGGCGTCGCATGTGCTGCCAAAATTGGTGATTATTAAGAGTAAGGCAGCCAATCCAGTTATCGATACCTATATTCGCATGAAGCGACGCTATGGTGACGATATTCTTATTGAAACGGTCGTAGAAGAGCTAGACGAAGATGATATGCCAGCAGCTATACAGCGATATAACGCTGACAAAACTGTCCATGGCATAATTGTGCAACTTCCCCTAGGTGATATGTCACGTGTTGATGAAATCATTAAACATATTGCACCAGAAAAAGATATTGATGGCCTTGCGAAGTCGGCTCATTTTGATAGTGCTACTGCTATGGCAATCAACTGGCTTCTCGCTGGATATGGCATCGAACTGCAAGGTAAAAAAATCGCTATTGTAGGTAATGGCCGACTAGTTGGTGCGCCGCTTGCTGCTATATGGAAGCAAAGCGGTTACGATGTGACGGTACTAGACAACACCCATCCTGATATTGGCTCGATTATTCGTGAGAGTCCTATTGTTGTCACAGCCACGGGAGTACCACATCTAATTACGTCTTCCATGGTGCAAGTTGGTGCGGTTGTGGTTGACGCAGGAACGGCTACCGAAAATGGTGTTATCGTCGGCGACGTTGATTGTGCAGTTCGTGAACGTGATGATATAACGATTACACCAGAAAAAGGCGGGGTTGGTCCGCTTACTATTGCCGCACTGTTTGACAATGTCATAACGGCAGCGAGGAATACCGTTAAAAAAGAGAATTAAGCGAGGCCGAGCGCTTCTTTTACGCGCCCAACTACTTGACGTGGTGTAAGGTCGGCCTTAACGATGTAGCTGTGAATGCCGAGAGAGCGAAGTGATTTTGGCGCCTCTTCTTCCCCAAGATTGGTAAGGATAATAACCGGAATAGTCTTGCCCCAATCATGGCTCCGAATTTCCTCTAGTGCTTCAGCACCGTCCATGTGTGGCATTTTAAGGTCAAGCAAAATAATATCTGGCTTAAATGATTCCACCATCGCAACGCCGCGTTTACCATCATCGGCAACTTGCACCTCAAACCCATCCGCTTCAAATTTCATGCGGTACATTTGGTTAATAACGGGATCGTCTTCGATGATAGCTATTTTGGTCATAATTGTCTTGCCTGTTTGATAATTTTCATAATGATGTTATACGGTTTATGTACTTTTTATAATACCACCATGAGCGAACTCAGTGTAGGGCGCTTTTTAGCATCATTTCGATCAAGATAGTACTAGATTCCAGTTTTTAATAAGTGAATGACGCTATTAATTTCGCGAGAAAAAGCCCGGTCATCAACAACAGCGGGAAAAACGTTGCGTATAGCTTGGTACTCTGCTTTGATCGGGGATGATAATTTGGCGACTTCTTGGGTGAAATCAACTGCTTGTGCGAGAGTAATGCATTCAATAGCGAGCACGACGTACGCATTCTCAATAACCGTAGCTGCGAGAAGTGCTGCGTCGGTTCCCATGCTGACAACATCTTGGTTGTCGCCATTAGTTGGAATGGAGTGAATGTGATGAGGATAGGCCAAGCTTTGACTTTGGGCTGTCGTTGACGTTGCGACGAATTGCATACCCTGCAAGCCAAGCGTAAGGCCTGGTTTTTTCAGATTCAAGAAGGGCGGGAAGAACTTATTGACGTTCTTGTTTAAAAAGAAGTTTACTCTTCTTTCTGAGAGCATAGTTAATTTTACAAGAGCAATCTTTAATTGGTCTATCGTGCTTGCAATATAATCGCCGTGAAAATTACCGCCATGAATAAATGCACCTGAATCTTTATCTACTATAGGGTTATCCGTTACTGCATTGATTTCAATTTCAACAGTCGCTATCGCTTTTGTGAGCGTTTCATAGATGGGCCCTAATATCTGCGGAATACAACGTAAGGAGTAGACTTCTTGAACTGCCTGGGGTAGTTCAAGAACATCATCCTGGGCTTTTATAGATTCGTAAAGACCAGAACGACTCTTGAGGAGCGTAGAACCCTCAAGTAGCTCTCGCATAGTACGTGCAACTGCTTGTTGTCCAGCGTGTGGTCGCAGCGCATGTAATTTTTCTGAGATCCCATCGTCATAGGCATGAACAAGCTCGAGAGAAAAAGCACCGTTTTTTATTGCTATATCAAGAAGTTGCTTCGCTTCAACACATTGTGTCGCAACGATCCCGGTCATGACGGCCGTACCATTGACGAGGGCGAGACCTTCTTTTGGCTTTAGTTGGTAGGTAGGGACTATGTTGAGTTCGCGCAGTACTTTCTCGGTACGTCGTCTCTCCTCATTGAAAAATACTTCTCCTTCCCCTATGATCGCAAGAGCAATATGAGCGAGTTGCACAAGATCGCCGCTTGTTCCGACAGCTCCGTGCTCCGGGATAACAGGGATAATCCTGTGATTAATGAATAATTGTAGGCGTTCAGCGAGTTCGAGCGATATGCCAGAGTAGCCTCGTAATAACGTGTTGAGGCGCACGACCATTGCTGCGAGGGCGTAGTTGGGTGCAATGGGGTCGCCTGCACCGACCGCATGGCTTCTAATAAGATTATGCTGCAACTCGAGCTGTTGGTGAGAACTGATAATGTGTGAAGCCATGGGGCCAAATCCGGTATTAATACCATAAATGATTTTCCCTTCAGCTTGCTCATCGATAAACACCTTTGAGGCAGTGACAGCATCTTTGGCTATGGGCGCAATCTCAACGGTACATTCTGGATTGTTAAGAATTTCATTTAACTTATTAATAGTCAATTCAGCACCATTAAGGGAGATTGTTTTCATAGGTATCCTTTAGTGTGGTTAGTCATTCTATGGTAATGCACCCAACCTTTGAAATTATTACCATTTGTCAGTATACCTTAATGTACTTTCACAGAGTATATATGCCTATCCGACATACAATGTACATATATTTGTAAATTATTCAAGTTGCTATATAGTGTATACCAAAATGATCATGCTACTATATGGAGCGCATTAAATTATGAGTAGTCAACATTGGCCGCTAGGCCGAAAAGATTCGAATGGCGAGAGAAGAGCGCTTGAAATATTCCATACCGCTGCACGCCGAGTGCCGGCATATAAAGATTTTCTTAAAAAAGAACATGTTGAGGAAAAGAAAATACGTACATATAGTGACTTTACAACATATGTACCGACTATCAATAAAGAAAATTATATTTCGCAGTACCCGCTTTCTGAACTATGTTTAGACGGTAATTTATTTACAAATCGTATTATTTCAGTAAGCTCTGGTTCTACAGGTGTACCATTTTATTGGCCGAGGGGACTTGCGCAAGATTTAGAGGGTGCAGAAATGCACCGTACAATATATGACACTATCTTTCAGATGAACCAAAAAAAGACGCTGCTTGTCATATGTTTTTCCATGGGGGCGTGGATAGCCGGATCGTTTACCGCTGCCGCTTCACTCGCATATATAGATGAGGGGAGGCCAGTAAATATTATTACGCCGGGACTCGAAAAAAACGAAGCTGTAAGTGCGATTAAAAATCTCTCTCCGCTATACGATCAAGTGGTGCTAGTTGGATATCCACCTTTTGTAAAAGATATTATTGAAGAAGGCAAACAAGCAGGAATAAAATGGCAGAGCATGAAAACGCGTCTTCTTACGGCAGGGGAAGCATTCAGTGAAGAATGGCGCGATTATGTACTAAAGCTAATTTCATCTACAGATCCCTACCACGATGCTATTAGCGTGTACGGGAGCGCGGATGCTGGCATGCTTGGATATGAAACGCCATTGTCTATTCTGCTGAGGCGAATATATAACCAACGTCCTAAAATGCGTGCCGAAGTGTTTGGAACAAATATGACGCCATCGATTATCCAGTATGACCCTAAGCGCCGTCATTTTGAGGAGATAAATGGTGAACTTGCGTTTACTGCCATGTCTGGTATTCCACTCGTTCGCTACAATATTAAGGATTCTGGCGGAGTGTTACCGTTTTCAGCAGCCATAGCTCCCATTGAGGACCGTGTAAAGATTCTCGCGCGTCAACGCAATGTAGATATCGAGAAGTGGCATCAGCCGTTCCTTTATCTTAATGGACGTAAAGGTTTTTCGGCCACAATTTATGCTGTCAATATTTATCCCGAAAATATCAAAGCAGCTCTTATCGACCGGCGTGTTCGCCGCTGGGTAACTGGCCGCTTTACAATGGCAACGAGAAACTACTCGGATATGGATCAATATTTTGAAATTAATATTGAGCTCGCTAAGGACTTTGTTGTTAAGGCGCAACACCAGACACTCATAGAAAAGACGGTGTTAAACAAACTGCTTAAACTCAATGCAGAATTTAGTAAACTTTATTCATCTATTGGTGCAAAAGCGGTACCTCATGTTCATTTAATACAGTTTGGCGACTCTAAGTATTTTGCTCAGGGTGGAAAACATAAATGGGTCGAAAAGAAGGAAAAATAACATGGGGCAAGGACGACTCACATCAACGGATCATTCCATGCAGTGGCCACAGATTTTACAACGCGTTACAAGTGAAACTTCATATGATGGTAGTAGTTGGCAACCTGTAGTAATTGACATGGCTCAGGTGCATGCCGAAAAAGAACTGACCAGTTTAGCAAAAAGCAACACTATAACTCGAGTAGTGGACAATTATGACGAGCAATACGCCGAACTCATGACGAGCCGCCATCCTCAACTTTACCGCGCATCTCTTGAAGTAAAAACGCAGTCGTTAAAAGACTATTTCGTTCGTCATTACGGCTCAAAACAATCATGGCAACTTGGCTCGTGGGTTTATTTTCCCTGGAGCGGCTACTTAGTGCATATTCTTGAGAAAAAACTCTTCCTTGAGGCAAGGACAATCCGCAATAAGGATCTCATAACCGTGCAAGAACAGAAGCAGTATGCCAATTTTAACGTGGGATGCGCTGGTATGAGTGTCGGGAGTAACGTAGCGCTATCACTGGCGCTGACAGGTGGATCTCAAAAACTTAAGATTGCCGACGGGGCTGTTATAAGTGCCTCGAATTTGAACAGAATCATTGCTACTGTGAGTGATATTGGTGCCTCAAAATCGCTCACAGTAGCGCGCAAACTGTATGAGATGAATCCATATATGAGTATTGAAAGATATGCCGAAAATATCACTCAAGATTCTATCAATGACTTCTTTGAGGAAGGTTGGAAGCTGGATGCTGTCGTTGATGAAATTGATGACCTGAAAACAAAGATCCTTCTTCGTATAGAGGCGCGTAAAAGAGGCATTCCGGTCATTATGGCTACGGATTTAGGTGATGATGTCATGCTTGATGTTGAGCGTTATGATCTTGATGCTACCTTGCCGCTTTTTCACGGCCTTGTTAAGAATATTGAAGAACTTCTTGCACGCGAAGTCTCTAAAGCTGAGTGGATAAAATACGCGACTGCGATTGTTGGGCCAGAGAATACGCCACTTCGTATGCAGCAATCTCTTCTTAAAATTGGAACAGAGTTGGTTACTCAACCACAACTTGGCGGAACGGCCCTTATGTCAGGGGCAGTTGCCGCATACGCCGTACGCCAAATTGCCCTAGGCGAAGAACTTATTCAAGGACGAACTATTGTTTCTCTTGATAAGCTCTTACGAACCGACTTAACCACGCGAAAACACAGACGTCATCATCACAAGCACACCAAACAATTGCAGCGAACCCTCGATGCTATGTGAGTAATTCTTCTACGCTGAGGCGAGGAGAGAACGAAGTAGTAGAGGTAACTGGACGATCTGGTTTTCCAATACGGGTCATTGTTTGGATTCGATTGGTTGTCTGGACAAGCTTTTCAATATTTTCATGGAGGTCACCGGCTTCAACGGGGGCGGTAATTGTTGACTGTACGAAACCCGCCCGGGTCACTTCGATTGCCGTTCGTATATAAGCGCGGCCAGCTTCAAACCAAAATTGAGGTACATCACCCTTCGATGCGATGAAAAGTAGTCCCGTGGCATCAAGCACACGCTGCTTGTCTGCCTGTGCCTTTTGTTTTAGGCCCAACCCGAGCGCGATGGACCATTTCTCCCACATCGATTTCATTACCCCAAGGTTTAGTGCAAATCCATGTAGACCTGTTTTTGCAGCAGACCAGTTTGTATGAATATGCTCGGCTAGCTCTTTTCGGAAAACAGGGATACTTAGCGCGAATAACAGGCCTCTATAGGTAAATTCGGCAACTTGATTAATGGATGATTTTTCAGTCATGAGATGCACTGAGGTGTTTGAAAAGTCGGCAATAGACCGACGGCAGGCTTTAAGGAGCGAAGGCTGAATGGTAGTGGGCACCATTGGTCCGCGGTACGAGTGGCGTTTTTTTAGAAGATCAAGCAATACTTGATCTCGAGCAAGGGATGGTGTTAGTTCAATACTCGCTATTTCACTTGTTACTGACTCTGTTTGTAGGTTGCGTATGTCTGCGCTGAACCCCAACCCTTTGGCGGCGTAGAGAAGCGATTCGAGACATGCACCAAGGCTTATCCATAACTCCCTATGAGTGGGATCACCCGCCGTAAGTGTGCGCTCTTCTGCGACAAAAAGAGAGATAGCTAACCCTTCGATATGGAACTTCCAAGGCTGAGTGTTGTGAACGGAAGGCGCCAGTCGAGCGTATTCAATTAACTCAGTCATCGATGCGGGTAATTGCTGTTTCATATGTCCTCTATTTATAGATTTACTATAGCATGACATCGTATTATGATGAGTATAGTGTTTGAGCTTATTATTTTATCTATCTCAATTGCAACTAACATACTGCTTGTATCTTTGGCGCTCGCAAAAAATTCCAAACATCCTTTAAATAGATACTTTGCACTTCTGGGTGTAACGCTCAGTATATGGTTGATAGTAAACTATGTATCGACGCATCCTCTTATTTTTGATCAGTTAACGTGGATTAGACTTGCTATGATGTGGGCAGTTATCATGTCTACGGCGTTACTATTACTTGTGAACGTTTTTCCTACTGGTACATCCTATTACTCTAAGCTTGGAAGATTAATCTGGATACCAGCTATCATTATTAGTGCACTCACGGTAAGTCCTTGGTTATTTACGCACGTTGATTACTCTAGTGGCCAGGCTGAGCCTATACCAGGACCCGCTATGTTACTCTTTGCACCATATGCCATCGGCACGCTTATTTTAAGTATTTACATTCTCGCTCGAAGACTTTTTAGTTTTAGGGGTCGAGCCAAAGAACAAGTGCGTTACGCGCTTGTTGGCGTATCGCTGACGTTCTTAGGGTTCATTTTCTTCAACTTCATTCTGGTTATAGTATTCCATAACACCTTGCTCATTGCTCTTTCTCCAGCACTGAGCCTAATATTCACCGGCAGCTTTGCATACGGTATAATACGCCATCAGCTTTTCGACCTTCGCATGATTGTTGCGAGACTAATAGCATACCTTCTCCTTGCAGTATTTGCCGGTTTGGCCTATGGGCTCGCTATCGTTGGTCTATCGTTTTTTATTGCAGGTGTGCACCTAAACGTTACTCAAGTTATTCTTTCTGCCGTCGTTGTGGGCTGTCTCATCTTATTTGTGCCGACACTAACACACTTCTTCAACCGCGTAACTCGCACTATATTTTATCAAGGTGCTTACGACACGAAGAATGTTCTTGATAAACTCTCGTCCATTCTCGTGCAAGTGACCGATACGGACAGCCTTTCTCATAGTTCACTTAATATATTAATGGAGGCACTAAAACCTGAACATATCACACTGCTCCTCCTTGGTGATCGACAGAAGGAGAAAAAGCGAATTATCACCGTTGGTCCAACTAAGCCTGATCTATCTCACCTTACTACAAAACAGCTACTGACTGTCCCAGATGTGGTAGTTGCTGATTCTCTAAATAATCAATCGGGAAAATTCCATTCAATGCTGCAGTCTGCGAACGTATCGATTGTTGTTCGCTTGAACACTCAAGGCGGAATGATAGGGTATTGTCTTTTTGGGTATAAGGCAAGTGGCGCTGCATATAACGAAAGAGACATTGATCTCATACGGATTGCTTGTGATGAACTAGCTGTTGCTATACAAAATACACTTCGTTTTGAACAGATTGAGGCGTTTACCGATACACTCCAGCAGCGTATTGAAGATGCAACAAAGGAACTTCGTGAAAGTAATACTCAACTTCAGAAACTTGACGAAGCCAAAGACGAATTTGTAAGCATGGCATCACATCAGCTGCGTACGCCACTTACGAGTGTGAAAGGGTATATAAGTATGGTACTTGAAGGAGATGCGGGTAAGATTTCAACCATGCAGCGTCAGCTTCTTAGCGAAGCATTTACCAGTAGTGAACGCATGGTGCACCTTATCAATGACTTCTTGAATGTGTCGCGGCTTCAGACTGGCAAATTTATGATCGAAGCGAGGCCTGCCGATCTTTCAAAGATTGTGGCACAAGAAGTGGATAGTCTCCAAACAACGGCTCATGCTCATGACCTTAAAATTCGTTTTCATAAGCCGTCGTATTTTCCTATGTTATATCTTGACGAAGGTAAAATTCGACAGGTGCTTATGAATTTTATTGACAATGCTATTTATTATTCGCACGAAGATACGATCATAAATGTTGAGTTGTCTATTATTGACGGCTTTGCCACGGTTGAGGTACATGATACTGGTATCGGTGTGCCTACTTCGGAGCAGCCGCATCTCTTTTCAAAGTTTTTCCGCGCAACCAACGCTCGTCGACAACGCCCGGATGGTACTGGTGTTGGTTTATTTTTGGCAAAAAAAGTGATTGATGCTCATGGTGGAACGATTATTTTTCATTCGACAGAGGGCGAGGGAAGTACGTTTGGTTTTAGGTTGCCAATAAAAAAGCTAAGCAGCCCCGGTAAAAATCCGGACAAGCTCAATAATTAAGAAAATAACAACGATAACGACAGCGGCGGTAATAAGCACGGGCTTTGCAAAGCGCTTCTTCTCAAACCACCATTGTTGTACTTTGTTGCGGTTTGCTGCATTAATACGAGTAACGACCGGGCGCGTTACGCTTGCATCTGCACCGGTATATGATTTGTTTCGTTTCTTCTTCTGTTTCGCCATAGGTATCTTTACTATAACAAAAATTACCCCCGTGTAAAAACGAGGGTAATTTTCTTGGTGAGCTGATGCTCAAAGTTGTGTGAGCGGTCAGTCTCTATTGTAGCGCACGGCGGCTGGCTATGTAATAACCAACTGCAGCAATAAGTGAACCTGCACCAAGGAAAGCGAAGATGTTATCGCTTGCACCGGTGTGTGGAAGCTCTGTTGGAGTGACCACACAGTCGGGGCTGTTCTTTGGCAAGTTTTCTTTACCAGGAACAGTACACTTTTCCTCACAACGATTGTCGTTGGTTGGGACACCAGGCTTACATTCGTTTGGTTGGCAAGCTTTGCTTACAACAACACTTGCTGTATCGCTTTTATTGCCATTGTTCGTTTCAGCGGTTGCAGTGTTTATAAGCGTGTTAACGCCACAATTTGCAAGCTGTGAACTATCGGTTACCTTAGCACGGAACTTAACGTAGGCGTTTCCACCTGGAATAAAGTTACCAAGGTTAATTCCACCTGCAACAACAGCGTCATCAGTAATTGGCTTCCATCCGTTAGTAGAAGAAGTCGCTATTTGTGTAGTCCCTTTTTCGTAGCTAATGCCAGTTGGAAGTTGGTCTTTAATAACAACGTCGTTTTGTTGAGTTGTACCAGTGTTCTTGTATTCAATCTTGTAGTCAACTTCGTCATTACCGTTTACCGTTACTTGTTCGGCATACTGATTTTGACCAGCTTTACTGACTTGTTTTTGAATTTCAAAGTTAGGTTGATCAACATGAAGATTGAAGGTAACATATCCAGCGTATTGGTTACAGCCAGGTAGTGTACCATCAAGCGCGTCGTACCCAAGTGGTGTACCACTTGTAAATAGAGCGTCTGGCATAGTTTTACCATTTACAGCACCTTGGCTGTGAATAGTAGCCGTACCAGGAACGTAACGAAGGGCATAGTCGCCACTTGCGCTTCCGTATGCTTCATCCCACACCTGAGCAGGATTACTGTTTGATGCACCAACAAAAGCAGTTACACGTGCTTTTTGGCCAGCACTTACCGTTGCAGGCATTTGCACACGCATAAATGCATTGTGGGCAATACCTTGGTAGTTATGAGCAGCATCGTTTAAAATGCTTGCTGCGTTGTTGTGGTAAAAGACAAACACAGTGTAGTCTTTACCTGGCTGAAGATTAACATCTTCTGTGTAGGCGCTATCTGGGGCGCTTGCATCTTTGATTTGAACGAAGTTTCGTTCGTCACCGTGCTGGGCATTGTCGGTGATTGAGTTAAACGTTACGTATGGCGCAGGATTGGCCATCGTAAAGGTTGGACGGTCTGGGCCCCAGGCAAACAAGGCTGCTGGAACCAAGACAGCGGCGGCAACAATAGCAATAGCTGCTGCGCGCTTTGGTGCTCGCTTTATAGCGGCAATGAATTTCTTCATACACACTCCTCTTTAAGTACTCCACGTACTTACATTTATAGGTTTGATTATCATTATATAACAAAATTGCGAAAAAGTAAATGCTTACGCTACAAATTGTCAATGTACGAAAACGGGTAAGTCAGATCATTACAAAACATGGATTATCCAAGGAGCTGACATCAACTGCGAACACTAAGTGTTCAAGCAAGATGAGAGCTCCCTGGAAAGGGTGTACAGAAGCACCTCGAGCCTGAGGGGCGATGGGCAGACCGAAGTCTGTCATCGCCCCTCGAAGGCTAGAGGGTTACACGATGCGCTTCGCGAGCAGCTTGCGCCGTAGCGAAGCACCACCCAGCAGGCCACCAACCATGATGACACCCATCAGGGAATTGCCATCCGGGTTGGGAGCCGGACCTTCGGTCGAGGGACCACCAGGCTGCGTCGTCGGGATGACCCGAGGCGTCGTCTGAGTGGTTGCACCCGGCGCGGTGATACCGGTCACCTCGCCGCCCGGCGTAGTGCTGGGGTTGGCGGGGTGCGTCTCCGTCGGTGCCGTGGTCTCGGGCGAGCCCGTGACCGTGACAGTCGGCTTACCAGTGGGGTAGATCACCGGGCCCTTCGGGCTGGTGGTCTCCGGCGTGGTAGTCGTCGTCGACGGAGTGGTGGTAGTAGTTCGGGTAGTCGTTGACGTTGTACTCGGCGTCGTCGTCGTGGTGGACGGCGTCGTCGAGGTCGTCGTGGACGTTCCCGGGGTGGTTGTGGTGGTCGTGACCGGCGGCGTTGTCGTCGTGGTCACGGTGCTGGTTCCAGGTGTCGTCGAGGTTGTCGACGGGGGCGTCGTGGAAGACGTCACCGTGCGAGTAGTCGGCGGCACCGTCGGCGGGACCTCGGGCACGGATGCCTTCGGAATCGCCGGGAACTGCTGCTCGGCGGGCTGCTCGTCGCATGCGAGTCGCAGCAACCGCTGAACACCATTCTTCAACTTCACCACCAGGGCCTGTCCGAGGACGGGCTGGGTGGTGAACTGCGTGAGATCGGGCATGATGCTCGGGTTTGCGCCCGGGATCATACCGATCGTGGCATAGCGAACATTCCCACTGTCAACCAGGTCGAAGTCCACGATCTCGTTGCCGAGGTCACGGATCGCCTGGCTCCACGTAGTGGGGCTGTTCGCGAAGCTCTGAGCCAGGTGCACCGTATCTGTCTGGCTGAAGTTCATGCCAGCGTCAAAGTACTTGACGATGGTTGCGAACCACAGCGGGTCACACGGTGCCTTCTCCACGAAGCGCTGAGCAGCCGCAGCCGCGGAATCGGCCGCCATGGCCGGTCCGAAGTTGTGACTGCCCTGAGGCGCGTCGTAGGCGTAGTAGTGCGGCTGGTCGCAGGCTTGTGCCTCGGGCACATCCTGCACTGCCACCGACGACAGCACTGCCACGTTCACGACCTGGTGGTCGTTCACGGGCAGGGCAACCGTGGTGGTACCAGCCTTGGGCATGGTACCCAGGAAGACGGTCAGTACGAGGGTCGCCGCGAATGCGTAGACTGCTCCTCTGACGATCTTTTGCGTACCAAAGACAGCAACTGCCGCCATGATGACCTCCGCGGTCCAGAAGACCACGTAAGCCACCAGGCTGACATCGCTGATCAGGATGCAGGCGACGATGAACGTGCCCGCGAATAGTGCCAGGGCAGCGGCCACTCCTGCGTACAGCGAGTAGCCTGCAGTCTGATTCTTGCGGAAAGCTTCCCGCAAGAAGTATCCGCCTGCCACAACAAGTGCGGCAACAACGAGCCACGGGAGTACCATGACTTATTCCTTCCTAATCGGGGGAGTTTCAGTTACTTTGCGTGCTTGTTAGCGCCACGGCCACCCACGATCGAGTCGAGAACGGCACGAGCCCTGTTGCGGGCCGTACCGTCGCTTGTCGGCTGATTGGTCGGTGGCTGCTCCATCTGCCGCGTTTCCGCGGGTGCGGGCTGCGGAGCCGAAGCCTTCTCGGCGACCTCGTTCATCTTGCGAACGAAGGCCAATCGCTCCTGCTCGTACGTGGCGACGATGCCGTCGAACTTCTCGCCGATGGCGATGAACAGCTCGTTGGCAGCGGCGGTACTCGTGTTGTGGTTCGCTGCGTTCCATTCCGTGCGGATGTTCTCCAGGCTCACGAGGGTCGCTGCGATCTCGGCCAGACGGTTCTCGTCGGTGGTGAGCGAACGCTCATTCCTGACGCGGGCCCGTGTCTTCCGGGAAATCTCCTTGAAGGCCGCAGCGGCCTCGTTGACACTGGTGGACGTGACGGGATCGGGCGTGACGTAGCTGGGCGTGGTAGCCACAGTGTCTCCTAAGTATGCTTCATGTACACGGTCTACGCGGTAAAAAACGCGTAGGCTGCAAACTGCAGCGTACTATGCATATCTGGTGATACGAATAGGGCGCTACAGTTTACAGTAAGCATGTACTGTAATGATCTGACTTGTTAATGACCCTACCTACCGGTGCTATTGTCACAGATAAGAACTTATATAAATATATCACAAAAACTAAGAAAAGTCAAGTGATTTATCTCTATAAACCTTCATTTGATCGTACCTAAACACGTAACTAGTTGATGCAACTTAATGGACCAACAGTCGATGTTACTGCATAGCTTGCGTTAACCGTCACTATACTGTTACCTACCCACGTTTGGTGGCTGCAAGTATTTGCGGAATCGGTTGGCCCATAGCTCCAAGTAGGCTGTACCCAGGCATTACCGCTAATAATCCAATTAGCCTGATCACCAACAGCATCCCACCAAAGTGCAGTGGTGTATCCTCCGCCAAGGAACAGGTTGTTTTGCAGAATAACATCGCCAGCATTTTGGCCGGTACCGTTATATGGTGAACCAAGGTATATAGCCGAGTTACCAGTTCGCTGCCCCTTATAAAATGCCTGCGAATCAAAAGTATTATGTACGAACGTCATATGCGTGCAAACACCGCCGCATTGGTCTTGAACACCATCGGAGTGGAAGCCATCACTTCCCACCACTTCCGGTGGCTGATAGCAAGGCTGTACGAACGAATCTGTCACTGTTGCATTGTTGCCAACCACATCAATGCCATCTTGATGGCCACGCAAAAAGACGCGTGTAGCGGTAAAATCATGTGCATTGAGACTGGGCCAGCCTTGAGTGTCACATGTTGCCGGTCCAACGGTAGAGTCGACAATGGTAAATGAGGTATTGAGTGGTAAACTGTCGTTATCGACATGACCGTCAATAAGCGAATTTTTTATCACAATACCCGTTGCTTGAATGACTAAATCGCCTGTAATGTGCCATGAATCAATTACTTCACCGGGCGTGTTAGCATAATATTCGCCGGATATCGTCTTTTTATAAGAAGTTCCCGTGGGGACGCCTGTACAAGATGTGTTGGGGTACTTTGGTAGGGCGCAGGCTGATGGAGCTGTGTCGCCCCCTCCGCCAGTTTGTCCACTGCCTCCACTCGAACTTCCACCGTTGTTGCTTCCACCACCACCTGGTGTCGTTTTACCTCCACCATTACCTCCTGTATTGTTACTCCCTCCACTATTTTGTCCGACGGGGTTTATCTGGAAGACAACATATTTACCCCCGGCTGCACTGGTATTAGCAGCAATAGTCGCCTCGCCAGAAAGTTTCCCGGCTTCAGCTTCAAATACTGGTTGATTCCCAGTGGCGGCCACGATGCCAACACTAATAGCGGCTAGTGTCACGACTGCCCATATGGCTACAATAACCTTGTGGTGTTCCATGAAATGGACAAGTCGTTGAGGAAGTGTGGTCTGTTCGTGCAAAATACCGCCAGCAACAACCCCAGGTTGTTGGGGAGTATCCGTGAGTGACTTCATGAATAGCCGATATCGACGGATGATATATATCGCAGCGATCAGTATAATAATGAGACAAATAATGATAACCCACCAATTTGGTGAGTGATGCGCTACTGCTGATTTTGCAGAAACTTGGGATTGTTGCTTGGTCGGCTCAGTGGTAGTTCCTAGACAATTATCACCTGTTCCTACTGGTATACATTTAGGGTCGTTAGCCAGAAGAACTCTATCGACACCAGCTCCTGCCTCGCGGCCGGCCAGGGTTATTGTATGATTACCTGCCGTGAGCGTATAAGTAATGGATTGTGTTTGTTTGCCGTCGCTAAAATTTGCCCATAGAAAGCCATTACTTGTCTTGGCATCATTAACGTTTACTGGGCACTGATTATCAATTTGTACAAAAACACTATTGCTATCCGTTGTCGGCGCCCACATACGAACCCAAAGTGTGTATGTGCTGGACTCAGAAACGGTAATCGTGCCTGTACTTTGGCCTTTATCGCTCGGGAGAGGTGAGCAGGTCGCAAAAGCGTGGTTGGTTGGTAAGAAGAAAATGCTCCATAGCGAAAAGAGTATCAGCAAAAACGGCAGAAAAGTAAGACGTCGCATGTGTCTTGATGATATCATTAAAAACTTATGAAGTTCAAGCTAGCCATAAGCGAAACTAAAGAAGAGAGTCGTTGCAACAAGTGCAACTTCATGATAAATTGATCAAATCCTAGAGAGCCTGAGATCCGGGAGCGAGTAATGCGCATATTTATCAACTTATTGATTACGGCAGGTTTGTTGCTCCTTCTTAGCGCCTTTGGATGGTTAACACTTAAAAATAACGGTGTTGCAGTCGATATAAACCATTTGACGTGGCCTATATTTGGTAGTGTTGTGTTAGTCGCGTTCATTGTGTGGGCGATAGGCCTCTTGGTGCATGCGCTATATCTGATACTTAGTTGCTTTACTTTCGGCCTGATGATTTTCGCCTATCCCTTTCTTGGGTGGGCGACACTTGAGCTAATCGCGCATTTTATGCCAGATACCCTGGTGCTTAACGGGTTTTGGATCACAGCGTTTTGTGGCTTCCTGCTGATGATCGTGAGGTTCCACCCGAAGAGCGGCAGGGAAGATGAAGATGACTGACTAATCCTAATCTCTGGGATGTCCCGCTCTTACTGAGCGGGACATTTCCGTATCCGTTGCATTACCAATACAAACTGACGTTGGGCGATTTTCAAACGTATAACTAACGCATACTATTTCGTTGTGACCTGTTATTAAATATTGTCGAGTAATATTCGGATCGCATTCATAGAGTTGAGTAAAAATCACGCCGTTTGACGTGATTTTTTGATGATTTCTGGTGATCTCACCGGGAATCGAACCCGGATTGCCAGGATGAAAACCTGGTGTCC
>CAZTOK010000014.1:0-35592 GCA_964615445.1 uncultured Candidatus Saccharibacteria bacterium | reverse complement strand
TGCGCTCACTATCCTCAAGCTGAGGTGCCGAGCCCTTGGCGTATCCCTGCGAGAACCACTTTTTCTTGATGGTACGGCAGAGACTAGTGAACTCCTTGGTCCACACGCCCACAAAGTGATCACCCACCTCACGGCCCGCTCGCACGATCCGAATACCTACTGGAGTACCCTCGTACTCAAGTCCGTGCTCCCATAGCTGCGCGGCCAAATGCGATAGCCGGTAGATGTGTGCGATTGATCTTCCACCGCTAGTAAAACCAGCAGCGTCGAGCACTCGTGCGTTGGCATTGGCACAGCTTGCGGTGCGCTGGCCCTTCTGGATTTCCATCTCTCGCCGAAGCGCCTCGATGGCATCCGCAGGAAGGTCACGCAGTTCGAAATAAATACCAACTTGCATTCGTGTCATGCGCGTAGCCACATAGCTGGCCTGGCGCCAAAACATGAATGCAGTGAATTTACTCCATCCGTCATCGCCGAGCTCGGGAACCATCAGAAAAACGTTTGGCAGGCCGAAGCCCAGAAAAATCGCCGAAGGCTCAAAGACGCGTTTCACCGAGCAAAAGGGAAGCTGTGTGCGTTCGTCGATAACCGGTGTAATGGCACCCGACGCATCAATGACCAAGCGTGATCCTTGATGGCCAAGTGTCATCGGCGCAATTCTTGAGCTGTCACTGAGATTGCTAGTATCCACAACGAACTCCTATCGTTGTCTAACAGACCCGTCACCTTTCAAGACCGAAATTTATTATATAACTTTTTATAGATTACAGCAATACTCCTTACGACGACTTTATCTAAACATTGGCTTCAAGTAACGCGAGCAGTTTTATAGTAGTATTCCACGTACGAATGGTCATAGATTTATAAACGGGTGTGCTCATGATTTTATTTAGCCGGCTTTTGGTTCGCTCCACACTAAGCCGCTCCGAATAAACAACCCCTGTACCTGGCCATATTCTATCGACACCCACTTTTGGACTAAAAACGTTAAGAGCGTCTTGTACTGATGTGTCTATGAGAAAAACGATGTCATAATGATACATTTCAGGGTGGTCGCCAAAGCCTATGGGTTTGTGGCTGACAATCGTCTGAAGTTGATTTTTTGTTAGTACTAAAACTTTAATTAATTCACTATCGAGTGCGAAAGTCTTAGGCAAGTTATTTTCAATCTCGGCTTTTACCTCGTTCGCCTGTTTGTCTGACTGTACGATGACGTTGCCGCTTGCAATATATGTTGAAATGTTTTGATAGCCAATTTCCTCTAAACATGTCCGCAAGGCGGCCATAGAAATGATGTTTTTACCTCCAACATTAATACCACGAATGAGCAATAAATATGTGTTCATATGAGTAGTATACGACTACGCGTGCCTTCGTAGGATATACGACGGCTGCTTGCGTGATGCAAGGCGATACGCCTCTGCACACGCTACCATGCGTTCAATCATCGAAGCACCTTCTTCATCGGACATATGTACAATTCCCTCATTAGGATCTATGGCAAAAGGGATGATAGTATCGTTTGCTTGATCGTAACAAACGTACTCCCCATAAATGTCAAGCGTGCTAGCATACATTAATCTGCCGTAGTTACGCACATCTTCTAATGGACGCATAAACAAAAATCTGTCGTTTGGTATCTTTTTGGGGATGCCTTTGTTTTTGCTATGTCCATAAAGGAAGTATTCCGAAAAGCGTTTTACCCATGCCACAACATGATCTTCTTCCTGAGGCTGTTCTTCTGTGGAATAAGACAGCCAGGGTGTAATAGATAACTTACATAAAAGGTCATCTTCAAGAAAAAATGCGTCACGGAGGGCGGGTATAGCAGACTCTTTAAAGAGCTGTTTTAGACCCGGTGTCTCGATACTGAAGTTGTCTTTATTGCCAAGTTCCTTATCTTCAAATTTAGCAGAGTCTCTTTCAAAAAAGTAAAGAGTTAAGAACGCTTCGCGTACTTGCTGGCGAGTAAGTTGTTGTTCGCCTTCTTCGATAATCTGGTGATCAGGAAGTCTGAGTGGTTTAATAAGTCCAACGGCTATGTAGCGTGGGGTAAATCCACGCTTTTGGTACCACTCTTTCAGTTCATCTTGGCCTTCGTCTATTTGTAACTCAAACTGCCGATGACCTTCCGTGATAAGCTGTTCTTCGGCCGCATCAAGCAACAAACCCCCTATACCTTGCTTTCTTGCATCTTTGGCAACTACTAATCCTGCTACTACACCAATACCATCGCCAATATATACTGAGCCCACGAGCCGCCAGGCTCGCTCTCCTATTTCTTTGGCGACTTTTATAGCGCCTGGACGTCTTTCTATGAGATCTCGAAGATGCCGGTCATTGTCACGCTCAGGGTTATAAAGATTTTCACTGCGAAGAAGGTCGATTCTCTCGTAGAAATCGTCCATATGATCATAATTTCCAATAAAAAACTCTTTTTCGCGTGCCATGGCAAACCATTTTTATAAAGTAGTGGTATATACTGTCGCTTGTCATCAGTGCAAACCAATGACAAGCGACAGTTCAGGTCAGACGGTAGTAAGTACGGTTGGCACCACCCAAAATAGGGCGATCAGAATGGCGAAGTTCATACCATACATTCCTAGGTTAGCGGTTGCTTCATCGGTGGGGTAGGCCTTTATCTTCCAAAGTTTCTTTTGGAAATAGAATACGCATGTGAACGTAAACATAACGATCGTAAGCGCGATGAGTAGCGGACGATTCATGGGCGAATTAATCCCGAAGATAATCATCAGCCCCAAAGCGAACTGAGGTGTGACTCGCGATGACAGTCCACCTGCGAGCTTGAAGCGAACGCTGGGATATTCATTTGTTAGTAGAAACTTATACCAAACGCTGCGCTTTCTAGGCTTCCTAGACGAAGCTACTTCCGTACGGGGGCTAAAAAACGAGCGGAGAAAAGGCAGGATCATGATGAAGACAAAGCTACTTGCAGCAATAGCCGTCAACCACGAGTCTTGCTCACCCCAGGGTACCCCCCTGTGCTTCATCCAGAAGAGATCGAAAACGTTGCCGAACGCTCCCACGAGAAGGCTCCACAAAATGAGGCGTGGCACCCATCGCTCGTACCATGGAATCCTAGGCTGAATGCCGGTTTTCCGAGCTTGCTCCACCCGTGCTTTGATAGCCCGAGCTCGGGTTTGAAGCTGCAACCATAACGCTACTATTACAAATAGCGCTCCGACTGCGAATGTTCCCCATAGTCCATCGGACCAATGGTGATACTCAACGGCCTGCCACAGCATCACCCATAAGTACCCTTGGGAGACGCAATTGGCTGCCATGAAGACAACGAGAAAAAATGCGATGACTCCCATAGCCCCTCCTCTAATGTCGATGTGCCACCTAGTCACTTCTGACCACTTTAATTATACTCATATAATCAAAAATTAAAAATAGCAACTATTAAAAGACTCGTAACTTTTAAGGACGTATGGGCTAAAATCAACCCCCCCGTGCCCTTATTCTGGACAATTCACTGCTGTGTATAGCCAAATTTCTATGAGAGCTATCGTACTCGCTCTAAGCATATGTAATTACGCTAATCAGTATTAATTCGTTATACTGATACTATGAACCCACTTCGTCGTTTTGGAACAGGTATAGCGGGCGTAGTTATGACACTAAGCGCTTTATTGCTCGCGTTTTTTGCGGGGCTATATGGCATTATGAGTAGTCCTCAGCCGGTAGAAAACGCGCTGGCGGGAAGCGGTATATATACGCAGCTAGAGCGAACCTTTATGACACAAAAAGAGACATCGCTCCCTCCTGAACTGGCCGGCGATGCAAACGTACAGCAGTTGCTTGAGCAATCTGTTTCATCGAGTTTCCTGCAACAATCTTCGCATCAAATTCTGACCAATCTTTATTCGTGGATGCAGGGTGCTACGGCGACGCCAAACTTGGCTATAAATATAAGTAGCATTAAAAATAGTTTTTCCGATTCGCTCTCGACGTATTTGCAGCAGAAGATAGAGGCATTGCCTTCGTGTAGTACATTTGTGGAGCCGCCACAATCGCTCGAGGCGCTAGTATCCCTTAGCTGTAAGCCATTAGGAGTAGATAAAAACACCATCGCTACAACAGTCCATCAAGGCGTACTGGATAGCAATTTGCTTGGTGTAGACAACATGGTGGGAGTTGATGAATTTGTTAACAGCCAGCGGCAAACACTAACGCAGCAGATAGCAGCAGTGCCGGTGTTCTACCATTACTACATGACCTCGCTGTATGCGTTGCCTATAGTGCTTGTCCTTTGTGCTCTTGCAATTACTTTTTGGAGCCAAACCCGACGAATGGGCCTAAAGCGTGTGGCCTGGATAAGTATAAATACCGGAATAATAAGCAGTGTTTTTGCCTTTAGCAGTGCGTGGATATTAGGAGTGATTAATCAGTTACTTGGCGGTAATAGTATACAGGGCAGCATTATTTCGATTGCAGAGGCGCTTGCGGGCGATGTTCGTGGATGGTGGTTAGCATGCGGGGTGGCATTCATGTTTGTTGGTATAGTAATACTCATAGTTCTTTATGTGACTCGGAACAAAGTCATGGGCAAGCAATCATCAGTGACGTTTCATCCACCTCAAGATGTGTCTCAAACAGTAGTGGATCATAAGAAATAACTATCGTCTATTCTTTTGTATCCAGGGTATAAATGCAGCCCAAAGTTCGGCTATCTTTTCTTTTGTATGAACATCGATTAGTTCACCTGCTTCGTTAAATTTTTCTGCAGCATGTTCGAGATAAAATTCTGGCTGCTGTAGCGTGGGCATATTAAGGTACATAAACACCTGGCGAAGGTGTTGCTGAGCGCCAAATGTTCCAAGGGTATATGGAGTAGCGCCAACAACTGCCGCCGGGAGGCCATCCCATGCATTATCTCCGTCTGGCCGAGATCCCCAGTCAATAGCGTTCTTGAGAACAGGAGAGTAGGAGCGATTGTATTCGGGGGTAGCAAATAATACTCCGTCGGCCTGTCTTATTGCTTGGTGAAGTGCCTGGACTGCTTTGGGAAGGTCCATTTCCAAGTCTTCGTTAATAAGAGGAAGCTGCGAGATATCTAATATAGTAACGGTAACTTCTGTTGGTGCGTATGTTTGAAATGCACGGACCAATTTAGTAGTGTATGATTCTTTCCGAAGACTGCCGGATAGCGCAATGATGTTCATGCATATATCTCCAAATTATAGTAGTCACTACATAGTATAAAGCAAAAAATAACAAAATGTATTGTGAATATTGAACAAGTATATTATAATCTGAATATGCATTCAGAAATTAGTACAAATAATCGAAAAAGTAATCACTCATTCATTGAGCAGGCACGAAGGGGGCAAATTATCGATGCCACCATTGATAGCTTAGCAGAATATGGGTATGTAAATACCTCATTCGCGCGCATTGCAAAACATGCTGGCATTAGTCCAAGCCTCATCTCGTACCACTTTAAAAACAAAGAAGCGTTAACGATAGAAGTATATCGTAGTATCAATGACGCTCGCGTTGCCAATATGAAGACAAGTATTGCTACGTATGTAACTGCTACAGATAAGCTGAGTGGCCTTATAGAATCTGACCTCACGTATATGGGAACGCGGCCTAAGTTATTTAAAGCACTAGTAGAAGTATTGTTTAGTGTACGCGATAGCAAGGGATTCTTGGAGCTTATGGAAACGACTGATCAACCGGCGGTTTCGCTCGTTGAGGAGATTTTAAAAACAGGGCAAAAAAGTGGTGAATTTAGTGAATTTGATAGCTTTTCTATGGCACTGGTTGTCGACGGTGCGCGTGACCAATTCCTGGCTCAGCTTCCGCAACAACCACAGTACAACCTAGAGTTATTTATTCATACACTTACTGCGTTAACACTTAACTATGTCAAGAAAGGAAAAAAGTAATGAAAAGATCGGTTCTTATTTCAGGAGCGAGTATAGCAGGACCGGCACTAGCGTACTGGCTTGATCGCTATGGGTTTGATGTGACCATTGTTGAGCGAGCAGAAACGCTGCGTAAAGGAGGCTACGCTGTCGACTTTCGAGGAGCGGTGATGGACGTTTTAAAGCAAATGGGCATCCTTGACGATATTAAAAAGAAGCAGACCAACATGGGCGCTGTTTCGTTTGTTGATGAACGTGGCAGGCGAATTGCTGACATGCCATCGATTTTCTTAAGCGGTGAAGTGGAGATTTTAAGAGGTGATTTAGTATCAATTTTGTATAACCTTACTAAACAGAGTGTCCATTATATATTTGGCGATTCAATTGCCACAATAAACGATACGGGTAGACATGTAGAGGTGACATTTGAAAAAGCAGCGCCAAAGAAATTCGATTTTGTTATAGGAGCCGATGGAATCCATTCGCATGTACGCGATCTTGTGTTTGGAGAAGAATCAAAATATATAAAGCATCTTGACCATTATGTATCGATTTTTACGCTGCCAAATTATCTCAATTTAAAGCACACAGGTCGTTATTATGCGACGCCCGGAAAGCTAGCGGCAATATATAGCGCGAAGGATAATACCGAAGCGAAAGCTAGTTTTTACTTTGCTTCGCCAAAGCTTACCTATGACTATCATAATACCGAGCAACAAAAGAAGATCATTGCGCGTGCTTTTGCCGGTGGCAAATGGGAGATTCCTACTTTACTTAAAGCCATGGAGGCTTCTAACGATGTCTATTTTGATTCGATTGCGCAGATTCATATGGACAAATGGTCAAAGGGACGAGTGGTACTTCTTGGAGATGCGGCGTACTGCGCATCACCACTTGCTGGACAGGGATCGGCAATGGCGATAATGGGTGCATACATCCTTGCTGGTGAGTTGAAGCAGGCTGGCAATAACTATGAAAAAGCGTTCACTGTCTACCAGAACGAAATGCATGACTATGTAAAAAAGAACCAGGAGTCAGTTGGTGGAACAGCAATGTTCTTTATTCCTAAAAATAAGTTCATGATTTGGCTGCGCAACCTTAACTTCAAGCTATTACCGCATATGCCTTGGCGCGGGTTAATTGAGAAAGCGGCCATGGGTGCGGCTAATAGTGTGAAAGTAAAACAGTATAATCAGTAAATAGATAAGCTCGGCATTGCTACCGAGCTTTTTACTTGTGTTACTGTGATACTTCGGCTAGAATTTAATTAGTTCTTAATATTTAGACTGACCACTATCCTCTATGCCGACACTAATTACCGCTTATTTCGTTGAATCTAATAAAAATGGTGATACAAGCACACTAAGTACACCATCTTTTACACCAGGTAATAATGAACTGATCATTATTAAAGCAGGCACATGGGATACAAACATACCATCAGGCACACCAAGTGGCGGCAGTCTTACATATACGCAGCAGACAACAGCGCAACCCGGTGGTTTTAGCTGTTATGCAGCTATTTTTAGTACTGCTATTACTACTTCGCCTGGCGCTATGTCGGTAACACTTTCAGCGCCATCTTCAACTTGTTATCATACTATGACGGTTGAACGTTGGTCGAACGCAACGCTCGCAGCGACACCGGCGAAAAATTCAGTCATATTTGGCAGCTTGGGAAATACTGGTGTTGATACACCAACGGCCACTGTTACGACAACCGCAGCTAACTCTATCATCACTTGGGTAAGCATAGATGATGCCAGTAAGGACCCTGGTGCGGGTGGGGCTAACGTCGTGTATCGTTCGGGAGCAGCTCAGGATGGGCTTGGTGATGGCCACCTCAATACTGATTCCGTGCAGTATTACGCCTATCAAAATGCACCAACGCCAGGAAGTCAAACAATAGGCATGAGCGCACCAACTGGCCAAACGTGGACCATGACCGGCATAGAAGTACTCGATGTGCCTCAGATGGCTGCCGTATGGTTGTTTAGCGCATAGATTACGAGATAGTTTGTAACCATATGTGCAGTGCTCTTGCAACGCGCTTGGCATCTTGGCTATTTGAAAGCGCATGGTTGCCTCGGTCTAAGGTTTTAAATTGTTTTCTTGCATGTAAATGACTATAAAAAAGCCTTGATTGCCGAATATTTACGACTGAATCGACACGCGAATGAATGACTAATGTGGCTGCCATAATATGCTGTGGTTGAAAGTGAGTTTTGTAATAGCGAAAGATGGTTCGGGAACGTGGTTGTAGTGCTGTAAGCAGTATAAATAGCCAATATGTTGCCATGTACTTCCGGCCAATATGAGGCAGACCAAAAAAGCCATTAATAGTAATAAGGCCTGATAGGTCAGATAGTTCTGCTGCGGCTATAGAGGCAACGAGTGCACCGAAACTTGCAGCAACGAGCGATATGTGGTCGTATTGGGGTAAAAAATGCATGTATATCTGCTTGACGATATTTACCTGCGCTTCTATATCCGCAGGATTTGAAACGGAGAAATCGAAGGTGTACACTGCATAGTCTTTTTGGAACAGATCGTCTGCAATAACGGCAAGTGCTTTTTGTCGATGCGAACTTTTATACCCATGGCATAAAATAACAAGACGATGAGCACCGGAGGGATGAGAGAGGTTTCCAGTGGAGAGAGGGAATGATGACATACTTTTTCAATATACCAGATTGTTGGGCGATATCCCGGCACCTCACTTCAAGAGAGATGCCGGGATATCGGTGCTACCGCAAGGAGTTGTCGAGGGCATCAAGCGTGCTATGCAGAGGCTCAGTGGCGACATACTGTTTAAGAGTAGTTAGTATAGTCGCTGTATTAAATCGTACAATCTGAAGCTTCTGACTAAAAACGCGTGCTGCATCCGGTGTGCAAAGCCATCCGTCAACAAGTCCGATGCCCGCAAGACCGGTAATGGGTGCAGTTTGAAGCGTGTGAAGCGCGTCTTGAGCACGCACGGTAAATGTACCGGCCGGGGGCGCCATACCATGCTTTAATGCAAACGTATTGATGAAGTGATCAACAATCCTGAAGTCGATCGTCCTTTGCACCAAGCGTGCGTGAGTATCTACAAATATAGTAAGCGCAAGCGCCTGAAAAATAAACTGTGAGATCTCTGAACTGACAAGTTTTCCATAGCTATGCACGGTCTGTGCCCGCTCAAATATCTCATCTTGCTCAACACCGTCGAATACCCGCATAATATGCCCCATGAGCAGCGTAAAGTGTGAGTAATAATCTTCCACACCACGTCGCTCTAAAGCGACGACAAACGGTTCATGCTGGGTAATAAGATATAGCCATAGTAATGCGGTTTCGTCAGTTGGTCGGTATGAATCACTCACAACCCACTCCTTGGTTTGACTCACGGTGAGCACTTGTATTAAATCAAAAAGCGCTCGGTAATGATATAGTAAATAGCAGATATGGACAGAAAAAGAGATAGCGAACTGCTTGCAAAACGCGCCATGCAAGTGCAGCGTGGTGGCGCACGTGCAGCCGTACTGGGTGTAAATGACGGTCTTGTTAGTGTACTTTGTATTGTCCTGACGGTTGCGGCGGCCGGAGCTACGACGCACGCGATTATTCTTGCTGGATTCGCTGGGTTGATTGCCGGTGCGGTGAGTATGGCCGCCGGCGAATGGATCTCTATTCAAGCGCAAGTAGAATTATTTGGTGGAGTGTTAAAAGACATCAAAAAACTTGTAAAGTATGATCGAGATCTACTTGAAGAGCAACTAACGGTAAGATTGACTAACGGTGGCCATAGTGAAACCACCGCAGCTACTGCAGCGAAAGAGATTGCTGGTAATGACGATAACCTTACTCATATTTACGCCAGTCAAGTTATTGGTTTTAATCCCGAGGAACTCGGATCGCCATGGCTTGCTGCTGGATCATCCTTTTTGTTATTTACGATTGGCGCCTTAGTGCCGCTTTCTCCCTGGTTTTTTACACATGGCGTTATGGCCTCGGCTCTCTCTATTGGGTGTACAGCGGTTGGAGGTTTATTAGTTGGGGGATACATTAGCTACTCAAGCGGTAAAGGCGTCATTCACGGCGCTCTAAGGCAGCTAGGGATTATCGTTCTTGCTTCGGTGGTCACCTATGGTGTTGGCTACCTTTTTGGTGTCAGCGTTGGATAATTGTTGCATAAACTACTTTCTTTTCACGTATTTTCACGTTTTATACTAAAAGCGTAAGCGGTATAACAACGCTTATAAGGAGGTTGATGATGAAGTTAGCAACCAAAACGATTGCCACATTGCTGCTTGCAGCGGTAACGTCCGATCGAATGAAAGAGGGAGCATCGGTAATACTACGGCATAAATCGCAGTTTGATTACTTGTTGCGCCGCCATGATCGTAAGGGCGAGCTTCGGGCGGAGCTATTAAACATTGCGCCAATGACCTTCCGGAGTATGCAACGGAAAATGACATTCGACACCATTGTACGGCGCTGTGGATTCACAAATACGCGCGCATTTCGTGTAGCATTACTCGGCAAATTAAAGGATGAGCTTCATCGTCGTGGATGGTCAATGCGTCAGATTGACCTCTATATTACCGCGCGCCGTAGCCGGTTTATCTAGTTGTTGTGCTTGTTCCTTCGGGGAGTATACTGAAGGTAATGACGAATTCATTTTTTACTAAGGTTATCGCTGATGGTACGATTATTCCCATAGTTCTTATTGCTGGCTATGCGCTACTAGTTCTTGTACCAAAAAAAGGACGTTTTGAAATATATGCTCGAATTGTAGTAGCTGGAATGACCACGTACTTGCTTGCCAAACTACTCGCCTCGGTGTATCAGCCAATGGGAGAGCGACCGTTTGAACTGCTTGGTGCAGCGCCTGGGGCTTTCTATCTTAATAATCCTGGTTTTCCTTCCGACCATGCATTGTTTGCGTCGTTTTTAACCTTTTCAGTGTGGTATGTAACACGTCGGCGAGATCTCACGGTCATTCTGGCTATTCTAACGATTGCAATGTGTGTGGGACGAGTGATGGCGCTTGTTCATACGCCACTCGACATTTTAGGTGGAATTGCCGTCGCTGCGGTAGGATCGCTTTGGCTGGCGCAGGCAGATTTACTAAAACTATCACACCAACCACTCGCCAAAAAGACAAAAAACTAGTACACTATTCTCATAATAGAGGAGGATATGATGGATCAGTCGTACGAAGAAGCGCACACGTCATTTGCTATTACATCTGTTCGCCAAATCGTACAGATAACTGGTGTTGGACTGCTTGTAGGCCTTGTTACCTGGGGAGTAACGTGGTTGCTATCGAACTATGTTTTGCGTGGTCTTGTATGTGGTAATGTTACTACAATGCAATGTAGCTCGGCAGTGCAGTATGGCGAGATGACCGCGAGCATTCTAGCTGCTGGTTTGGGGCTACTACTGCTTATTCGTATGCAAGTGTTTCGACCGCTTCTAGTAGTACTCGCAGCGACAGTAAGTTTGTGGGGTATTATCAGCATGGCACCTGCGTCGCCTTGGTATATGGTTGGCATAATGTGTGCAGTACTTTATATGCTCGCCTATGTACTATACGCCTGGGTTGTGCGCATTCGGCTGTTTTGGCCTGTGGTGGTGATCATCCTTGTATTTGTCGTAATTGTCCGGCTTATGCTTAACGCTTAGATGGTATACTAAACGTATGGAACAGACAATTCTTTTGGTGGTGTTACTTGCTGTCATAGCTGGGTTTGGCATGGTTGTTTTTATGTTAAACCAACGCCTTCGTGAACTCAAAAACCATAGTTCAGTAGAGCTTATGAAAGCAGATGTTACCGAGTTATCGCGAAGTATTGCGCTGCTACAACAAAGTGTTGGCGATAAATTAGAGCGTAATAGTACCGCTATGCAAACCTCGGTGCAAAAGCAGCTGGGTGAAAGTGCCAAATTAGTAGCGGATGTGACTCAGCGCCTTGCAAAACTAGACGAAACAAACCGTCGAGTGGTAGATGTTGCCGATGAGCTGAAAACGCTGCAAAACGTATTGCAAAATCCAAAGCAGCGCGGTGTGTTTGGTGAGTTTTATTTGCAAACTGTACTTCAAAATGTGCTGCCTCCAGGGCAGTTTGCACTGCAGTACAAATTTAATGACGGCGAAATTGTTGATGCGGTGATTTTCTTAGACAAAGGGCGCATTCTTCCAATAGACAGTAAATTTAGCCTCGAAAATTATAATCGTATGGTTGAAGCGAAGGATAAAACCGAGCGTGAACGACTGCTGCAAAAAGTAAAAAGCGATCTTAAGGGACGTATTGATGAGACGAGCAAATATATTCGGCCAAGCGAGTCAACGATGGATTTTGCGTTTATGTTTATTCCAAGTGAGTCGCTATATTATGACCTTTTGATTAATGGAGTAGGTGCTGGCGGTAGCTCGCGCGACCTCATTGAGTATGCGTTTCGTGATAAACGAGTAATTATCGTAAGTCCAACAAGCTTTATGGCGTATTTACAAACGGTAATGCAAGGACTGCGAAGCTTACAAATTGAAGAACAGGCCAAAGATATTCAGGTGCGGGTCGGAAAGCTTGGTCAGCATATTGGAAAGTTTGAAGAATATATGCAAAAATTGGGAAACGCACTTGGAACAACAGTAAACCACTATAATTCGGCTCACAAAGAACTTGGTAAAGTAGATAAAGATATTGTAAAGATTGCCGCGACTGATTCATCTGTTGAGCCGCAATTGCTCGATCGTCCACAAAGAGAAGATATGTAATTACGAAGAATCCCGCTCAGGTGGCGGGATCTTCGCAATCGCGTTGCTACCAGAGCGGGTGCTAGCTACATGTAGTAGACTCTGCCGCCATCCCGACTAAAAGAGGCGATTCTGTTTCGTATCGTAGTATTGTGGTGAAAACGATGACTAACGATTAACACATTGCTTGCTCGAGCGACACCATAATGAATTGAGTTTTCTGTTTCCGCTATCCACAATGTATGGTATTCCTCTATGGGATTATTTTGATTCTCTTCTACAACAATTCCTATGTGCCATTGGTACTGCATTAAATCGTTTGCAAGAAGTAGTCCAAGATGGTCTCGAGCTGCGACAGTAATGCCAAAGTCGTTATTGTTGCGATAGTCGGAACATATCTTAAACAAGCAGGCGTACGCTCGTCTTACGTCTTCTTCTGTTGTCTCGATATCCAAAGGTGCAATAATGCCGATTCGGATAGTCATAGCCCTCCAACCTCATGTGCTAACTGAGGAATAATAAGTACGATAGCAGATGCTGTCAATATGAGTAGTAAGTACACATATAAAAATATCGGGATATCCCGATATTTTTATAGCTTTGGTTGTTAACTAAGCAGTCTGCTCGTTTTCGGCACCACGAAGCATGTCGTAGAGTACAAAACCAATAACTGCACCAATAGCACTGGCAATAACATACACAGCAATCGGCCAAATGCTCGTAAAGTTGATAGCTTGTAACGATACGGCAACAGCTGGGTTAAGAATAGCACTTCCACCAACGTAAGCGGCAGCAGAACCAGCGATCATCAGACCAAGGAACACACCAATACCTGACGTAAAGGCTGCGGCTGTACGTTCGCGTTTTTCACGCGTGGCGGCTGCAACGGCAAACCCAAACACGATCGTGCCGATTAACTCAGAGAAGAAGATGAACCATTCCTTGTTCTGAGGAATAGCGGCTGCTTTAAAGAGCTCGGTCGCGGTTGTTGCAAGGTCACCCTGAGCTGGCACTGGTGCTGCGTGGACGTATGCGTTCAAAAGTACTAAGGCAAGCATTGCACCAAGTATTTGTGCCACAATATACCCAAGCGCGCGAAGACCACTAATACGTTTAGTCACCCATGCACCAAGCGTAAGTGCTGGGTTAACATATGCTCCTGAAAGCGCACCAAAGGCAAGCACAACGCCAACAAGTGCAAAGAACACAAGGATTGGCTGGCCCTGGCCGGCAATAATAGTTGCTGCGAACACAAATGTACCAACAAACTCAGCAATGAGCGCAGCAACAAGCGGTGTGCGACTTAGGCTGAAGCGAACCGAGCGTTTGCTTACTGACGCAGCTTGCATTGCTGGCTTTGGCTCGTGTGTTTCAACAGCTTTTACCGTTGTTACTTTTGTGGTTGCTTTTGCACTCGAAGTAGACTTTTTCGACGAAGACTTCTTTGTGCTTGAAGCGGCTTTTTTGGTAGCCATCTTTCATTCCCTCCTTTAGTGAATATGGGGCTAGTATACCATATAATTCTGAGAATAACCACGAGTGCTATAATAGAGGTATGGCCTTATTTATACGACAAGATGACAACCGTTCGGAATTGCAGCAGCGGCTGGCGGCAGAACTTCAAGAAAAAGCAAAAAAACGTGCGCAGATTGACAATGCGCCGACCGATGATATCGAAGATTCACCCTATTTAAAGGGCACAAAAAAAACGACCAGCCTTGCTTGGATGTGGGCGGCAATCTTCGTTGTAGTTGTTCTCATTATTATTGCTTCATTCTTTATGGTAAATAGCGTTTAGTATTTTAGGCTCGATTTTTTCCTCTGTTATAACGTATACTAGGAGTAGTTATGAATATCGATGAACTCCGTCCAGTCCTTTTAGAGCGCATTGCCAATTCAGGTGTGCCACGCGATGTATTAAAGGCTGATGAAATTAAGCAACTCTATGCCGCTATTCCAACACTTGAACCAAGCGAACGTGGCGCGTTTGGAAAAGCAGTAAATGAGCTAAAAGTAGCACTTGAGGCCGCCGTAGCGCTTCGTGAAGCCGAAATGGAAGATGCAACGATTGCGCCAATTGACGTGACTGCCCCATGGGATGTTAATAGTAAGGCACCAGAGTTACTTCCCACCGAACAAGGAACAATGCATCCGCTGACGCGTGAGCTTGAAAACGTGATTGATATTTTTACGCGCATGGGGTTTGAAGCAATTGAATCTCGCCAAATCGACGACGACCATCATATGTTTGGCGCACTAAATTTTCCCGAAAACCACCCGGCACGCGATGGCTACGATACATTTCGTACTGAAGAGGGCTTTATTCCACCGGCCCACACCAGTACTATGCAGAACCGTATTCTAAAAGGTGGAAAAGCTAAGCTCGAGGCGGGCGGCCAAATTGCGGCAATTAGCTATGGCCGCGTATTTCGTAATGAGGATGTTGATGCCACACACGAGCATACCTTTTACCAAGTTGAGGGTGTATTCGTGTCTAGAGATGCAAGTTTAGGACAAATGCTCGGGACATTACGTAGCTTTTTCGAAGTATACTATGGCCAAAAATTGAAGATTAAAACTCAGCCAGGGTATTTTCCATTTGTCGAGCCAGGTCTTGAATTTGCCATTGAAAAACCAGCCGCGCTCGGCGGCAAACCAGGTGAATGGCTCGAAATGTTGGGGTGTGGCATGATTCATCCAAATGTACTAAAAGCTGCCGATATCGACCCTGCTCGTTATCGCGGGTTCGCGTGGGGTGGTGGCGTCGAGCGACTTGTAATGCTTAAATATGGCATTGAAGATCTCCGTCATTTTGAATCAGGTAAACTACAATTTTTGAGGAAATTTGCATGAACGAAAAAAGTACTATGACTAACGAACAAATCGAACATACTATTCGCGATTATATTCCCCAAGTTATTCATATGTCGATGGCGACCGTGCACGATAATAAACCTTGGGTATATGAGGTGCATTATGTGTATGATGACGAGCTGAACCTCTATTTTGTATCAGCACTCAGCACGCGTCACGTACAAGAACTTCTTAAAAATCCCTATGTTGCCGGCAATATCGTTACGCAGCATTTTCTTAATCAATTAGTGCGCTGTGTCGAATTTGAAGGAATGGTTGAAATGATTCAAGACATCGAACAAGGTCATCCAGCGATGGAGCTCTACAAAGAACGCTTTGAAACGTCAGGCTCGCTTCTGGCGCAAATTAAAAAAGACGGTCACATTGCGCTATTTAAAATTACCCCAAGCGATTGGTATTTGTTTGATAGTTATGATGGCAATCGAACCAAATATCACCTCCCATGGAATAATCGCAAAGAGAGCGCGTAGATAGACTATATGAACGATACAGAAGTTATCTTAAGTGCTAATTCATACTGTGTACTTGCTACAACATGTAAAGATAATAGTCCATGGGCAGTGCCTATTCATTTTGCCAATGATTCGAAGTATATTTATTGGTTCTCACAGGATTCAACTGTCCATTCGCAGAATATTGCGCGTAACGGCTCTGTCTTTATGGTAATATTTGATTCGCAGCAAACTGCAAATGCGCCTGGAGGGCGTGGGGCGGTATATATTTCAACAGAAGCTACTCGATTAGTAGGCGATGCAGCCAAGGTTGCACGTGATATCTATACTGACAGGTATCCCAACGAAAAAGGGAGCGAAAAAGTGACTAGTTGGAGCGTGTACTGCGCACCTATAGGTGATATTAACGAGTCGAAATCCGTTGGCAAAATGATATATCATCATTATAAAAAAGAGGATAGGGTATGATTATTTCAGTTAACTGGCTTAAAAAATTTACCGACATTGATCTGCCCATTGATGAGCTAGCGACGCTTATCGGCGCACGTTTGGTTGAAATCGAAGAAGTAATCGACCTTGGTGTGAAGTATAAGGGTGTGATTGTGGCACGAGTTGTCGAGTGTAAAAAACATGAAGATAGCGATCACTTAAACGTGACTAAGCTTGATGACAGTGGTGTGACGCAAAACGTAGAGCGCGATGAAAACGGGTATGTACAAGTAGTGTGCGGTGCATCAAATGTACGCGAAGGATTGCTTGTGGCGTGGCTCCCGCCACATAGTACGGTACCAGAAACATTTAAAGACGCTGAACCATTTGTGCTTGGTGCCCGAAAGCTTCGCGGAGTAATGAGCAATGGTATGATCGCCAGCGCGCGTGAACTCGATTTGTTTGATGATCATACCGGTATTCTTGAAATTGATAAAGAAGTGGCACCAGGAACATTGTTTGCTGAAGCATATGAGCTGAATGATTATTTACTTGATATTGAAAATAAATCACTCACACATCGTCCCGATTGCTTTGGTATTATTGGCTTTGCACGCGAGGTCGCTGCTATTCAAGATAAGCAGTTTAATACACCAGAATGGCTTAAGAGCAGCTTGGCACCGGCAGATGTTCAGGCAGCTATCGCAGCGCCACGTGTTACCATTGATACATCAGAATTGTCTAAGCGTTATCAGGCAGTTATTCTCACTAACGCCAAAGAAGGTGCACGCTCGCCACTACAAATTCAAACCTATTTAGCGCGCGTTGGTGTACGTCCGATAAGCGCAATTGTTGACGTGACAAATTATCTTATGATGCTGACGGGTCAACCGCTACATGCATTTGACTATGACAAACTTCTGGCTGTGAATAGTGGACAGGCAGATATTCATGTACGATCAGGCCGCGAGCACGAGACACTTACGCTACTTGATGGCCGCACTATTACGCTTACGCCAGACGATATTGTGATAGCAAACGGTGAAAAGGCGGTGGCGCTTGCCGGCGCAATGGGCGGTGCTGAAACTGAGATAGATAGCTCAACTAAAACCATTATTCTTGAAAGCGCCACATTTAATTTATACAATCTCCGTGCAACCCAAATGCGCCATGGTATTTTTAGTGAAGCCATTACACGCTTTACAAAAGGCCAGCCCGCTGAGCTTACGGCGCCAGTACTTATAAATGCTATAGAAATGCTGCATGATTTTGCTGGAACGATGCAGGCAAGCGAAATCGCTGAGGCATATCCAGGAAAGAAAGAGGCGAGCGAGCTAACACTCGATGCTATGACGGTAAATGCGGTACTTGGAAGTAACTATACTATTGAAGACATGCTCGATACACTGCAGGATGTTGAATTCGACGTGACAATGACTTGTGACGACGAAGAGTTGCTGCCAGGAAGCGACGGGTGTTTGCATGTCACACCGCCCTATTGGCGCTCAGATATTCACATTCCAGAGGATATTATTGAGGAAATAGGTCGTATTAATGGTTTTGATACCATTGAACCAACACTGCCACTTCGTGACTTTACGGCTGTTCGTCCAAGTGAGTTCGACACGTTTCGTGCTCGTATTCGCGAGAGTTTGGTACGTGCTGGGGTAAACGAAGTTTTAACGTATAGTTTTGTGCACGGTGACGCGCTGACAAAAGCTGGCCAAAAGCAAGAAGATTCGTATAAAATTGTTAACTCAATTAGTCCTGACCTTCAATATTACCGTCAAACACTTACGCCAAGTTTGCTCACCACGATCCATCCAAATGTAAAGCAAGGTTACGAATCATTTGCGGTATTTGAGCTCAATAAAGTGCATCCAAAGCAGTACGGCATGACTAATGAAAATGTGCCAAAAGAGGCGAATATGCTGGCTACGACTGTCACAAACCGTCACGATATAGACGGGTCTCCATATTATCAGGCTAAAAAGATACTAGATTACCTTTTAAAAACACTCGACATGAAGGTTAGCTATCAGCCGATTCAGGCAGATCCAAATTATGCGGTTGTGGCACCATTCGAGCATCGTCGCTCAGCGCTGGTGATGAGTCAAGCTACTGGCGTAGTGATTGGTGTGGTGGGTGAATATAAAAAAGCCGTTGCTCGAAGTTTCAAACTGCCTGAAGCGACAGCCGGGTTTGAGCTAGATGCTGACGCTTTATTCGAAGCGACGATGGGGCAAAAAACACAGTATGTTCCACTCAGTCGCTACCCGGGCACTGAACGCGATATTTGTTTCCAGGTAGATACTCATGTACTCTACAGTACAATCATAAGTGAAGCTGAGCGAGCATTACAAGAAACCACGCTTCTAACAAGTATCTCGGCAGTTGATATATATCAGCCGGAAGACGGGGTAAAAAAGAATGTGACTATTCGCATTAAGCTGACCGCTGCCGACCATACACTCACAGGTGATGAAGTGAATGTAGTCACTACCAGCGTTACCGAAGCAGTTATGGCAGTGACTGGCGCAGTTGTTGTCTAGTTTATTAAATGCGCTTTTCAGTGTATGATGGGGCATAAGGATTATGCTTTAGTGATATGAATAGGATAGTAAAAGGAGGGTTGATTGTACTACTGGGTGCCGCAATCATCGGTCTTCTTTTTGTGCTACTTCGCGGCACAAATATTGCTGTATTAAATCCGCAGGGAACTATTGCTGGACAGGAACGTAACCTTATTTTCATTACTGTCGCACTTGGTCTCATTGTGGTCATTCCGGTGTTTATTATGCTATTTATGGTGGCATGGAAATACCGTGAAGGAAATAAAAAGGCTAAATATCAGCCAGCATGGGATAATAACCATGTAATTGAGGCTATTTGGTGGGGAATTCCCTGTCTTATTATTGGTATTCTTGGGGTTATTATGTGGAAGGCAAGTCAAGATCTTGACCCTTATAGACCACTCGCTTCCAGTGCGGCACCATTGAAAGTGCAGGTGGTGGCCTTGCAATGGAAATGGCTGTTTATTTATCCTGATAAACATGTGGCGAGTGTCAATTCGTTGCCTCTACCTGTTGATACGCCAGTCGATTTTCAAATTACGGCCGATGCACCAATGAATTCATTTTGGATTCCTAATTTAAGTGGTCAAATTTATGCCATGAGTGGCATGTCAACACAACTCCATATTCAGGCTGATAAAATAGGCGATTATGATGGATCGTCGGCAAATATTAGTGGTGAAGGCTTTGCGGATATGACGTTTAAAGCTCGTGTACTTAGCAAGTCAGATTTTGACGGTTGGGTACAATCAGCAACACATAGCGTGGATGCGCTAGACGAAACTTCGTATGCCAATTTAGCACAACCCAGTAAAGACATTGCCCCAACTGCGTATCGGCTTGGGCAACAAAATTTATATGATACGATACTAATGAAATATATGAAGCCGGAAAATAGTCAGTCACAACCTTCAATGCCTATGCATGATCAAAGTATGTCTAACATGAACATGAATATGGAGATGAATTAATGTTTGGTCGTCTGACATGGGACGCATTACCAAAAGACCCCATTACCATTGGTGGTGTCGTGACCATGATCGTTGTTGGTCTTGCGGCTATTGGAATACTTTTCTACTTCAAAAAGTGGAAATGGCTTTGGAAAAAGTGGCTTACTTCGTTAGATCCAAAACGCATTGGCGTTATGTATCTTATTATTGCCGGGGCAATGTTGCTACGCGGTCTGGCTGATGCGGGTATGATGCGCGGCCAGCAGGCACTCGATTTGAATGGTTTTTTAACGCCCGATCATTTTCAACAGATCTTTTCAGCTCACGGCACAATCATGATCTTTTTTGTGGCTATGGGACTTATCTTTGGATTACTTAATTTAATTGTACCCCTGCAAATTGGCGCACGTGACGTTGCATTTCCATTCTTAAATTCAGTGAGTTTCTGGCTATATGTTGCCGGTTTTTTGCTAGTAAACGTATCGCTGATGATTGGTGATTTTTCGGCTGCTGGATGGCTTGCGTACCCGCCGCTTTCTGAGTTGCAGTACAGTCCAGGTGTCGGCATTGATTATTGGATTTGGAGTTTGCAAATTGCGGGTGTTGGAAGTCTCCTTTCGGGTATTAACTTTTTTGTGACCATCCTCAAAATGCGTGCACCAGGTATGACGCTTATGAAGATGCCAATTTTCTTATGGAGCGTACTTGGCAGCATGTCACTTGTGGTGTTTGCTTTTCCTATCTTAACGGCCACGCTCGCTATGCTATCGCTTGATCGTTTGTTTGGTATGCACTTCTTTACCTCTGGTGGAGGTGGGAATCCCATGATGTATATTAATCTCATTTGGGCGTGGGGGCACCCAGAAGTGTATATTCTTGTTCTTCCAGCCTTTGGTATTTTCTCTGAAGTAGTTGCGACATTTTCGCGCAAAAGGCTCTTTGGCTACACCTCTATGGTGTGGGCAATTATAGCTATCACGTTTCTTTCGTTTACCGTATGGCTCCACCACTTCTTTACTATGGGTGCGGGCGCAGATGTGAATGCATTTTTTGGCCTGATGACCATGGTAATCGCTATTCCTACCGGAGTAAAAGTGTTTAACTGGATATTTACGATGTATCGTGGCCGTATTAAATTTGCAACACCAATGCTGTGGTTTATGGGCTTTGTGGTTACGTTTACTTTAGGGGGTCTCGCGGGGGTGATGCTTTCGGTGCCACCGGCCGATTTTCAGTTCCATAATAGTCTATTCTTGGTGGCGCACTTTCACACAATGATTATTGGTGGTGTGGTATTTGGAATGTTTGCTGGCTATGCTTACTGGTTCCCAAAGTTCACTGGTTTTTATCTAAACGAAAAGTTAGGGAAAATTGCCTTTTGGTTTTGGCTAGTCGGCTTTTTAACGGCATTTATTCCGTTATATATCCTCGGTTTTATGGGTGCGACGCGTCGGCTCGATCATTACGATCCGTCGATTGGCTGGCAAGGGTTGTTTATTGTGGCGGGTGTCGGCGTAGGCTTAATTTGTATTGGTGCTGGCTTCCAGATTTTGCAACTTATTGTGAGTATTAGAAAGCGTCACGAAAACCGTGTTTCCAGTGATCCATGGGATGGACGTACGCTTGAATGGTCGACACACACTCCTATCCCAGAGTATAATTTTGCGCGTATTCCTGTAGTGCATGAGCGTGACGATTTTTGGGAGCAAAAACAGTCTGGTAATGTGGTAAAGCAACCATTTACCGACATTTGGCTGCCAAAAAACAGCCCCGTAGGCCTAATTATTGGTGGGTGTGCGTTTACGGCTGGTTTTGGTATTGTGTGGCATATGGTATGGCTGGCGGCTATCGGAATAATCGGTGTGGTGACGATGCTGATTGTGCGAATTTCAAGTGATGAGACTGAGGCAAAGATAGCCGCGAAGGAAATCGAAGCCGAAGAAGCCGAAGTGGTAAAAAGGCGGTATGCATAATGGAAGACGCAGTAACTCAGGTAGTAACTCAAACGTCGCCATCAAAAACGCAGCTTGGTTTTTGGCTGTATTTAATGACGGATTGCGTGTTGTTTGCGAGCCTCTTCGCAACCTACGCGGTCCTTCGTGGCAATACGTTTGGTGGACCATCTGGCCATGATATTTTTAACCTTCCGTATGTATTTATTGAAACACTTGCACTGCTCACGAGTAGTTTTACATGCGGACTTGCCATACTTGCTCTACGTCGTCAAAAGAAGGCGCAAGTTCTGACGTTTCTTAGTATTACATGTGCACTTGGCCTTATGTTCCTTGGTATGGAGCTCTCAGAGTTTACGAGATTAGCACTTGATGGCAATAGCTGGGAGCGAAGCGGTTTTCTCTCAAGCTTCTTTACGCTTGTTGGTACCCATGGTCTTCATATTGCTACTGGCTTATTATGGCTGGTGGTTCTTGCTATGCAACTTATAAAGAAGGGGTTTACGGCCGGTGTTATTCGGCGGTTGACGCTCTTTAGCATGTTTTGGCATTTCCTTGACGTGGTGTGGATATTCATTTTTACTATGGTGTACTTAATGGGGGCATATTAATATGGCTAACGATTCGCAGGCAACGAGCACATTTATTCGCTACGTGATTGGCTTTGTATCGTCAATTATTTTAACGATGGTGGCGTTTGTGGCTGTGATGTATCATCTGTTTTCGATGCAACTAGTAATGATTGTGATTGTCGCCCTAGCTGTGGTGCAGCTATTCGTGCAGCTATTCTTTTTCTTACATTTAGGTGAGGAGTATCGTCCGCGTTGGCGATTGATGTTCTTTGGATTTGCGGCGTTAGTGATTTTCATTGTGGTTGCTGGATCGTTATGGATCATGGCAAATCTTAACTACAATATGATGTCCGGTCACATGGATGTGAATACTTATATGCATAATAACGAAGGAATATGACATAAACATGGCAACGCTCCGAGAATATTACGAGTTAACAAAACCAGGTATTGTATATGGCAATGGGCTTGCGGTGATAGCGGGGTTTTTGCTGGCTTCGAAAGGGCGCGTTTCGCCGTGGCTACTCGTGGCAACGCTTGTGGGTATATCACTTGTGATTGCTTCGGCCTGCGTATTTAATAACTACATCGATCGTGACATTGATAAAAAAATGACTCGTACCAAAAAACGAGCCCTTGTTACCGGCGATATTAGTGGCACAACTGCACTCGTGTATGCCACTATTCTTGGTATTGTTGGATTTGGGCTCTTGGCGCTATATGTAAATGTACTTGTAGTGTGGGTGGGACTATTTGCAATGGCGATGTATGTGATTGTATATGGTATTGCGAAGCGTCGTTCGGTATGGGGAACGGTAGTTGGCAGTGTTTCAGGCGCATTACCTCCTGTGATTGGCTATGTGGCTGTGACAAATATGCTTGATCTTGGCGCGCTGCTGCTATTTGTTATTTTAACCTTGTGGCAGATGCCACATTTTTATGCCATTGCCATGTATCGACGCGATGAATACGCTGCGGCTGGCATTCCTGTGCTTGCCGTAAAGAGAGGAATGAAAGCAAGTAAGTGGCAAATTATTGGCTATGTGATTGCATTTACACTGGCGGCGCTTTTGCTAAACATCTTCCATTATACTGGCATTACCTACGCGGTAGTTATGCTGGCATTAGGAATCGTGTGGCTGATTAAAGGCATAAAAGGACTGCATGTGGCAGATGACGTTCGT
This sequence comes from uncultured Candidatus Saccharibacteria bacterium, assembly GCA_964615445.1. Classification (GTDB taxonomy): domain Bacteria; phylum Patescibacteriota; class Saccharimonadia; order Saccharimonadales; family Saccharimonadaceae; genus JALRBM01. The sequence goes on along the minus strand of CAZTOK010000014.1, from coordinate 11,967 downwards.
TGGGCACGCCGGATGTTTCTCTTTTCGCTCATCGTACTCACAGTATTTTGCATACTGCTATCGGTTGATGCCTTCTTGCCATAAGTGTATACTTTTAGCATAAGCAGTATGTGTGGTGGAACTGCCGCATAACACATAAATAGGATAGATATATGAATATAACGATTGTCGGCGGTGGATTTGGTGGTGTCAAAGCGGCACTTGAACTTGCTAAAAATGCACAGCATAAGGTTTGTCTTATTAGTGATAAACCAGATTTTCAATATTATCCAGCTATGTACGCAGTAGCTACCGGACAAAGTTCTGAAGGTGCCTGGATCTCACTAAAGGAGATTTTTGCACATAAAAAGAACGTTGAAATTGTGGTCGATAAAATTATATCTATTGACCCAGACGCGAAAACACTTTCGAGCAAGACGCAGCATTATTCTTATGACGCTTGTGTCTTAGCGCTTGGTGTGGTGACATCATATTTTGGTATTAAAGGGCTTGATGAATATGCTTACGGAATAAAGTCGGCTACTGAAGTAAAAAGGCTTAAAGATCATTTGCAAAAAACTATCATTACTTGTGATTCCAACGAGCATTATGTGGTGGTGGGTGCCGGTCCAACTGGAGTAGAGTTTGCAGCCTCGCTTGGCTCGTACCTTGCTCGTTTGTGTGGTCATTATAACGTGGATAGTACCTATATGAATCTTGATCTCGTTGAAGCTGCGCCGCGTATACTACCAAAAATGAATGAACATACAAGTAACGCAGTAAGAAAGCGATTAACTAAACTGGGCGTTCGGGTGATAGAAGGCAAAGCCGTGGAGTCGCAGTCGCCAAGTCAGCTAATGGTCGCCGGTGATCCTATTAAAAGCAATACGGTTGTATGGACGTCCGGTGTGACTAACCATCCATTTTTTAAGGAGAATGCCCGGTACTTCGCGCTCGCGAAGAATGGCCGTGTTGAAGTAAACGACTATCTTGAGGCGGCTAATAGCGTGTATGTCATTGGTGATAATGCCGCCACGCCGTTTAGTGGCCTTGCGCAAACAGCTCTCAAAGATGCCAAGTTTGTTGCGCGTCACCTCAGAAGAGTTGAACGTGGTGCTGCGCCGGTAGCGTATAAGTCTGTCATGCCGCCAATTGTTCTGCCAGTTGGGAAGTTTTGGGCGGCATTTGAATGGCGAGGATTGCGACTGTATGGATGGCCTGCGGCGTTACTTCATTTTGCGGCAAACCTTATTGGTTATCATGATATTTTGCCGCTCGGAAAAGCTCTTCGTGTGTGGATGATGGCAGATAAAAAAGAACCTATGCCGCCAAAGTAATAATGGTGATATACTAGAGAAACGACAGAGAGGGAGAAACTATGGCGACGCCAAAAAATCAGCGAATCGGTATTTGGATAATTGCAATTGTAATGGTAGTGGGAACGGTTGGATCGTTTGCGGTAATGATACTTGCCAACAACAACCAGTTACAAGATCAACAAAAGCAACAACAAGCACTTGACGCTTACAATAGTCAAGTAAAGGAGCAGGCTAAAAACAATAAGCCGCTCAATGGTTACACGGCTGATTCGTTTGACAAGGCGAGCGTGACAAAGCTTAATGTTGAAACGTTAGTGCAGGGAACCGGCACTGCCGCCACGAACTCTTCAACCTTATCAGTAAATTATTTTGGCTGGACAAGTGATGGTTCTATTTTTGATAGTACGAATAAAAACGGCACAACGAGTCCGGTAGACATTAGCTTATCAAGTGTTATTCCTGGATGGAGTACAGGACTGAATGGCGTAAAAGCAGGCTCAACGGTACGCCTTACGATCCCGGCCGACCAAGCGTATGGTACCAATGGCAGCCAGCCGCTTATTGGGCCAAATGAGCCACTAAAATTCATAGTTCAGGTTGTGGCAGTAAAATAGTGCTATACTAAGTATAGTAAATAGGAAAAAGTATGGAACAAAACATTCGAGACGTTATTATAGTTGGTGCTGGCCCAAGCGCTTTGGCGGCTGCGGTTTACACTACCCGAGAAGACATTGATACGGTGCTCTATGAAAAAAGTGTTATTGGTGGACTTGCAGCCATTACCGATCAAGTTGATAATTATCCTGGTTTTCCTGAAGGTATTCCCGGCATGCAGCTTGCCGACCAGCTGCAAAAACAGGCTGAGCGCTTTGGTGCCCATATTGAATTTGGTGATGTATCGGAAATTCGCGACGATGGTGATACTAAGACAGCGGTTGTTGATGGCCACGATGTAAAAGCTCGTGCTGTGCTTATCGCGACAGGGAGCGACTACAACAAAATTGGCGTACCTGGCGAGGCTGAATTTTATGGACGCGGCGTGCACTACTGTGCTACGTGCGACGGAGCGTTTTATCGCGATAAACGCCTTGTGGTAGTTGGTGGTGGCAATTCAGCTGTTCAAGAAGCTATCTTTTTAACGCGCTTTGCAACCCATATCGATATGTTAGTTCGTAGCGAAATTCGTGCGAGCGAAGTGTTGCAACATCAACTACAGAAATACGTTGATGAAGGTAAGATTACCGTACATCTCAACACAACAACTGATGAGATTGTGGCCACGGATGGAAAAGTAACCTCGGTTTCAGCAACGAAAAATGGCGAAATGACGAGTTTTGAAACAGATGGCGTGTTTGTGTTTGTTGGTCTGAAGCCCAATACAGCATTCCTTAAAAATAGCGGCATAAAGCTAGATGAACATGGGCTTATTGAGACCGATCTTCATCTTATGACGAATATGCCAGGCGTGTTCGCAAGCGGTGACGTTCGCAGCCATGCTACTATGCAAATTGCAAGTGCTGTTGGTGAAGGTGCGACGGCTGCACTTTCGATTCGCGAATACCTTGACGGTCAAAAATACGCTGGATTATACGGCGACTAGGCCGGCTGTTTACTGATTTTATCTAAAATGGTATTAGGAAAATTAGTGACTATTCCATCGATGCCCTGCTGTGCAAGAAGCAGGGCGCTTTGAGACCGATTAACTGTGTAGGCGTAGGTAAAAAGGCCAGCACGTCGGGCGATTTCTAATGCAAATGGGTTAATGTAAAGGCGATGAAATCCTACAGCCGTAAGGTTGAGTCGGCGATGATAGGCAATAAATATAAATGGGTTTTCACTATGAAGGAGTGCTAGATTAGCCTTATCGCTTACTTTTCGAATAGCAATAAGCTCGCTGCCCTTGAAAGACGAGAATAATATATTATCCCAATCACTTTTGCGTTTAATATACCTTTTTTTGAGTAATTCCGCTACGGCTTCTCCGCTACCACGACCCTTGAGCTCAATATTAAGAAGGATCTTTCCAAAGAATTCGTCAAGTACGTCAGTTAATAGAACAATCGGCTGTTTTTCGGTGCGTTTCAGTAATTCTTCCAGTGTTGAGCGCGAAATGATAGACGTGTCATGATGAGTTCGAAGCGTATGAAAATCATGCACAAGTACAGGAATTTTATCTTTTGTGAGACGTATGTCGAACTCAAGAATATCTGCTCCAGCATCAAATCCGGCGCGCAGGGCTTTAAGCGTATTTTCAGGCGCCAAACCGGCAGCCCCACGGTGTCCAATAACAAGCATAACTAGACCTCAGTATAGCAAATTTGTTATAATAGCAATAACTAAAACGGAGACTATAATGGCTGATTTTAATCAAATTCTAACCCCGGGTAATGTTGACGATGGTACTGTAAACGTTGTTATTGAAATTCCCGCTGGCAGTATACACAAAATCGAATGGAACCGTCACCTTGCAATCATGCAACTCGACCGTGTAGAGCCAAGTATTTTTGCAAAACCAACTAACTATGGCTTCATTCCACAAACCCTAGATGAAGACGGTGATGAGCTTGATGTACTTGTTATTACTAAGAACCCACTTGCTACCGGCATTGCATTAGAAGCTAAAATTATTGGCGTCATGAAATTTGAAGATGATGGCGAAGTAGACGATAAAATCGTGGCTGTGCCAACTGATGACCGCGATAGTGGAAACGTTATTAGCTCACTTGAAGATCTATCCCCTCAGTTACTCAAACAAATCGAGTTTCACTTCAATCATTATAAGGACCTTAAAAAAGCAGGAACGACTGTCGTAAAAAGCTGGGGCAATGCAGACGAAGCAAAGGCTGTCATTCACGAATCGATTGAGCGTTGGAATAATAAGTAGTGCAACGTGAAACCATCGCAAAAGCGCTCATTTTTAACCAAAACTACGATGTTCTGGTACTTAGGATAGGCACTCATAAGCAATATCCAGAGAAATCGCACACACTCGATTTACCAGGTGGCATTATTGGTAGTGGTGAATTTGAGCGAACGGGATTGGTACGCGAGATAAAAGAGGAGACCGGTCTGCAAATTGAAGCGATCGGTCTTTCCTTGCTTCACTCAGCTACGTATGTGGCATCTGAAAGATCCATCACAAAGCTTTTGTATGCTGCATATCTTACTAACTCGCCCGCTATAATGCTTAGTTGGGAGCATGAAGCGTATTACTGGATGAATATTGAGCAACTTCTTGCAGATTCGACGTTCACGACCTATCGCGATGCAGTCGCGTATGTAAAAGAGACGCTTTTAGAAGTGTAGGTTATTTTTTACGAAGCGCTTTTTGTTTGATGATGGCAGCAGCCCCACTAATAGTGCCAATGATGTCCATCTTTTTTAGTTGGCCGCGCAATTTTTCACGAGCGTGTCCTGTAGTAACAAGATCGAGCCATGCTTTCTTTGGCAGCGATAGCTTACGGGTGACTACCTCCACGACGTCACCGTTCTGCAGGGGCTTATCAAACGAATGAATATTACCATTTACTCTAAAACTATACGCATGTTTGCCTATGTCGCTATGAACAAGATATGCAAAATCGAGCGGCAATGCACCTTCAGGTAGATTATAAATATCACCGTTTGGCGAATACACAAAAATACGATCACCAAAAAGGTCAATATTCAGTTGATCTTTAGGAATCTCGGCACCAGAGCGGAGGCGGGCTGCAATTTCTTGCATCTGCGTTATCCATTGTAGCTGTGCGGGAAGCGTTGCATTACCACGAGATTTAGTATATTCTTTTGAACTCTTTTGCTCATGATAGTGAAAACTTGCAGCAAGACCGCGTTCGGCGTATTCGTGCATTTCATAAGTGCGAATTTGAAACTCCACAATTTGCTTGCTGGGTGTAATAACGGTTGTATGTAAACTCTGATAGCCATTTGGTTTTGGAATAGCAATATAATCTTTAATACGCGAAATCATTGGCTGGTACATAGAATGTAAAATGCCCAGTACCTTATAGCAATCCTCTTTGGTTGCAACCACAACGCGTAACGCCATGAGGTCATAAATATCATCGATATTGCCATCGACTTTTTTGAGTTTTTTATAAAGGCTATAGATACTTTTAACACGACCGTTAATCTCAAATTCGATACCTTGTTTTTTAAGTTCGCCCTCTACTTCATTACGAACGGCGCCAAGTTTACGCGTGCTCTTACCAAGGCGTTTTTTCATCATGTTTTTAAGATGTTGAAATTCCTTGGGATCAAGGTAGCTAAATGCGAGCTCTTCAATTTCCATCCGCACGCGGCCCATACCAAGACGATCGGCCATAGGTGCGAATACGTCGAGGCTTTCGCGAGCGATTTTTTGCTGCTTATCGGGCTTCATGTATTGCAATGTAGAAAGATTATGAAGGCGATCGGCAAGTTTAATAATGATGACGCGCACATCTTGACCAACAGCAATAAGCAGTTTGGAAAGATTGTCTTTAGTTTGTGGTAAGTAGCTTTCAAGATTACGCATGCCCGCACGAGCTTGAGACACTTTTGTGACGCCGTCAACCAAAAAAGCGACGGTATGGCCAAATAAATTCTCGATATTATCAAGGGTTGCGTCAGTATCCTCAACGGTGTCGTGGAGTACACCGGCAAGTACCGTATCTATGTCCATACCCCATTCTATGAGCGTATCAGCAACAGCAAGAGGGTGAATAATGTACGGTTCGCCACTTCTTCGCTTTTGACCGTCGTGGGCTTTGGTGGCGAAATCGATGGCATGCTCAAGCTCAAGAAGCTCGTCTTCCTCGTAGTGGGGCTTTGCGTGTCTGAGCAATTCTTGCTTTTTCATGTACTAGTAGTATAAGCCAAAAAGCGTTAAAAAACGACCGAAATACCCCCTAAAAAGTAAGCAGGGCCGGTGCTTTACTGCGTTGCAGTAAAGCACCGGCCCATTGCCTACGAAATCTTGGTGTCGTGCAGGTCATGCGCGGCCATCTTGTGGACCCAGCGCTGGCTGCGCTTGTTGCGCTTCACACGCTTGATGCCCTCATGGATGTAGGCCTCGTAGTGGGTGCGCACATGCGAGTGGACACAGATGACATACGACTTCCACGGCGCATCGTCCGACTCGTAATCGCTCATGTCGGTGTTCAACACGGCGTTGACCAGATTCTTACGGCGCGCCTGGCGACGCTTGGTGCTGATACGTCGCTGTGCACGGGCCTGCTTACGCTGCTCGTTCACGAGCCAGGTGTCGTTTTTCAGGCTAGCGCTTTCCACCAGCCCTTCGGGCCAACTGGACCGCATGATCGAAAGAATCGTGTCGAGGAGGTACAGGCTGTACTCCTCGAATGCCACTTCATTGATGGCGGCGTCGTGCTCCTTCCATGCAAGATCAACCTCGTGGTCGAGGAAGTTCCTCTTGCTCTTCGCCAGGTACCAGTAGTCCTCCCACTCCCAGGAAATCTGGTCGGCCACCTCGGCCGGGTCGTAGTAGCTGACGTCGTCGGGGAAGTACTCGCTGGCCGGCTGCGCCGCCTCCGGGAAACGGATGCTCGCGCTACGCAGAACAGACACCAGGTTCATTGAACCCCAATCCAAGTTCGTAGGTTCTTCTAGCAGTTGAGCGGATTTTGCCGTTCGTACGCTGTCAGATTTTGAAATTATATCATTTTATAAATACTAAGTCAATATTTCTTAAGGCGGGGTAGTGCTGAAAAACCTCAGCACTACCCCCCCCTGTGGGCCTAGTCGATGTGATGTTCTCCTAGCTCACCCATGAATTTGAGGAGCTGCAAACCGCTCATGTTCGCCTCTTCAATGGTGTCACACGAGAATGCTGGCTGTGCCCACTTCCAGCCTTCATTCGTGCATTCGAAAGCAAAAAGCAGCGCTCGAACCGGCCAGTCCTCGCCGCAGTGAAACATCGCAATGATGAGCTCGTTACCAACCAAAACGTAAGGGATCTCGAGATATTTATCGTTGAGCCACAACTTCACTCGTGTTCCCACTGTGTCTGTGACGATAAGATCGTTTCCGTTATAGCTGATATTGACGTAAAGAGCTCCTCCGGCGAAGATCGGTTGACGTGGCATAGTTACCCTTCCAAAGAGAGAATAAACCCGTACTTACTATACGTATCTGATCTTTAGAGTCAAGGTTTTACATGACCGGCAAGAAGGGTATAATGAAAGAGAAATGCTTAAGCTTACTTTTTAAGGAGTAATTACATGAGTCAAGTAAATGTTGCTATAAACGGGTTTGGTCGGATTGGCCGCAATGCGTTTAAAATTGCCTTTGAGCGAAGTGACCTTTCCATTGTTGCTATTAACGATTTAACAGACACAAAAACACTCGCGCATTTACTAAAATACGACTCCTCGTATGGTACATATGAGCATGAAGTTGGATTTGATGACACGGGTATTATTGTTGATGGAAAACACATTTTAGTACTATCTGAAAAAGATCCAGCAAATCTGCCATGGGCGCAGCACAATGTGGACGTGGTAATTGAAAGTACAGGCTTTTTTACTGACCCTGCAAAGGCCCGTGCGCATATTGACCAAGCTGGTGCGAAACGAGTGATTATTAGTGCGCCGGCAAAAGGGGAAGGTTCAGACACGATTGTACTCGGTGTAAACGAAGATATGGTTACTCGCGAGGGCGCTAGCGATATCCTTAACAATGGTAGCTGTACCACCAACTGTATTACCCCCGTTATGGCAGTACTTGAAAGCAATTTTGGGATTGAAAAGGCTATGATGACAACCATTCACAGCTATACGTCCGACCAACGCTTACTTGATGCACCACACAAAGATCTCCGTCGGGCTCGCTCGGCTGCAACAAATATCGTACCGACAAGTACGGGTGCAAGCATTGCTGCTGGCCAAGCGCTTCCAGCTATTTCCGGCTTGTTTGGCGGGTTGAGCCTTCGCGTACCAACGCCAGTAGTAAGCCTGAGCGACTTTGTGGTTGTAACAAAACGCGATGTCACGGTAGAAGAGGTTAATGCAGCCTTTGAAAAAGCAGCTGGAGAGCCATTTTGGCAAGGTATTTTGGCAGTAACAAAAGATGAGCTGGTAAGCGGCGATTTTAAAGGCAATAGCCATAGTGCTATCGTTGATCTTCCACTTACGAATGTTGTCGCTGGTAACTTGCTTAAGGTTGTGGCTTGGTATGATAATGAGTGGGGCTATAGCAACCGGCTTGTTGAACTTGTTGCAGATGCTGGTAGAGCTATTAATAAGTGATAGAGATAACGATATGAAAATATATTTAGGGGCTGATCATCAGGGATTCTCTATGAAAGCGCAAGTGTTTGCGTATTTGGTTAAACGTGGCTATGAAGTAGAAGATATTGGCGACAAAGAGCTTGACCCAGGCGATGATTTTCCAGAATTTGCACAAATGGCTGCGCTAAAGATAATTGGCGAAGAATCACCCGATGCTCGAGCAATTTTACTTTGCGGTGGCGGCCAAGGTATGTGTATTGCAGCCAATAGGTTTCGTGGTATTCGGGCGGTAGTGATATGGGATGCCTACGAGGCGAGAATGGCTCGCAATGACAATGACAGCAATGTGCTTTGTTTGCCTGCTCGTGTCTTAAAGAACGATGAAGCAACCTGGAAAGATATTATTGATACCTGGCTGGAAACACCGTTTGCCAATGCCGTACGGTTTAGGCGCCGCAACGCGCAGATTGATGAGATTGCCTAGAATGAGCGTTATTGCACCAACGATTCTTTCAGAAACAGCCGACGAATATAAGGCGCAAGTGGAGCGACTTAATCCTTTTGCCGAGCGTGTCCATATTGATATTAGTGATGGTGAATTCGCGCCAACCTTTACGGTAAATGCAGCCCAAATATGGTGGCCGCAAACCTGGACGGTTGACATTCATGCTATGGTGGTTCGACCAAGCGAGCATCTTGAAACACTCTTAAGCCTCAAGCCGCATATGATTATGTTCCATGCCGAAGCAAAAGAAGACGTAGTGCCAATTTTGCAGCATATCAAAAAATTTGATATTAAAGCCGGTTTGGCGCTCTTGCGTTCCACGGTCCCAAGTACTGTAGCCTCTGCCATTGAAGCAGCCGATCACGTGATGATTTTCAGTGGTGATTTAGGCAAACAGGGTGGCACGGCAAGCCTTATGCAACTAGAGAAGATTCGACTTATAAAGAACATACGCCAAGACATTGAAATTGGTTGGGACGGCGGGGTAAACGTTGAAAATGCGTACACATTAGCTCAAGGTGGGGTTGATGTATTAAACGTGGGAGCAACTATTGCCAAAGCAAAAGATCCGCAAACCGTTTATGCTACACTGGTAAATGAGATTAATAAACATGGGGTGATTTAACAAAAGTGAGTGGGCAATTAACAATCACACAATTGCAGCAAAAAGCCGCCGACGTACGACGCGATATTTTAACAATGCTTGAAGCTGCTGGAAGTGGCCACAGTGCTGGCCCGCTCGATCTAGCCGATATTGTTACCACGCTCTATTTTGACGTGATGAATATTGACCCAAAGCGCCCCGAATGGCCCGACCGTGATATTTTTATTTTAAGTAACGGCCATACTGTACCAGTGCAGTACGCCGTCATGGCCGAGCGTGGGTATTTTGATGTATCTGAACTAAAAACCTTACGGCAATTAGGAAGTCGTTTACAAGGACATCCTGAGCGTACTAAATTACCTGGCCTTGAAACCACAAGTGGCCCTTTGGGGTGCGGACTTAGCCAAGGTGCGGGATATGCGTATAGTTTGCAGTACCTCGATAACGCCAAACACCGCTGGGTATATGTGGTTACTGGCGACGGCGAACTAGAAGAGGGTAATATTTGGGAAGCGGCCATGTTTGCTGGCAAGTACAAACTATCTCAGCTAATTGTTTTTGTTGACCGGAATAATATTCAGATTGATGGCCCTACTGATGTAGTAATGCCGCTTGAGGATCTTCGGGGCAAGTGGGAAGCCTTTGGCTGGCATGTACAAGAAATTGATGGTCACAACATTGAAAGCGTTATTGATGCCGCCAGTATGGCGCGCGCTATTAGCAATAAGCCGAGTGTTATTATTTCGCATACTATTCCAGGCAAAGGTGTTGATTTTATGGAATACGATTACCACTGGCATGGGTATGGTAAGTCACCAGCTGACTATACGCGGGCACTCACTAAACTTCGTACATTAAATGGCAAAATTACTTCAGGAGACGTGTCGTGAGTTATCCATTAGTAGATGATGTGTTTGCTGATGATGTGAAACAAGAGCCAATTCGTGCTGGATTTGGTCGTAGTTTAAAAGCGTTAGGCGAAACTAACAAAAACGTGGTAGCACTATGTGCCGATTTAACCGAAAGTACCCAAATGTCGCTCTTTCGAGATGCATTTCCAGAGCGCTTTATTGAAATGGGAATCGCTGAGCAAAACCTCGTGACGGTCGCAAGTGGGCTCGCGCGAGCGGGTAAGATTCCTTTTACAAGTAGCTATGCTGCTTTTAGCCCAGGTCGTAACTGGGAGCAAATTCGTACCACTATTGCATTAAATCAGCAGCCAGTTAAAATTATCGGTTCACATGCTGGCGTAAGCGTTGGTCCAGATGGTGCAACACACCAAATGCTTGAGGACGTAGCGCTTATGCGCGTGCTGCCAAACATGGTAGTAATAGCGCCTGGCGATAGTGTTGAAGCTGAAAAAGCAACAAAAGCTATTGCCGAAAATAACAAGCCAAGCTACTTGCGTCTTGCTCGTGAAAAAACGCCAATATTCAGTACGCCCGATTCGCCGTTTGAAATCGGAAAAGCTTATGTGCTACGCGCGGGTCACGATGTTAGTCTGCTAGGTACAGGCACGATGACCTACCAACTTCTCCTTGCAGCGCATTTGCTTGAGCAAGAGGGTATCCAGGCTGAAGTGGTGCATGTTCCGACCATAAAGCCATTAGACGAAGAAACAATCCTCGCGAGCGTACAGAAGACGGGTCGCGTAGTAACCGCTGAAGAAGGACAAATTGCTGCCGGGTTTGGCGGAGTGATTGCAGAGCTTCTTGGTGAAAAACTCCCTACGCCGATCATTCGTATTGGCATGAATGATCATTTTGGTGAAAGTGGTGCGCCGGCTGAACTGTTAAAGAAATTTGAACTTACTGGTCCACAAATGACCACCCGAATTAAGCAGTTTGTTAACGATGTGCCACGGTATCATCAAGGGTTTTAAGGAGAAACTATGTCATTATCTATCAAGCAAATTCGTCATAATATTGTTCGTGCCCATCATTTAATGCATCGCAGCCGCAGCCAAAAGTTCGCGGTAGGAGCATTTAATATTGACAATCAAGAAACACTGATTGCTATTGCAAAAGCGGCTCAAAAACTACAATCACCAGTACTTGTTGAAGTAAGTCACGGCGAAGTAGAGGCAATGGGGCTCGATAACATTCGTGACATGGTAGATAATTACCGGGCGGAATATGGTATTGAGATGTATATCAATCTCGACCATAGTCCATCGGTAGATGCGGCAAAACGGGGGATTGACGCTGGCTTTGAGTTTATTCATATTGATATTTCACAGGCCAATCACGACGCGACCCTAGATGAAATTATTGCCGGCACTAAAGAAGTGGTAGAATACGCTAAATTTACAGGTGCATTGGAGATCGGAAG
>CAZTOK010000013.1:0-36955 GCA_964615445.1 uncultured Candidatus Saccharibacteria bacterium | reverse complement strand
TATGAAGAAAAATTTTATGCAGCTGGAAAAATCAGCGGCAGTCGCTTTATTAAGCGTGAAGGTCGTCCGAGCGACGAAGCCATCTTAATTGGTCGACTTATCGACCGTCCAATTCGTCCACTCTTTCCAAAAGGCTATCGCCAAGAGGTGCAAGTGGTAGCAAGCGTACTGTCAATGGATCCAAATTTCCGCCCAGACGCTATCGCGATGATTGCAGCTAGTACTGCACTTATGCTCACCGGTGTACCATTCGATGGTCCAGTAGCTGGTCTGCGTATTTCACGGGTAAATGGCGAGTTTAAGGCCTTTGCAACTCCAGAGGAACGTGACGCGAGCGAGCTTGACCTTGTAGTTGCTGGTATTGAAAGCGGTATCACTATGGTAGAAGCCGGTGCTAATGAAGTGAGTGAAGAATTAGTTGCCGAGGCACTTTCATGGGCGTACCAAGCCTTCCAACCGGCTATTCAGTTGCAGAAAGAACTTGTTCAAAAGGTAGGTGTTGAGGCGACTAGTTATGAATTAGTTCTTCCAAACGAAGATATTCAGAAAGTAGTCGACGAGTGGACGACAAATAAGCTTGGCGATGATCTGCGCCGCCCATACCCAGAACGCAACGAAATGATCGCTGTACTGCGCGACCAACTGCACGAAGCTATGAGCGAACGCTTTAGCGAAGAAGAATACCAAGAGCTTCGCGACGAATACGATGAAGCGCTCACTATGGCAATTCATAAAGACGTTCGCCGGGGAATTGTAGAAAGCGGCACGCGTCCCGATGGCCGCAAGCTTGATGAAGTCCGTACGCTCTCGAGTGAAGTAGGTCTTCTACCTCGCGCACATGGTTCATCACTCTTTACACGTGGTGTTACTCAAGGTATGAATATCGTTACGCTTGCACCGCTTAGTTATGCGCAAATGGTAGATACCATGGAGCAAACTGATCACGAGCGTCGCTATATGCACCACTACAACGCGCCAGGCTATACGGTTGGTGAAGTTCGTCGTCTTGGAAGCCCTGGACGTCGCGAAATCGGTCACGGTTACCTTGCTGAACGTGCTGTGCTTCCTGTCCTTCCAAGCGAAGAAGAGTTTCCATATGCAATCCGTAGCGTCACCGAAATTATGAGCCAAAACGGTTCGACTAGTATGGCGGCTACTTGTAGCAGTGTGCTCGCACTTATGGATGCTGGTGTTCCGCTAAAAGCACCTGTTTCAGGTATCGCAATGGGCCTTATGATGGACGGTGCCACACCATATGTACTAAGTGACATAGCTGATGCCGAAGATTTTGCCGGTGATATGGATTTTAAAGTAACCGGTACTGAAAAAGGCATTACAGCTATCCAAATGGACATGAAAGTACACGGACTTTCGGTTGATGTGCTTAAGCAGGCGCTTCTTAAAGCAAAACCTGGGCGCGCCTTTATTTTGCAGCACATGTTAAGTACGCTTGCCGCGCCGCGACTCAGTTTAAGTCCGTACGCTCCACGGATTGAAAAGATTAAAATCAACCCTGATAAAATTGGTGCCGTTATTGGTAAGGGTGGTGAGGTCATTAATAAAATTACCGCTGAAACTGGCGCACAGATTGACATTAAAGATGACGGGCTCGTAACGGTTGCTGCTATTGATGCAGCGAATATTGAAAAGGCAATCAATTGGATCAAGAGTCTTACCGAGGAACCAGAGGTAGGGAAAATCTACGAAGGTAAAGTAGTAAGTATTAAAGACTTTGGGGCGTTTGTGAATATTATGCCGGGTATTGATGGTATGGTGCATATTTCGCAGCTTTCAAAAGAACGCGTAGAAAAAGTGACCGACGTACTTCATGAAGGCCAAATGGTAAAAGTGAAGCTTACTGGTATTGATGAGCGCGGGCGTCTCAGTCTTTCTATGAAAGAAGCTGAGTAACCTAGTAAATAAATAGCCTCAAATGCGAGGCTATTTTTAATAGATATAACGTCAAAGTAGGGGTGGATGAGGGCAGAGAAAAGTCTCTCTGCCCTCATCCGACCTACTGGAAAGGAAACCCGCCTCAGCTACTCAGAGATGATACCGAGCTCAATGGCCTTGTTGTACAGACCTTCGTAGTCCAGTTCGAAAATGTCAGGAGTAATGCTGCCATGGGAGGTCGAAATGTGTGTGCCCTGAGGTACATAGAAACGTCCCCTGATGTTGCTGTTGCTCGTTACGATACTGCCAAGCGCGATGACGTCGGTCAGCGTGATGTTGCTGTTCGTCGTCCTGGCTGAACGAATAATCCTTCGCTCAAGCCTGATCGAAGAGTTGATCTGTTCGATGGCACGACCAGCTCGCTGTTCGAGCTGTCTCTTGTACCATGTCTCGTCACGCTGCGGTGCGTTACCAACGAAAGGGCGGCGGCTCCGCAGGTCCTGCGGCGAGAGGTAGCGAGACAGGCCTTCGACGCTCGGATCACCGTTCTGCTTGGCAGATCGGTAGTCTTCCACGATCTCCAGCCAGCGCTCCGAAAGCACAGGAGCGAATGCCTGGGAGAGGTGATCGTAGTTGTCGATCTGAGGCGGCCATACCTTGTGTCCAACGATGAAACGGGCCCAGATGTACGCCAGATGTACCTCTTCGGAGAGGTTGCCCAGATCGTAATCCCGCCAGATGGGTCCGCGCACGGCGGCCTCATCGAGCGAGCTTGCGAACGGGTTGAGCATGTAGCGCTCTTCCTGTCCGAACACTCGCGCGAGCGACGTGGGGTAGCGACCATCGGCCATTTTGTTCTGGACGATAGTGTGCTTGTTGAGGCTGTCCACACGGGTCATGGTGACATCGACGTCCAGCCGATCTTTGCTGCCAGCCACGGTGACCGCCCAGTTGGGCGATTTGCGTATGGCGGTCTGGACCTCGAGCTGAGCGTTGATGTACTGCACCAGCTCGGTGTAGCGCGACGGATTCTTGTCGAGCTCCTCCAGGAGTTCGCGCAGGTTCATGTCGCGCGGGTGCTTGTCCTGCACCACGCGAACAACCTGCTCCTGTGGCTTGGCAGCTGCCGTGAAGCCCATCTCTCGCATGAAGTTCAGCATCGCTACGGCGAGCTTGGCCGCTGGAATACTCTCCGGCAGCTGGATCCGCTCTCGCGACGCCACAATCTCCGGGGCGACGTCTCGCGGCTCCTTGCCAGTGAATTCGCTGATGAGCCGATCACCGAACAACGTTCGAAGAGCGGCGATGCTCTCAGCGGTGATGATGGTGCCGCCATCGGGCTCCATGATGTCGAAAACAGTACGCATGGTCTCGGCCACGGCAGTTCCTTCCAGTAGATTGTTAAGGGCCGCCTCAATTCGAGCCGGCTTCTTGGATATATAATAACATAATTATTCTATAGTTCAATAGTCATAATTGACATTCTGAGACTTTTATATTAGAATATACAATAATTTTGTACCTTAAAAAAATTCCTACGCGGCAATATACACACTTTAAAAATGTGTATATTGCCGCGTAGGAAGAACCTAGAAGGGAAGAGACATGACTGGTCTAAGAAGGACTGATGTCGTCGACCACTACGAAGTTCTTGAGGTGTCGCAAAGCGCGGCATCTCAAGTGATTAAGGCCGCATACAGGCGGCTGGTTAAGATCAATCACCCTGATGCGGGTGGAAATCCGGCTGTGTTTCGTAGGATTCAGGCGGCATACGAGTGTCTCTCTGACCCGGTGAAGCGAGCTTTGCTTGACAGTACGCTTGGAAACCGAGCGAGTACCTCTACTTCAACTTCGACCGACACTTCCGAGGGATTTTTTCCTCTGGATGAAATGGTTGAAGTGGATGGTATCGAGTACTGGCTGACATATGAAGAGCAGTGGGCTAGTGTTAGACCTGCATGTACGGTGCGAATTCGCGAGAGCGACCTGAAGAAGATTCAGGAGTTGCCTGTCTTCAGTCCATACCCTGTCGGCGCTGTCATTATCATGGCAGACGACTGGGAGACGGAGATTCATCGGGGCTATTCGTTTGACAATGCCAAGTACGCATATGAGCGCGCCAAGCGTGAGCTCCACCGCCGACAGCGTGAAGAGGCTGCAAGGAGGAAGATAGTATCGCTCAACCGTCGCCTGACTCAGCTGAAAGAACGGGGTTTGCCAGTTACACGGCTGGCTGAACTGATCGAACAGGCGAGCGAAAAAGTTGATCCGTATTACTCTTGGCTTAGTGAAGCAGGCGAGGCTGTCGCTGCTTTACGAGCGGTTGAAAGTGAGATCGAACGTCTGAGTGGTGATCCTGCTGAGGTGATTCTGTCGTACTTCATGGCAGGCCACATCGAGCACCGTGATATTCTGCATAATCTGCAGGTGATGGCGAAGCTTGAGGCGGCGGAAATCCGCTCCAACGGCTTTATCCAGGCACCGACCGACGACGACCTCAGGGCGTACTACGAAAAGCGCTTGAGGGGCGTGTCGACGCTCGATGATCTGGCTCTGCTCGACCTTCGCTTTCCGATGGAGGAATATCTTCCCGGCGGCATCTTAGCCGACCTGGAAGAGGCGGGAGAACTTGCACCCGAGATGGTATCGGTCAAAGCTCGGAAGGGATTTACTGATTACCGGGTTGAGTACGAGTACCGCGAGGTGGACGGCGTGAGTGTGCCTACTGGTACAATTCGCGTTCCGGTCAGTACTTTCGAGCGTAATGCAGCTGAGTATGGCCGAAAGTCTTCGTTTCCTGTGTTGCCGTTCAACATCCAACTCTTTATCATCGTTACTATCAATGATGATAAGCGAGTTGTGGCGGCCGGCCTCGATGGTGAATCACTTGCAAGAAAGGTGGCTAAGTTTCAGCGAGGAACGAATCGAGGGGAAGTGTTTTCTCCCATCGACGAATACGGACGCAGGCGGAAGGGGCCCGTGGAAGGTACGACTTTGCCGCCCTGGTACAGGGGTCGACGTCCGCGCTAGGTTTTAGCGGTGGTCTCATGCGAGACCAGCCCCGCGTACATGTTAATATATGTGCGCGGGGCTAAGCTTTTCTCTAAGCAATTCACATTGTGGATGATTTAGAAAACGGTTTATTCATTGCTTTTTAAACGCGTCTTGTTACAGTAAAAAGGTATGACACAGAATGACAAACAAGCGTTGCTTGACAGGGTAAAACAAGAAATTATCGATAAAGATATCTGTCCCGATCTAGCTGCTCAAGCTACAAATTTGGTGATGGGTGATGGCAATGTTAATGCCGAAATTGTATTTATAGGTGAGGCACCTGGAAAAAACGAAGATGAGCAAGGACTGCCTTTCGTAGGTGCTGCGGGGAAGTTTTTAAATGAAATGCTTGCTCAGGCAGGCATGCATCGGAGTGACGTATATATCACCAATATTGTGAAGTATCGTCCGCCAAATAATCGCGATCCTGAACCGGATGAAAAAAAGGCGTTCTGGCCGTACCTTCTTAAGCAGTTGCAGATTATCCAGCCAAAGGTAGTCATAACTTTGGGTCGTCATAGTATGGAATATTTTTTACCAGGGCTGCGTATTAGTGCTATTCATGGCCAGCCAAAACGCATTGCGTTTGGTAAGGAAAAACTCGTCATTATCCCGTTATTTCATCCAGCTGCCGCCCTATATAACGGCAGTCTTCGTCAAACGCTGATCGATGATTTTATGAATGTGCCGACAATTATTGAAAAAATAAAAACAGAAAAGTAGTAATTGGTGGCTCGCCGAAAACTCTCGACGAGCCACCCGTGTATTTTACCGAGGTAAAATACTAAACGCCCATTTGAATGCGGCTTGCCATCTTTCGGGAAACTCAAGCAGCGCTGCGTGAGGTGAGTCCACCGTCATATGGGGTAGTAAACCGCCGACCAACTTCGACCATTCATCATAGGAGCTTGCCTTAACCATAGCATCGTCCTTGCACGACAAATATACCATAGGAATATGTGCCAAAGCACCTGAGGTAAAGGCGGGATGATTTACAATGTAATGTATCTCGCCTGCCCAGCCATTAAGCGGATAGTGCCTGGCTACATCCCAATCTTGTTGAAGTGTGGTAGTGTCCGGTCCTGGCTGAATACTATTCATGCTCGGAGGCTTGAACGAGAATGCCCAAAATAAATCAGTCATTGCTGCGCTAGTGACGGGTCCTACTGGAAGCCATCCAAATATAGACGCATTGCTATTCTGTAAGTCTGCGCCGCCGCTTGGTGCGCCAACTAGGATAACTTGGAACCCGATTGGCAACTTCTGTTTTTCAGCTTCCAAAACAGTATCGGCGGCAAGTAGTCCGCCCATCGATATCCCGATAAGTGTTACTTTCTTATACTGCTTTGCGGTGGTGAGTATAGTCCTGATAACATTTTTAGCTACAAAGAGGTTTTGATCATAGTTAAATGCATATACATCACGACCATTTTGTTGAAGGACTGGCAGAACGGCTTTGACTCGAAGTGAGCTGGAACTCTGTACTCCATCAAGGAAAAAGACAGCTTCAGTCGAATGTCCTGCTTGCGACGGTATTGAAACCACCGTCGTATTTTCAGACTGGATATTCTGAAGTATGTATCCATCCGTTAGCATACAGAACGCTATAGCGATCGCTCCAGCAGCAAAATATCTGGCCTTAAACTCCATGTGCTCACACCTTTCAGTTGGAAGGAGTGTGATAAGTATTACATAGCTAATCCAGTATAAAGTCAAATTTATGTGTAAATTTCGCTCATGTATCTGTTACAATGGGACAAACTTGCCAAAAAAGCCCCTGTTTGCTATAATGGTGTTACTGATTACGAGGGTGTTTATTATAAAACCTCTCTCGACTCGTATTTCTAACATTATTTTCATGTAACAAAGGAGAACTATACTTTTATGGGTCAACGACGACTCGCGACGCCTCAGGGCGACGATAAATCAAAACGTCCGCAGCAAAATCAGCCGCGGCAAAAATCAAACAACACGGTATTAAATAATACAACCACCCGAAAAGGAGAGGTGTTTCGCGCGCAGCGTCGCACCAGTGAAAATGTAAACCTTCGTGCATCGCAGCACATGGTGAATATTCCTGTAAATAAATCTATTTATAATGGCTATAGTGGCCGTCAGTTCAGTTTGGCCGATCAGCCAAAGCGGCCCAAATCACCACGTCCTACGCTTAAGGTGATGCCAATCGGTGGCCTTGGTGAAATGGGTATTGGTAAAAACATGATGGCGATTGAATACGACAACGACATCATTGTGATAGACATGGGCTTTTTGTTCCCGGGTGCAGATTACCCAGGTATTAACTACATCACTCCTGATATTACCTATCTTGAAGAGAATAAGCACAAAATTCGTGGCCACATTTTTACTCACGGCCACCTCGATCACATCGGTGCGTTTCGTCATCTCATTCACCGTATTCCGGCAACTGTCTATGCTAGTAAATTTACACTTGGTATGATTCAGCGCACTATGGATGAGGCTACAAGTGGCTTCGAACCAACCTACCAAGAGCTTAATCCTGAGTTGCACGAGCGCGTGCAACTGGGTGATAGCTTCTCGGTAGAGCTTGTCCGTGTAAATCACTCTATTCCAGATGCGACAGCTGTTGTTATCCGTACACCTCTTGGCGTACTTATCGACACTGGCGACTGGCGATTTGAAGAAAATCCAGTAGACGGCCGGAAATTCGATCTCGAGCGTCTTACTGAAATCGCCACCAAAGAAGGCATTTTAATGCTTATGAACGAAAGCACTAACTGTGAATCAGAAGGCACACATACGCACGGCGAGTTCGACATCCAGCATAGTATGGGGGAGGTTATGCAAAAGTATCCAAACAGCCGTCTTATCCTTAGCTGTTTTAGTAGTCAAATCCATCGTATGCAGGTAATTCTCGAAGAAGCCAAAAAATTCGACCGCAAAGTGGCGTTCGCTGGTTTTAGTATGATTCAAAACCTCGAGGTGGCGCTTCGTGCCGGTGCCATTAAAATTCCAAAAGACGTTGTGGTAAAAATGGAAGATGCTGTTAAGCTACCCGATGGCAAAGTAACCATCGTTTGTACTGGAAGTCAGGGCGAGTTTAACGCCGTACTTAACCGTATGGCCTCAGGGGCGCATAAATTTATCAAGATCAAAAATTCCGATGTTATCGTGTTTAGCTCAAACCCAATTCCGGGTAATGAAAAATACGTCGTGCGGACAGTTGATGGCCTGATGCGCGAAGGAAGTGAAGTGATCCAAAATGGCAAGTCGCACCTTACTGGGATTGGCCCGCTTCATCTTTCGGGGCATGGCTATTATGACGATCACGTGAAGCTTATCAACGCACTTCATCCGACCTATTACATGCCAATTCATGGTGAATTCCATATGCTCCACCATAATGCCGAACTTGCCGAAAAAGAAGCGGCCATTCCGCGCGAAAACATTTTTGTCTGTGATAGCGGTGATGTCATTGAAATTGATGGTAATGGTGCTAAGAAAGCCGGTCGAATCCCAGTTGGCGGTATAATGTACGACGATAGTGGTGCTGTTGTGTCAGAGGTAGTGCTGAAAGATCGTATTCATATGGCAAGCGAAGGTATGTTTGTCGTGGTATTAACGGTTGCCCGTGGCAGCGGCCGTTTAATGACCAGTCCCGACATCATTTCTCGTGGATTTATCTATCTTCGTGATAGCGAGGAGCTTATGGGAACGATCCGACAGTATCTCAAACAAAAAGTCGCCCGCAGTTTTGGTGGCAAGCGTGTTGACCTTGATGTGATTAAAAAAGAGTTAAAAGACGAAATCACGCATATTCTCTACGATCAAACACGGCGTACCCCAATTGTAATTCCAGTAATTAATGAAATTGGTGGTCAGTCTCGTCCTGAGAGTGACATGCAAAACGTGCCTCGTCAGCAAAACTTTCGCCCAAAACAAAAGGTCTTCCCCTCTCCTCAAGTACCAGATACAGAAGTGGTTGAACCTCGTAGGCGAGAGGACACTCGCGCTTATTAGTAAAAAGCTCCCTCGGCGGAGCTTTTTATGTGTCATTGACAAAATAGGATATACATACTATATATGTATATGCCGACAAGAAGGAGTTGTAGTGTCTGTCCGTGCGGACTATCTCATGGTACGTCCTGTTATGCACGACGCATCTTTTACTCATCGAGAGGGGGATATCCTCAAGTGGCTCAAAACATTTGCGTGGCAAGCTGACACCTTCGAGTTTCTGGAGGTAATGCTGCGACAGAGTTTGGCGGTCACTGTTTATAAATGGGGCCAAACAGACCAGTATCGCTTCATCGGTTCGACCGATCAGCTTGCAAGGCTCACGCTCTTCCTTGTCGAATGTCAATTGTCACTCGACATGAAGCCGACTAGTGAGTCGGCAAATCGTGCCTGGGCAAGACTAGGGAATAGTGGGGTGTGGCGACCTCTCCCGCTCAAGCAGAGTTGCAACTCGTCAGCGCGACGACGAGCCGCACTTCTCGCGGCACTGCAGTTGCCGTATGAGAATGGCGTCACTAAAACCGGGGAAGGATGGAGGCGACTCCGTGAACTTCTAGGGAAAGACGCCGATATTATGCTCGAGCTTCTCTAGGATAGTAAGAGGTTATTCGCTACCTCTCTTAGCGAATCGGCGCCCGGGACGATCCCGGGCTATTCTCTTTCCATATAGTTGCAAATTGTAGTAATTTTTGCTATAATATATTCTATCATCTAAAAGCAAAACCGGTATAATAAAGAACAGATATGGCTAAAAGAAAAACATCTGCACGCGGCAAAGGGAAAAAATCAGCTACGCCAACACATAGTTTGCCTACAGGTTTTTGGGCTCAGGTAGGGGCGGTACTTCTAGTTGCGATTTCTATTTTGTTCGTTGTGGCATGGTTTGGCGCTGGTGGACCAGTACTCGAGTGGCTTCATAAGGCGGCGCTTAGTGCAATTGGATATGGTGTCTACGTTGTCCCAATACTATTTGTCTACATTGCCGTTGAAATCTTTCGTGCCGAAGAGAATAAGCTATCGTTTATTGTAAAGTTTGCTACCGCACTTCTGATTGTATGGGTGGCTGGACTGTTTGGCTTAATGACTAACGATACAGGCAAAACAACGGGTGGTATTGTAGGCGATGGTGTTAACCATGTTATCCTAGCGCTTGTAAATTCGGGAGTGGCAGCGTTTATTTATATTTTGCTAATCATCATTACGGCATTATTTGTCCTGCGCATTTCACCGTTTACTGTGATTAAAAAGATTTGGGAACTTTCTCGTCGTGAAATCGGCGAGCAAGAAGAAAACGTCAAGGTAATGAAGCAAGCAGCGCTGGCTGATGCGCCACGCCGTCAAACGATTGGCGAGCTTAAGCTTAATGCCGGTGTGCCAACACTTGATCAAGAAGAAATGAAAGATAAAAAAACCTCGCACCTCTCCAGTTTGCGCGGTAGTGTAAAACAAGATAAAGCGGCCGAAGAACAGGCGGCGCTTGTAGCCGTAAGCGACCCCAACTGGGAGGCACCAAGCGTTGATTTACTCGAGAAAAAGCAATCTCCAGCCGATGCTGGTGATGTACAACAAAACGCCCAGACTATTCGCGATACGTTAGCAGAATTTAACATCGATGTTGAAATGGAGGGTGCAAACATCGGGCCGAAAGTCACGCAGTACACTCTTAAGCCACCAAGTGGCGTAAAACTGACGCGCATTACTGCACTTGAAACCAACATTGCACTCAATCTTGCTGCTCAAAGCCTTCGTATTGAAGCACCCATTCCTGGCCAGCGTGCCGTGGGTATTGAGGTGCCAAACCGAAAAGCCGCAGACGTTCGTTTGTACGGTATCCTTACGGCAAAACAGTGGAAAAATGCTCATGAGCCACTTAGTTTTGCTATTGGTAAAGATATCTCTGGCGAAGCAGTAGTAGGCGAGCTGAATAAAATGCCCCATCTTCTTATTGCCGGTCAAACCGGTAGCGGTAAGTCAGTCATGATCAATACACTGCTCACGAGCCTTCTTTACCGCAACAGTCCAAGCGATATGAAGCTAATTCTGGTCGACCCAAAGCAAGTGGAAATGGCACCTTACGAAGATATTCCACACCTACTCACCCCTGTTATTACTGAGCCTGAAAAGACAATTAGTGCACTCAAATGGGCTGTTAATGAGATGGAGCGTCGCTACAAACTCCTTGCGGAAGAAAAGATTCGTGACATCAAAAGCTACAATCAAAAAATCCAATCTGGCAATAAAAAACTGTCGGTTGAAGATGAAGATGGCAACTCGCAGCAAGTTGATGACGGGGCGATGCCGTATATCGTGATTGTTATTGATGAGCTTGCCGACCTTATGATGGTAGCGGCTCGTGACGTTGAAGCATTAATTGTCCGTTTAGCACAAAAAGCCCGTGCTGTTGGTATTCACTTAGTACTTGCTACGCAGCGTCCAAGTGTTGATGTTATCACTGGCCTTATTAAAGCCAACGTACCGGCACGTATTGCCTTTACGGTCGCTAGCCAAATTGATAGCCGTACCATTCTCGACCAAGTAGGTGCTGAGAAGTTACTTG
This sequence comes from uncultured Candidatus Saccharibacteria bacterium, assembly GCA_964615445.1. GTDB lineage: Bacteria > Patescibacteriota > Saccharimonadia > Saccharimonadales > Saccharimonadaceae > JALRBM01. Next base: position 25,455 of record CAZTOK010000013.1, on the reverse strand, counting down.
GCCAAGGTGATATGCTTATGCTCACGCCAAGTATGAGTAAGCCAAAACGTATTCAAGGTGCCTGGGTGATGGATGAAGAAGTAGTAAAGATTACCGATCATCTGCGCATGCAATCAGCGCCGCAATATAACGATGAGATTGTCTCTCAACCTGTTCAGCTTAACGGCAAAGGCGGCGTAGTGATGGACTTTGACGGTGGCAGTGGCGGTGACGATATGTTTAAAGATGCTGTTCGCGTGGTAGTTGAAAGCCGCAAAGCAAGTACAAGTTTATTGCAGCGTCGTCTCCGCGTGGGCTATGCTCGTGCCGCGCGTATTATCGAAGAAATGGAAGAACAGGGAATTATTGGTCCAGCCGACGGTGCTCGCCCACGCGATGTACTTATAAATAGCCTCGATGAAATTGGCAGCGCAGACGTGTAGTTTGGTATACTACCTATTATGAAGAAGCGGTGGGGATTTACGATTGTTGAATTGTTGCTCGTTATTACGATTATTGGTATTCTTGCTACGATCGTTCTCGTTTCATATAGTGGCAGTCAAGATAAAGCACGTCAAAGTAAAATTCAAAACGATCTTTCGCAGCTGAATGACGCTATTCGCGTGGCACGTACTCAGCAAAATAAAACGCTATATGACATTACAGGAAGTACGAGCACCGCATGGCCGTGTACACAAAAAGCTAGCGGAACAGACCTCGCGGCTCTTGCAAAAACAGATAGCTGCTGGGTTGCATACATCAGTGCACTCAGTGCAATTAGTACAGCAAGTGGTGTTAATGTAAACGGACTTGTCGATCCCTGGAACCGTCCATACTTCATTGATGAAAATGAAAATGAAAGTGGTAGCGGAAGTTGTACCAAGGATGTTATTGGCGTATATCAACGTCCGTTAGTATTTAATAGCTATTCGCCCGATAATAGCCAGCAGATTCCTAACAGCCTCACGTCGTGCCTCTAGCTTTTTTGTTAACTTTTTAGTATAATAACTCTGTTATAAACTCAGCTTGTATTGAAGTACAAGCATCCATAAGGATTCCAAAGGAGGAACACTCATGAAGGAGTATGAACTTACCGTTCTTATTCACCCTGATCTCGAGAGCGATCTTGAGACTGCACTCACCAAAGTGCGCAATATCGTAAAAAGCGCTGGTGGCGAAATTACTCGAGAAGACAATTGGGGTAAGAAAAAACTAGCATACAAAATTAATCGCGAAGATTTTGCTGTGTATGTATACATGGACGTAAAGCTTCCAGCAGATGCACCGCTGAAAATGAGCAACACACTGAATATCACTGATGAAGTGTTGCGCTACTTGCTAGTAAAGGTAGACGAGAAGGGCCGAAAAGCTCTTGAAGAAGCGAAGTCACGCGCCGCAAACGACGAAACTAAAGTAGAGGAGTAAGATATGGCCAAAAGTATCAACCAAGTCATCTTAATGGGGCGCCTTACGCGCGACCCGGAAACACGCACCACACCGAGTGGTAAAAGCATTACCAGTTTCAGTATTGCGGTTGATCGAGTTGGTCAAGACGATGCCGCTGATTTCTTTGACGTGACTGCTTGGGAGAAACTGGGTGAACTTGTAAGTCAGTATCTTTCAAAGGGTCGTCGTTGTCTCATTCAAGGCCGTCTCCGTCAAGATAGTTGGGATGACAAAGAAACGGGCAAAAAGCGCTCTAAGGTTGAAGTAGTCGCTACTGATGTTACCTTCCTTGATGGCCCAAATGGTGATAGCACCGGCGCATCTAATTACTCAAACAGCTCAAGTAATAGCTCGAGCAAGAAAACCGACGACGTTGTTATTGAAGACATCGACGACAAACCTATTGATTTAAGCGAGATTCCATTCTAAGGAGAAAATAGTATGGCTATGAAACGATTTAAAAAAGACACTCCTGCGTATTTTGACTACAAAGACGTAAAAACACTGCAACGGTTTATTAACATTTACGGTCAAATTGAACCAATTGCAAAAACTGGTCTCAGTACCAAGCAACAACGCCAATTAGCAACTGCTATTAAGCGTGCTCGTCATTTGGCATTGTTGCCGTTCGTTACTTCTAACTAGTTAGAAAATTTTGCAGCGCATACACCAAGATGTGCGTTGCGCAGTATTTCTAAAACTTAACAAAGGAGCAATTATGTACCAACCAACCGATCTTAAAAAAGGAGTCGTCTGCCAGATTGACGGAAAGCCATACCGCGTTATTGAGTATGGCCAAAAGGTAATGGGTCGTGGTGGGAGTATTGTAAATGTGAAGCTTAAGAATCTTATTGACGGTAGTGTTATTCCGAAAACGTTTAAAGGCCAAGATAAAATTGAGCGAGCTGAGGTGAGTAATAAAAGTGTTCAATACCTCTATAGTGATGGCACTACATTTTATTTCATGGATCCAGAAACTTTTGAGCAGTTTGAGCTTAATGCTGATGTTGTCGATGTAGCAGCCGGCTATTTGAAAGAGGGTGATATGCTCAATTTGCAATTTTTTGATGGCAAAGTGATAAACGTTGAACTTCCAAAGAACCTTTACCTTGAAGTAACTTACGCCGAAGATGTCGTAAAAGGTGATACGACCAGTAGTGTCCTAAAAGACGCCACGCTCGAAACGGGTATAACGGTAAAAGTGCCGGCGTTTATTAAAACTGGTGATGTGATTTCTGTTGATACAACTACCGGTGAATACCGCGAACGTAAAAAGTAGGACAGTATGGTAAAGCAACGTCTGGACAATATAGTGGCTGCACGCGGCCTTACGACAAGTCGGTCGCAGGCAGAGAGTTGGATTCGACTTGGCAAAGTGACTGTAGACGGTGCCGTAATCAAAAAACCAGGCTATTTTGTAAGCGATGCGGCAGTGATTGCACTTACCGCAGATGATCAATATGTAAGTCGCGCAGGGCTTAAATTGGCAAGCGTAGCTAAACTCCTTCATCTTAATTTTAAAGATAAAATTGTACTTGATGTAGGAAGTAGCACGGGTGGATTTACTGACTATGCCTTACAGCATAGTGCAAAGAAAGTAATTGCCGTAGACGTTGGTACTGATCAACTTCATCCAAGTCTTAGAAATAATAATCGCATTGAATTGCACGAGAAAACAGACATTCGTGCTTTTAAACTAGACAGTGAAAAACCAGACATTATTGTGATTGATGTATCGTTTATTAGTTTGCGTGATGTTCTGCCCTATATCGCAAAGCAATTAAGTGCGCCAATGACGCAAATAGCAGCCATGGTAAAGCCGCAGTTTGAAGCGGGCAAGAATCAAACCAACAAAGGGGTTATTAAAAACGATGCTGTTCGACGCCAAATTTTAAAAGAGTTTGAAGTATGGGTGAAACGATATTTTATTATCCAAGATAAACGTGACAGCGATGTGCATGGGGCAAAGGGCAATCAAGAGCGATTCTACCTGCTTAAGTTAATTGACGAATAGTTACAATTATGCTACTGTAAGATTAACTATGACAGAAGCTCGCGAACACGACACTCCTCAATCAGAAGACGATCCCATGGCGTCATTTCTTGAGATGGTTCGTAAAACAAATGAGACGAATGGCTCCAAGCTCTATGATTTATTTGAAAAAGAGGGTGATTCGAAACAGTTTGAAGAACTGCTAGATGACATTGTTTATGAAATTGCTTTTTCAGACCCAACCTATGTACAGAATGCAAATAAGCTAAAAGATGGCAGGGTAAAAGGTGCAGAAGCAGACGAAATGGCCAAAAGACAGCGTGAAATGGTAGAAATAATTCGTAAGATAGTCATCGCCGAATCAGGACTTCCGACCAAAGAATTACAGACAGCTATCGAACAAGGTCAAGAAGCGGTTCAGGAAAGGTTGCAGGGTGTAGATCTTTCCAATGTATCGACCAATGAAATTTTACGTAAGTTAGGTATTCTTGAAGAGGATGAAAATGGCGATGTAACTTTCAACTACCCCGTTGATCTTTTTCCTGAAGAGATTACGAAAAAGTGGAATGTATATATCGATGCGGTAAAAAAACATATTGATGTAGGCCTTAAGGTAGAACGTGGGGCACTTCCTAGGGAGGACTTGGAAGTTGCTGACAGCTCACGTCGCCTTGCTCATAATCGCATAAGTGAAGATTTACATAAGATTCTTGGCTTTGATAAGCTCCCTAAGGAAAGTTGGGATCTTGAGTCGACGAGACGACTCGTTGCAAAGATGCGTGACAAGAAGTTTGTTGGCGAAGAGACGAAAGAATCAGTGATTACTAGTCAGGCATTAGCGCTTGGTATGAGTGTTCTTGCAAAACTTTCAGCGCGTACAGCTAAACGTTAAAGCGAAATTCAGCAACATCGTCGGGCCGCATTACGTATTCTTTGCCTTCAGTACGAATTTTTCCAGCAGCTCGAGCAGCGGTTTCAGAGCCCGCCTCAATGAGGTCGTTATAGTCTGTTATTTGAGCAGCAATAAACCCATGCTCAAAATCGGTGTGAATAACACCAGCAGCCTGAGGAGCAGTTGCTCCTTTTTTGATTGTCCAGGCCCGGACTTCTTTTTGGCCGGCCGTTAGATACCTTTGAAGGCCAAGTATATCGTATGCTGCACGAATCATCTGTGTAAGTCCTGTTTGAGTTACTCCATAGCTTTCAAGTAGTTCTTTAGCATCCGCTTCATCGAGGCCTTTCAACTCTTCTTCGAGTTTGGCGGATACGAATACAGCCTTGTTTGGCGCAACAAGATTTTCAAGCTCGGTTTTTTTTGTGGTGTTAGCCAGTGTAGCCTCATCCACATTAAAGGCGTAAATGCCGGGTTTCGCCGTAAGAAGATGAAGGTCGGCAATGTACTCCATGTCAAGCGAGGGAAGGGCGGAAAGCGGTGTACCTTCTTCAAGATGACGCTTAAGTGATTCTAAGTAGGAAGCGGTATTTTTTAATTGAGGCTTGGCCTTAGCTTCTTTTAGAACTTTTGGTAGCCTAGTATCAATTGTCTGAAGGTCCGCAAGCATTAATTCGGTGTTAATAATAGCAATGTCATCAGCTGGATGAACGCGGTTTGCAACGTGAACAATATCATTGTTTTCAAATGCTCGCACGATGTGGATGATAGCATCACACTGACGAATGTTAGCAAGAAATTTATTGCCTAAGCCCTCGCCTTTACTGGCTCCAGCGACAAGACCGGCAATATCGACAAAGGTGACAGTTGCAGGAATGATCTTTTGGCTATTATAAAGTTCTGCTAGTTTATTAAGTCGCTTGTCTGGCACGGGAACAATACCCGTGTTGGGTTCAATGGTAGCAAAAGGGTAGTTTGCCGCAAGTATGTCATTATTTGTAAGCGCATTAAAAAGTGTAGATTTACCTACGTTTGGAAGACCAACGATGCCAATCTCGAGACTCATAGAACAACTATAGCATTAACAGAGGTAGAATAGAATACCGATTGACTAAAATTTTTATATATGTTATAGTTTTTTAAAACCCAACAAAACAAAAAATGATAGATACAGAACCTCGTCAACGAAATACACCTGAAACATTTGGCCCGAACCCTGAAGATCGTGCGGTGTATAAAGATTTACTCGCAAAGTTAGATAGGGGAGAGCCGGTTGATTTTTTCCCCAGGTTTAACGCCGAAAGTGTATCAAAAAGGATTGACGACGCATTAGAAGGAAAGTCTGGTCTTGGTGTGTTTACGACGCCTCAGGAACGACAGACGAAAAAGCTTAGTGAACAAAGTGTTTTAAAGTTAGGTCAGCAGCGCTATATTGCGGCTGCGCTTGGCTTTACGGTTGGTCCAACTATTCTCGATAGTGCTACGGCCACGGCAAGCATTGAGTATCCTGATGCAACTAAGCTTCCTGCTCGGCCTCAAAAAGGCATTGATGGTAGGTTTCATCAGGCTGACGGTACCCTGATGTCACAAGCGCAAGTTGATGCGATATATAGCGCTCATTTTATTGCTGGTCATCCGGGAACGTTTAAACAGCCTGATATGTTTCGAAAGATATTCGAAAGAATCAGAGAAGGTGCGCTATCTGGAAATGTCAGTATGAATCTTGACACGTTTGCTGATGATAAGGCGGGTGCTCGTTCATTTCTGAGACAGGTCACACGTCTGATGGGCTATGATGTAGATTACTTTGTGAAAGATAAGGATAGTAGTGTAGTCCGTATGCAGATTAGGGGAACAAAAAAAGGTTTTGAAGATGCTAATACGTCGTTTTTTGACACGTTTCCTAAAATTAAAAATAGTTAGCTATCTTAAGTATGTCAGTCAATAAGTCGCTGTAAAAGCAGTGACTTATTGACGTTACTAAGCTTCTATGACATTATTTTAACATTCGCCCAACGTTCAAGGAGTTGCTATGACCAACAGTCACCTTGTTCTTGTCGCTGATGATCTTCCTCATATTCGCATGATGTGGGTTAGTAAGTTGGCTGAATATGACATTGCTGTGGTGGAAGTTTGCACTCGAGAGGAGCTGGATACTGCGTTTGATGCCAATAGGGAGCGGCTAAGCGCTATTATTCTTGATGGTTGTATTCCTGGTAATGACATTAATACCATCCCGTTTATCCAGAGGGCACGCAGCGAGGGCTTCACGCGTCCTATCGTTGCCTCGTCTGGTTCGACGAAGTACAGAAGGATGATGTGTGAGAATGGCGCGAGCCATGATGCTCCGAAGACAGAAGCGGCCGAACTGGTCCTAAGGTTACTTGGTGTGTTGTGAGAAAGGGGCGGAGAAGTATCTCCGCCCCGCTTTAATGCTTAAAGCGGGAACGTTTGCCTACTGGGTCATGCTTATGCTACTATAGCCCTAGTAGTTAATGTGGGCTTGCATGAAAAATAAACGACGCGTTATCATCTTTATTGTCATTATTGTGGTAGTTATTGGTATTGGAGTAGCAGCTGCTCTTATTTTGAGTAATAGTGCCAAGCCGAATACCTCAATCAATTCCCCTCAGCAAGGTGGTAGCACAGCAAAGCAGCAGCAAGTGACGCAAACAACGAATGACGCAACAAAGCAAGCATATAGTGGTAATGTAAACGGCGGAGTGCAGCAGCTGAATGATGCCATTAAGAATACGAGCGATACGCATGAAAAGTTTGTGTATTATTCAAACATTGCCACTATTTTATTCAATAACAAAGACTACGCGGGGGCACTTGATGCAGCAATGAAAGCATTCGCCATTGAACAAACTTCTGATATGGCGGCTTTTATTGGCCAGATTGATCGAGCGAAGGGTGACAACCAGTCATCGATTACTTACTACAACAAAGCAATTCAATTAATTGATCCTAACAATAATCCGACGGCGAAAAACGACAAAGCCTATTACATGCTCATGATTACGCAGATGGGTGGCAAAGTACAATGAACGTAGTAAAGAGCTATTACCGGTCGCTGCGACTTGTTCATTGGGTGGTTTTAGCTGCCGTACTTATTACGAGTTTTGTTGTAGCGTATTATCACGTGACGACTGCTGCCTCATGTTACGGAGGAACGGTACTGGGTCGAACCTGTTATAGAGGATATTTTACTAATACGCTCGATACTGGTGGCGATAGTGTATTGCCAGCTATTCAAGATGGTCAAGCAATTCCATCAGCGACTATTAATGACGCTGAATCACTCTATAATCTTATTCATTCTGCCTATTACAGTGGTAATGCGCAAAAGGTAACGGGTGCGTCATTTATTTATAACACGATGATGGCGAATAATGCGCCGGGTATTGGTCGCTCTATTTCCGAAGGACAATGGCAGATCTTTCACAATGAGCTTGTAGGGCTGGATCAGGCGAGAGAAATTTCTTGGGGCGGAAATGTTAGCGATACTATTAACAGTTATTGGCAGGGGACAAATGAGGGCTTCAATAACGACGGTAGCACCGATGACGATGCGTATTATGACGATGCAAAAAACGAGCCTGGTATTTTGATTCGTGACTACAATGGCAATGTTATTTATAAGATTTTACGCCGCTGTGCTAACCCAATTGGTATTCCGAGTGAGCCAATACCGCAGCCGAAAAATTACACACTGACGCCGCATGTCGATGACGTTTCGCCGACAACGATAGAGGCGGGAAGCCAAGTGTCAGTTAATTCGAGCGTGGACAACCCTGGAGAAATCGCTAGTTACGCTACGCAGTGGGAAATCACTCAAATAACGGTGCAGCCCGGGCAAAAAGCGCCACACGAGGGCGAAGGTCCGACTATATCTTCTCAAGCTCCGTGTCAAAGTAACGGCGGGGCGCCGTCTGGTAATTATTTTCAAAGTGGGGTGGCAAGTTGTAAGAATGTGGCCAAGGGGTCGGGAAGTTTTGATATAGGGGCACCGGCTCAAAATCTGAAACCATCGGTTAGTGGACTCGATGTAGGTGATTTGCCAACAGGGACGCGGGTATGTTTTACGCTATCGGTTCAGCCGCGAGCTAATAGCGATAATAGCTGGGCGCATTCACAGCCGGTATGTACGGTAATCGGTAAAAAACCAAAAATACAAATTTGGGGTGGTGATATTAAGGTGGGTGGAAAAATTGAGACAAGTACCAGTGTTAAGAATATGGGTGGAACAAATAAGACTTTTGGTAGCTGGGTTGAGTACGGTGTATTCTCAGTTGGAGTAAATGGCCGATTTGCTTCTGGGGCGGGATTAGTCAACCAAACCAATAACGAGCAAACAGCATGGAGTAAGTTAACCTTTGCCAACAAAGATGAGACGGGCGCGGATGCATTTGGGAGTTACACAAATGCTGGCAGTTTTCCAGCTGCACCAGATGTGGCAGGGTATTTTGCAGCCTCGCAAAACCAGCAACCAATTGGAGCGGGCAGTGTTGACGTTGGTTCGCTTGCCTTTAATACCTCAGATACGCCAGTAGTACGAACGGCTGGCAATGTAACGGTTACTGGCGGTACGATTCCTGGTGGAAAGTCTGTCGTGATTGTTTCAACAGGAACAGTGACAATTACCGGTAATCTTAACTATTCTGATGGTCCATTTACGAGTGTGAGTCAAATCCCGCAGTTGGTAATTATTGCAAAAAATATTATTATTCAGAGCGCTGTAGGTCATATTGATGCGTGGCTTATTGCTAGCGATACTATCAATACGTGTAGTGACTTTACGGGTAATCTCACCTCGAATAAATGTTCAACCGAGCTTGATGTCAATGGTCCTGTTATTACAGGCAGACTTCTTCTTAATCGTACAGCTGGTTCTGAAACGGATGAGCATTCCGGTGATCCGGCAGAGCGCTTCAATTTGCGTCCAGACGCTTTCTTATGGGCGCAACTGCTAGCCCAAGGCAGCAACAAAGCACAAACAGTCTATTCAACCGAATTGCCGCCACGTTTCTAGTACTACCTCAAAAAACACTTGCCATGAACTATCATGCTTATGTATAATGAAGGGCAATATGGCATTACTAAAAGGTGTGGGCGACTTCTTTGCACTCGATATCGGTACCAATGCGGTGCGGGTAGTGCAATTGGATGATAACGGCCAAGATAATTGGACGCTAGTTCACTATGGCTACGCGCCTGTTGATCTTAAGACGACGAGTGCCAATTCAAAAGAATCAGAGCATCGCTTAGGTGAAATCATTATGACTGCCGTGGGTCAAAGCGGTATCAAAACCAAAAATGTCGTTATTGGACTTCCTTCGCAGAAAACGTTTACGACAGTTATCGATGTGCCACTTATGCCGGAGACAGAGTTAAAGAGCACTATTAAATACCAGATTGACCAGTATATTCCAATGTCGATAGATGAGGCGAAGGTAGACTGGGTGCTTCTTGGCCAATCCGCACATAATCCTCAACAGCAAGAGGTATTGCTTGCAAGCACGGCAAATAGCTACGCTGAAGAGCGTCTTGAATTTATTGAGAGCCTTGGCTTGAATGTTATTGCAGCCGAGCCTGATCCGATTGCCATGATTCGTGCTCTTCTTCCCACTGGCATTCCAGATGCGCGGCTTATTATCGATGTAGGTGAACTTTCGACCGATCTCGTTGTAACCTATAATGATGCGCCACGTCTTGTGCGCACTATTCCTACGGGTATTCACTCGCTGGTTAAGGCAGCTGTCCAAAACCTAAACGTTCAAGAGGATCAAGCTCGGCAGTTTATCATTAAATTTGGTCTGGCTCCAGATAGGCTTGAAGGTCAGGTGTACCATGCCGTAGAAAGTGTACTTGAAGGGTTTGCTGCAGAGCTCACGAAGTCTATTAAGTTTTTCCAAACACGTTATCCAAACACGCCGGTTGGCGGTATTTTGTTATCTGGTTATGGTAGTGTTATTCCCAAGTTTGGTGAGTACGTCACGACCAAGACCGGAATCAATTCAGCTCAGGCCAATCCTTGGCAAAAAGTGCGTGTATCGCAAGGCGATCAGCAGCAGCTTGCTACTATTGCAACGGAGTTTGCCACTGTTGTTGGGCTGGCGCAAAGGGGTAACAAGCGATGATTGAAATCAACCTTGTTCCCGACGTAAAACAAGAGCTTATCAAAGCGCAGCGTGTTCGTGCGAGTGTCATTTCAATAGCTATTATCGTTGGTATTGCGGCGGTAGGAGTGGTCGTCCTCCTTACTGTATGGGTATTCGGTGTCCAAACCGCAAGAAGTGTATTGACTGACAATAGTATCAAAGATGAGAGCCAAAAACTTTCAAGCGTAGAAGATATTTCGAATACGCTAACGATCCAAAACCAGCTGACGCAGTTATCGGCAATGCACGATAGCAAAAATATCGATTCGCGTATTTTTGACATCCTTACTACAATTAATCCGCCTGCACCAAATACCATTGCCATCACTAAACTATCCCTTGATTCTTCTACGAATACTATTACGATAGATGCGCAGGCTTCCGGTCGCTATCCGGCGCTAGAGGTCTTTAAAAAGACCATTGGAGCCACTACGCTACAATTTACGCAGAACGGTCAACAGCAATCTGTGGCGCTTGCAACTAATATTAACGATAGTAATCGTAGTTATGGCCAAGATGCCACTGGGGCAGAGGTATTGCGGTTTACGCTCGCATTTACTTATCCAGCGCAACTATTTTCTCGTACCGCGCAAAACGCGACCATTGTTGCTCCAACAAAGTCAAACGTTACAGATTCATTCCTGGGTGTGCCACAAAGTTTGTTTACGCAAAAGGCAAGTGATACGACAGGAGGAGGTAACTAATGGCCGCTGAAGAAACAGCAATTCGAAAGCGTCAACAGATTGCAAATGCCAATCGCATGATGTTTATGTGGGTAGCTGGCGTATCGGTTATTGTAGGTATTGCGTTGGTTGTTTCAATTTTCTTACTTCAAAAAGCATGGTTCAACGAAAAAGTCTTAGCCGAGAAAGCTAATACTGCCTCTGTTCTTACAAATAACAACAAAGTTGTGAACGATTTGAAGGACCAAGTCCGTGTGCTAAACACCAACGATGCCCTCAAGAGTGTTATGACTCCTGACGAGACACAACCGATTCAAGTGGTCCTAGATGCACTTCCATCTGATGCCAACTCGGCGGCACTTGGCTCATCGCTTCAAGAAAAGTTTTTGAACGGTAATGGTATTACTATTGAGGCGTTAAATGTTGATCCTGTAGCTGGTGTTGAATCACAAACTAATTCTAATGTGCAGGATGCTTCGTCGAGCTCAACGGCTACTGCTGGGGCTAATCAGATAACCTTTCGTTTTACGATAAGCGCAGCCTCTAACAACGCTAGTGCATTGAAGGACGTGCTACAAAAACTGGAACGTTCTATCCGTGCCATCGATATAACTGCTTTGACTATTGACACACAGGGGACGAAGATTGTAATGACTGCAGAAGGCCATGCGTACTATGAACCGGCTAAGACAGTAGATCTAAAAGATAAGACGGTAAAGCCATGAAGAAATCAGATATTGCAATGATAATTTTGATCGCCTCCATCAGCGTGCTGGTAGCTTATTTCGTGGCCAAAGCGATACTAGGCGATACGCAAAATCAATCAGTAAAAGTAAAAACAGCTGATCCGATTTCTACAAATATTACACAGCCTGACCCAACTGTATTTAACTCCAATGCTATTAACCCAACAGTACAAGTTATTATCGGTAACGGCCAATCGCAGGCTTCAAACCAGAATAAGTAGGTGACTGGTATGGCACTCCTTACGAGCGACATCCAGGAAAAACTCATCACTCTTCTAACTGAAGAGGGGCTGGTTGCTGAAGATGTTCTTCAAACGGCCGAAAACGATGCTGCAAAAACCAATAAGCCCCTCCTGGCTGTTCTCGCTGAACAAGGGGTGGTTGACGAAGAACTGTTGACGCACGCCATTGCTCAGGTCTCTGGTGTGCCATACGTCAATTTAAGTAATAGCTTGATCGACCAAGATGTACTAGCGCTGCTTCCTGAAGATATTGCTGAACGTTTCATGGCAGTGCCACTCGCCGAGGTACAAAACCGTCTGGCAGTGGCGATGATTGATGCTAATAATGTGCAGGCTGTAGATTACCTTGCAAACCGTATTCAACGACCAATCAAGGTATTTATGGCTTCAGAGGCTGGTGTGCGTCATGTGCTTGACCAATATCGCACTGATCTCTCGAGTGTTGACGAAGCGGCTGAAGTATCGCAGGAAGAAGCAAATAAAGCTGGCGAGAGCGATATTAAAACGATTGTCCAGGACTCGCCGATTAGTCGCGCACTTAGTACCATTTTAGAGTATGCAGTAAAGTCGCGAGCGAGCGACGTACATATTGAGCCACTTGAAAAAGCGCTAAAAATTCGCTGTCGCGTTGACGGAGTACTGCGCGAAATTATGCAATTGCCAAAATCTATCGAACCGGCGCTGGTAAGTCGTATTAAGATTCTCTCTAATCTTAAAATTGACGAACATCGTATTCCTCAGGACGGTCAGTTTACGGTGAAAGTAGCTGCAAAAGAAGTTGACCTTCGCATTGCCATTAGCCCAGTTGTATGGGGTGAACAAGTGGTTATCCGTCTACTTGATAAATCAGGCAACACTTTCGACATTGAGCAGATGGGATATGCGGGTCGAGCACTTCGTGCGATTCGTAAGGGAATTCGTCGACCAAATGGTATGGTTCTTACTTCTGGGCCAACTGGTTCTGGTAAGTCGACTAGCCTTTATGCGCTTATTAAAGAAATCAAAAACGACACAGTAAATATTGTTACCCTGGAAGACCCAGTTGAATACAAGATGGATGGTGTTATTCAAATCCAGGTAAATCCAGAGGTGGGACTTACCTTTGCAACCGGCCTTCGCTCTATTCTTCGTCAAGATCCAGATGTCGTGATGGTTGGGGAGATTCGTGACTCTGAAACGGCAAATCTTGCCGTACAGGCGGCGCTTACAGGTCACTTAGTATTCAGTACGTTACACACTAGTTCGGCTGCCGGCGTGCTACCTCGCCTTCTTGATATGGGTGTTGAACCGTTCCTAATTGCTAGTACAGTAAATACTATTATCGGTCAACGTTTGGTGCGAAGGGTAGCTGCTAAACGCGATGCGTATCAGTCATCGCCAATCGAAACACAGAATATTACCGCCACAATCGGCCACCTGTTACCTCGTACAAAGGCCGACGTGGCGCGAGTTTCTGACGATTTAGGCTATAAAGACTTGCCCCTAGCAGGCCAAAGCGCTTATACTTTAGTGAAGGGGAGAGACACCCCACAAACTCCTCGAGGCTACGCAGGACGAGCTGGGCTATATGAAGTGATGGATGTAACAGAGGAAATTCAAAACCTCATTGTTGCACGAGCTACAAGCCGCGATATCCAGCAAAAAGCCATCGAGCAGGGAATGATTACGATGCGTCAGGATGGCTACCTCAAGGCTCTCCAGGGAATTACAACAATTGAAGAGGTCAACCGTGTTGCGGCGGATACCGCGTAAGAAGGGTGGAATAATATGAACAGTCAAGATCTCCGAATTGAAGTACTGCTTGAAGAAGTAGTAAAAAAGCGTGCCTCCGATCTCCATTTGCAGGTGGGCCTACCGCCAATGCTGCGTATTGATGGAAGTCTGCAGCCGGTACCTGGGTATAACCCACTTGATGAATCAAACGTTGAAACGCTCGTATTCGCTATTCTTGATCAAGATCAACAGCAAATCTTGATGAAAGACAAAGAGTTTGACTTTAGCTTTGCCTTTGGTACACTTGGTCGTTTCCGTGTAAATGCCTTTCATGAACGTGGTAACCTGGCGGCCGCTCTTCGTCTTATTCCAAATGAAATTAAATCTGTTACAGAGCTAGGTATGCCGCAAGTGGTTACTACATTTGCTGATTATCCACGTGGTCTTGTGCTTGTAACTGGCCCAACTGGTTCTGGCAAATCAACCACGCTTGCAGCACTTGTAGATAAAATCAACACCGAGCGTGCCAACCATATTATTACTATTGAAGACCCAATCGAGTTTACGCATAAATCAAAGAAGTCAGTGATTGTCCAGCGAGAAGTTCACTACGACACCTATTCATTCTCGGCGGCTCTTCGTTCTAGTCTTCGTCAAGATCCAGACGTGGTGCTTATTGGTGAGATGCGTGACCTCGAAACGATTTCAGCAGCCATAACTATCGCCGAAACCGGTCACTTAGTGTTTGCAACGCTCCACACCAACAGCGCAGCTCAATCTATTGATCGTATGATCGATGTATTCCCACCGCATCAACAACCGCAAATTCGTGCTCAGCTTTCAAATATTTTAATGGCGATTTGTTCACAACGTCTCGTGCCGGCTATTGGCGGTGGGCGCGTAGTTGCCGCTGAGGTACTTGTCGCTAACCCAGCGGTTCGCAATATTATCCGTGAAGGGAAGTCACACCAACTCGATGCCGTCATTCAAACCGGCGCCGACCAAGGTATGCAAACCATGGACCGCACGCTGGTGAGTCTCATCCAAAATGGAACCGTTACCTATGACGAAGCGCGCAACTTTGCAGTCGACCTCACTGAATTCGAACGGCTCATGAGAGGCTAATATGAAAAAATTTAACTATCAAGCAAAAGATACCACGAGTAACAAAGTTGTTAAGGCGACCGTCCAGGCAGATTCTGAAAACGCTGCCGCAAAACTTTTGATTGCTCAAGGGTTCACACCGCTTGATATTCAAGAAGTCGACGAAAATAGCAGCTTCATTGGTCGTCTTACAAATCGTATTACCACTAAAGATAAGATTGTTTTTACAAGACAACTTGCAACGTTGATTGGAGCAGGGTTGCCACTATCTCAAAGCTTGCATACCGTGCTTGAACAAACGGAAAATAAACGCCTCCAGGGTGTAGTTGAAGATATTATTGCATCAGTTGAAGGCGGTAAATCACTTTCCGAGTCTTTCTCCAAGCATCAAGAAGTATTCGATAAAGTATTCTTAGCACTTATTGCTGCAGGTGAAGTATCGGGTACACTTGACGAATCGCTCGTTCGCATCGCTGCACAGCAAGAAAAAGATGCGGCGACTATTGGCAAGATTCGAGGTGCTCTTACATACCCAATCATTGTATTGGTTGTCATTTTTGGCGTGATGGCATTCATGTTATTTACTGTTGTTCCTCAAGTAGAAAAGCTTTACCATGATCTCAAAAAGCAGCTTCCGCTAATTACAGAAATTATGGTTGGTGCGGCTAACTTTGTAGCTCATTTCTGGTGGCTTATTATCATTGTTGTAGGTGTAGGAGGTTACTTCTTCGTACAATATCTTAAAACTGAGAATGGTATTAAATTTAAAGATACATTCAAACTCAATGTACCGCTATTTGGTCCGATGTTTCGCAAGCTTTATATGGCGCGCTTTACCCGCACGGGTCAGACGCTGCTTTCAACAGGTGTTGCCATGCTTGACATGCTCCGCATTACGAGCGATTCGGTGAACAATTCAATTATTAGTAGAAGTATAAATCGAGCGGCTGAAAAGGTGAAAGGCGGTAAGGCACTCTCAGCTTCGTTGCAACCTGAGGATTATATTCTTCCACTGGTTCCGCAAATGATAAAAATTGGTGAGCAATCAGGTAAGATTGACGAGATGATGGGCAAAACAGCTCAAGTATACGAGGATGAGCTTGATGAAGAAATTAAAGCTATCTCCACTGCTATTGAGCCAATCTTGATGGTAATTCTTGCAATTGTTGCTGGGGGTATGGTGGGCGCTATTCTACTTCCAATCTACAGCCTTGTAAATGGCATAAATGTCTAGACAACCCTTGCCTGCTAAGGTATGATAAACGTAAGCGTTTTACGCACTAATGGTTCATAGAAAGGTGGAAAGAATTTTATGAACGTGCAACCAAAAAATAAAGAAAAAGGCTTCACGATTATTGAGGTAGTCTTAGTGCTTGCTATCGCTGCACTTATTTTTCTTATGGTCTTTATCGCCTTGCCAGCACTTCAACGAAGTCAACGCGACACTCAACGTAAGAGTGACTTAGGAAGAGTACAGACAGCTGTCCAGCAATACCAATCGAATAATCGAAATGCGCTGCCTCCAGGCTCAGATGGTTGGAGCGGATTTATTCAAAAGTATTTGGCTGTCGGTGGCGATACATTTATTGATCCATCAGGTGCATCTTCAACTCAGAGCAGTGCAACAACGTATCAATTTCAAGAAACCACTGCTGATGTTCCTTCTGAGTTTGCATCTGCACAGAATATAATCTACGTTTCCGGAAAGTCAACGTGTGGAACAGATGGTGCTGTTCAATCAGCGGGGTCAAATAAGATAGCATTCCGTATGAAACTTGAAGGTGGCGGTGTATTCTGCGTAAATAACTAAATTGCAGCAGTTTAACTACTGAAAAGCTCAGTCCAACTGGGCTTTTCATTTTTCTATTATTTACTGTATGATAATGCTTATGGAACAACTTCTTATTTGTGTGATTTTAGCGCTCGTGGGGCTTTGCCTTGGTAGTTTTGCGGGAGCAACAGTGTGGCGGTTGCGCGCGCGTCAGCTGGTCCAGGATAAAGCAGCTGGTGAAAAAGTAAATGCAAAAGAATACGAAACCTTGCAGCCTTTATCGAAAGCGACGGTCACGTCTGACCGTTCACGCTGTCTGCATTGCGGGCATACCCTCGCATGGTACGATCTTGTTCCGCTTATAAGTTGGGTAAGTACAAAAGGCAACTGTCGCTATTGTAAAAAACCAATCGGTTGGTTTGAGCCGCTCATTGAGCTGGGCGTAGCTAGCCTCTTCGTCGCATCTTATCTGTTATGGCCCATCGTATTCTCTAGCCAGCTCAATGTTATCGGTTTTCTTTTATGGCTCATCGCTGGTGTTATGCTCTCTATTTTATTTGCATATGATCTCAAATGGTCACTTCTACCGAATGTTATAGTATTTCCACTTATCGCTATTAGTTTTGTTGTAGCCATTATCCATCTTACAAATAGTGTCGATGTTTTAGGAAGTATTGAAGGTCAACTTATAAGCATCATTATTCTCAGTGGTCTCTACTTCTTTCTATGGGCTATTTCTAAAGGCAAATGGATTGGATTTGGCGATGTAAAGCTTGGGCTAGCCTTAGCGCTCCTGCTTGGAGATTGGCCACTTGCGTTTGTTGCACTGTTTGCTGCGAACCTTATTGGTTGTCTGATAGTTATTCCGGGATTGCTTTCTAGAAAAATGACTCGAAAAACGCGAGTACCATTTGGTCCGCTTCTTATTGCTGGCTGTATCCTGGCTATGCTTCTAGGTGATCGTATCATTAATCTTTATTTTGTAACATTCATCTAGCTCTAGGCTTACTGCGTTAAAAAGCTTATGGTATAATGAGCCCAAATGGGCATCAAATCTAACACCGGTTTTACTGTTATTGAGACTATGCTATTTTTGTCTGTCACAGGCCTCTTAGCGGTCGGTATTTTAGTAGGTTCCGGGATCGCCATTAATCAACAGCGTTATCGCGATAGTGTTAATTCATTGAAATCGTATATTCAGCAGCAATACAGCGAGATTGGAAATGTGACAAATGATCGTGCTGCAACATGGACATGTGACACTTCGGCAGGTGTTACTCAAACTCCAGCGGCAGGTCAGCCACGTGGCGCAAGTGACTGTGTTGTATTAGGAAGATTCATAACGATTGACGCTACAGGAACAAAGCTTTCAGCTTCGAATGTAGTTGGATATAAAGCGGATAACGTTCCCGATTCCACGAACGATATTGATCAACTTAAACTCTACGCCCTTGGTATTTCGCCCATTGACCAAGATACCCAAGATGTAAGTTGGGGTGCGCAAGTGGTTAAACAAAAAACGACGACGCCACAACCGCTCTCTATCCTCATTGTTCGCTCTCCGTTAAGTGGCTCTATATTGACTTTTACAACAGATGGTGTGCAAACAAATTTGAGCTCTATGCTAACTTCTGAGAATATGACGCAGACCAAAGATTTGTGCGTGAATACCGATATAGGGTCGTTTGTAGGTAAACGAATGGAAGTTCGTATTGCTGCTAATGCCGCAAGTCAGAGTGCCATCGAAATTCCTTCAGAAAGTGATAGTGTATGCGACTAAGAAAAGAACAACAAAGAGGTGATACGATTATCGAGGTACTTTTTGCTGTAGCCGTATTTGCTATGGTGTCAGTAGGAAGTCTTGCTATTATGAATCAAGGTACGGCTACCGCTGAGCGTTCACTTGAGATCACGCTTGTGCGTCAACAGATTGACGCACAAGCAGAGGCGATTCGATATATTCATCAAGCTTACGTGGCTGTCTTTCAAAAGGGGAATGCTGTCCCAACTACTGGCACAGCGGCGGAGTGGGTAAAGATGACTAACAAAGTGACAGGCCATGGAGCGACTCAGGCGTCGACATTCGGTGTAACGGACGGAATTAGCTGTCCAAGTACGACTCCAGGTGAAAAACCATTTATAATCAACGCGCGCACGGCTTCTGTTTGGAATACCTCACCGGCTATGGACGCTTCATCTGGTTCATCTCTCCCGCCATTCTCACAGGTTATTTACAATAATGATTCGAGTATTAACGCTGCCTATGGCATTTGGGTTGAAGCTGTTCCTTCTAGCGGGACAGACGGTCCAGGGTTTGTTGATTTTCATATCCGTGCTTGCTGGAATAGCCCAGGAGCTTCAGCCCCGGTGACGTTGGGGACGATTGTGAGGTTGTATGAGCCACGATAATAAAGGTTTTACGCTAATCGAGCTTATGCTGGCCATGACATTTATTGCCATGCTTTTAATTGCTATTGCAATGACGACTATTCAAATTAGTAACATCTACAACAAAGGTATAACTCTTCGTGAAACAAATCAAATCGGTCGTTCTGTTTCGGCGGAATTGCAACGAAGCATTTCCTCATCTTCACCGTTTGATGTTACCCCTAAAGTAGACGATTCCCCGACGACCTTAGCATCTAAGTACGTTGTTCGTGACGGTGGTGGACGGCTCTGCATAGGCAATTATACGTATGCTTGGAATTACGGTAAGGCACTTGTGGGCGGCTCGGGTGCGCCGGCAATATTTAATACCTTTGAAGATGGCAGTCCAGTTAGGTTTGTTAAAGTTGCAGACTCCGGTGGACTTTGTGCGGATCCAACGCTAAAGATAGATAAGACTAAGGCGACGGAAATGCTCACTGCTGGCGATCGCGATCTTGTACTTCATTCATTTACTATCTCTCAAACTGCTAACGATCCAACAACAGGGCAGTCAATTTACGCTATTTCCATGCTGATCGGGACAAACGACCGGCAGCAGCTAACTACTAACGACGCTTCTTGTAAACCACCATCCGAAGGCGTGGGTGACGAAAATTATTGTTCAGTAAATCAATTCGATCTTATTGCGCGAGCAGGAAATCAGTCTGGGGGGAGTCAATAATGTTAAAAAACAAACGTCTATTACATCAGCGCGGTGCAGTTTCGCTGTTTGTAGTCATTTTTGCTGCACTTCTAATGACGGTTGTAACGGTTGGCTTCATCCAGCTTATGATACAGGAGCAACAGCAAGCAACCACTAATGACCTCTCGCAGAGTGCATATGATTCGGCTCAAGCTGGAGTGGAAGATGCAAAGCGACTCCTTCTTCTAGATCAGGCATGTCGCAATAATGCCGCTGCATCAACGATTAACTGTACAGCGATTACTAATGCACTTACGCCCGTTGCCGGTCAAAATGAAACAACATGCGACACACTTGTAAAAGCAGGTCTAGTAGGGCAAACCAACAATGAAACTATTATTCAACAGAATGATAGCGACAACGCATCTAAGTTAAATCAGGCGTATACTTGTGTAAAGATAGGCATTAATACTCCGGATTATAAAAACTCCCTTAGCCTTAATCAGTCAAACATCGTTCCGATAATAGGGGTCGGAAACTTTGATAGTGTCGAAATTAACTGGTTTAGCAAAGACGACTTGTCTTCAACTAGCAGTAACCCAACCCTTACATTCCCAACGACCGGTCCTGATGTAAGCCTTCCACCTGTAGGCGATAAATGGGCAACGACCAGCCCAGCATTGCTGCGCGCACAACTTATCCAAACTGGTAGTAGTTTTAAACTAAGTGACTTTGACGGTACGGATACAGACAGCAATGCAAAAACACTCTTTCTTTACCCCTCAATAACTGGTAGCACTAGCCAAGACTTTGCACTCGATGCGCGCCGTGCAGGAACGGATGCACCACAGCTCACTAAGTGCAACTCAGATTTTTCAGCGGGTCAATATGCATGCACTACTACTATTAAGTTACCGAATCCAGTAGGAGGGAATGCAAACAATCGTACTGCTTTCTTACGCCTTAGCGCGCTATATAATGGAGCACATTATAGTATTAGGTTAAAAAGCGGCGCTAGTTATATAAACTTTAATCGAGTTCAACCTGAAGTTGATTCTACTGGTCGAGCTAATGATATCTTTCGTCGTGTGCAAGCTCGCGTTGAGTTAAAAGGCGACTTTACTTATCCAGAGGCAGCGATTGATTTAGCTGGCAATCTCTGTAAGGATTTTACTATTACTGACAGTGACGATGGCTTTAGTGGCACAACCACGTGTACTCCGTAATGTAGTTTAATCAGTGTCGCTATGGAATTTCTCGTAGATTTCTCGTAGATGCTCGTCGGTTACGTGTGTATAGACCTGAGTTGTTGCAATATTACTATGCCCAAGCATGGACTGAACGCTCCGTAGGTCGGCGCCGTTCATCAATAAATCTGTCGCAAAACTGTGTCGCATAGTGTGCGGACTCACATGTTTAGTAATACCAGCAAGACGGGCATATTTACTAATAATTCGTTGAATACTTCTAGAGGTAAGACGACGATAATCTCCCTGATTACTCACACTGTTGTTACGGCTGTAACTTAGAAAAAGAGGTGGGAGATTATCGAGCCGAGCTGACAAATATTCATCCACACGCTCTGCCGACGCCGCTCCAATGAACACTGGGCGATCCTTTTGCCCTTTTCCACGTACCATAAACTCACGTCGCTTTGTATTTACATGATCACGATTTAAGTTAACGAGCTCTGATACGCGCAGGCCACTTGAAAAAAGTAGTTCAATAATTGCTCGGTCACGAAGCCCAACCTCGCCATCGAGCGAAATTGCCTCGAGGATGCGCGTTACTTCATCGTAATGCAGGAAGGTGACCTGTTTACGTGATATTTTAGGAAGTTCAATTTTTTCCGGGCTGAGACTTGGGATGTCACGTTTTGATAGATAGCCCAAGAATCCACGAAGAGCGATAAGATGATAGCCTTGGGTTATCGTGGCAAGTGTCTCTTCGTTGTCGTTTTTATAACGGTTTAACCACAAACGATATTTGCGGATAATTTCTGAAGTAATTTTTCCAACAGGTAAATCATTAGTGAACTCAACAAACCGCTCCAGATATAATTTATAATTTTCTGCCGTTTTTGCTGATCGGCCACCTTCTACTTCCAGGTGCTCAATATAATCTAGTATAAGTTCACTAATGTACATTACATAAGCATAATAACGCACATTCCTATAAAAGGATATATTTGATACAATAAAGCAAACAGTATGAGGAGAATATTATGAGTCATTTCGAACAAACACTTGTTGTTTTAAAACCAGATACCATTCAACGCGGTCTAGTAGGGGAGATTATCACTCGCTTTGAGCGCGCTGGTCTTAAGATAGTTGCCATGAAAATGATTGCACCAGATGAGCTTCATTTCCACAAGCACTACGAGGGTATTAGCAATCTTATTAGCCGTTGGGGTGAAGATATCTATAATGTCACTCTTAGTCAAATGACCGAAACACCAGTAATTGCTTTTGTGCTCGAGGGAGTAGAGGCGGTGTCATACGTTCGTAAGCTTGTTGGTACTACAGACCCTAAAGATTCAGCTCCGGGTACTATTCGCGGTGACTTTACACATGTGACACGTGGCTATGCCAATCCGATTGGTGCAACGCTACCAAATCTTTTGCATGCGTCGGGTAATGTAGAAGAAGCCGTTCAGGAGATTGAACTTTGGTTTGGTAAAGATGAGGTCTATTCCGATTACGAAACAGCACATAGTCCAATCGTGCGTGGCCGTGTTCCGCAAAAAAGGAAATAGCAGGCCGGTCCTTGCACCTCAAAAATTAATAGCGGTCCACTAGTGGCCGCTATTTCGTGTTACAATAAAGCAAATGCGCCTCGGTAGCTCAATTGGATAGAGCAGTTCCGTCCTAAGGAAAAGGTTGCAGGTTCGATTCCTGCCCGGGGTACCAGAAAGGGATGTATGAGTAAAGAAACAATACAACTCGACTTCGATGGTCAACGCGATAACGAGCAATTATTATTTGTATTTCGAAGACATGTTATCGCTATGCGCAAAGGCTTTTATTTGCTTCTGATCCCATTTGCCATCTCTGCCGTTCCGCCTCTCATTTGGCAAAGCAATCTTCAGCTTTTTTTGCTCCCAATTGTCGGTCTTGTTGTCGGCCTTATTCTCTTCTCGTATCATTTTATCATGTGGTACTTTACAGTTTATATTGTGACCGACCAACGTATTCGTCAGATCACCCAGCGTGGTTTCTTTGGAAAAGATGTTGTTGAGCTACGATTGTCAAAGATTCAAAACATAAGCTATAATATACCTGGACTTAGTGGCGAACTATTTAAGTTTGGTACGATTGTTATTCAAACGTTCGTTGGCGATCTCGTTATCAATAAGGTTGAACATCCCGATCGCATTTATAATCAACTACAAGACGCAGTTAGTACTGCAGTCAGCGCCCAGCAACAAGGAGAATATGAAAAAATTACGGATTAGAAAACGCGATAAAGCATCTCAGGCGCCATCGCGTATTACTAATGAGACAGTTGCCGAGCATCGTGAACGTATCCTTGCCGGCGGGCGTCGCTTTAAATATCCTATTCAGTACGCGCGTCATCACCTCGTATTTAATACGATTATCATTACTGTTACCGCTCTTATTCTTATAGTTGTTCTAGGATGGTGGCAGCTATATGTAATGCAGAACACGAGCACATTTTTTTATCGTGTCACGCGCGTTCTCCCACTTCCTGTGGCATCTGTAGATGGGGAGATGGTTAAGTATGGTGACTACCTCATGTATTACAATAGCTCGGCGCATTATCTGCAACAAAGCGAGCAAGTTGATCTTAATAGCGAAGATGGCAAACGTCAGATTGACTATGTGAAGCGAAAATCAATGGATAATGTTGAAGCTGATGCATATGCCGAAAAATTGGCTAAGCAGCTTAATATTACAGTGAGTGATGATAGGGTCAATCAAATAATCAGTGAAGATCGCGATACGGCAAATGGTCGCATCTCACAGGAAACTTATGATGCATCAGCGCTAAGCGTCCTTGGTTGGTCGCCTGAAGAATATCGACAAGATGCAAAGAGTAAGCTTATCCGCCAAGAAGTATCCTATGCGATTGATACAATAGCCAAGCAAAAGGAAGAGAAGGCGGCTGGGCTTCTCGCAGCTCCGAATGTCAACTTTGATACTGTAGCTGTCCAATTGGGAGGTGATGGTGATGCCAAAGTAACATCAGGTATCTCAGGGCTGGTTCCTAGGACTAACCGTGACGGTGGCTTGAGTGCAGCGGCAGTAAAGTTGAACATTGGCCAAATATCAGGAGTTGTAAAAACAACTACGGGTGACGGCTATTACTTCGTAAAGCTTTTAGAAAGGAATGATTCACAAATAAACTATGCATATATTAAAATTCCTCTCACGGCGTTTAACGAACAACTTAGTTCGTTAAAAAGCTCCAATAAAGTTCATGAGTATATTACTATGCCTAAAGTTGACGACCAGCAAAATAGTTAGGGGGAAATATGTATCAGTTACCAGAGTTACCATATAATTATGAAGCACTCGGAAAATATATTAGTGCAGACATAATGAAGCTTCATCATGATAAACATCATCAGACGTACGTAGATAAGCTTAATGCAGCCTTGGATGCTGCACCTGCACTAAG
The DNA here is from genome assembly GCA_964615445.1 of uncultured Candidatus Saccharibacteria bacterium. Classification (GTDB taxonomy): domain Bacteria; phylum Patescibacteriota; class Saccharimonadia; order Saccharimonadales; family Saccharimonadaceae; genus JALRBM01. Next base: position 1,011 of record CAZTOK010000013.1, on the reverse strand, counting down.
GGAGCGCTCACTCGAAAGTCTTCTGTCAGATGTGGTCAGTCTTCCCGAGGCTGTTCAGGTTGCGGTAAGAAATAATGGTGGCGGTCATTATAATCACAGTCTTTTTTGGCAGTGGATGTCGCCAGACGGCGGAGGTGAGCCATCTGGAGAGCTAGCCGATAAGCTTACGGAAAAATACGGTAGCTTTCAAAACTTTGTAGATGAATTTACAAGTAAATCGTTAAGCATTTTTGGAAGCGGATGGGCATGGCTGCAGCCTGACCTTGAAATTACAACAACACCAAATCAAGACACCCCAATTATGAAAGGGGCAAGTGCGCCGCTATTAGGTCTTGATGTTTGGGAACACGCCTATTACCTTGACTATAAAAATAAGCGCGATGATTATGTAAAAGCTTGGTGGAATGTCGTTAATTGGAACTTTGTCGAACAACGATATCAGCCTAAGTAAATGATGCGTATTACTCAAGTTGACAAAAAAATTATTGCGTTCTTTCGTCGTACGTTTATACCATTTGCGCGCATTGCACTATTCGTTGTCTTTTTCTGGTTTGGCATTTTAAAAGTTTTTAACCTTAGCCCTGCTAGTCCTCTTGCTGAATCGCTTACTACGCATACAGTAGGGGTGCAGTACTTTACTGTGTTATTTTTCATTCTTTCCCTCATCGAATGTGCTATTGGTATCCTTTTTCTTATCCCTAAGGCAACCCGAGTCGTCATTCCGCTTCTTTTCGTTCACATGGTCATCGTATGCGCACCGCTTGTGCTCATACCTGGTGACGTATGGACGGGCTTTCTCGTACCAACCCTTGAAGGACAGTACATTATTAAGAATATTGTTATCGTAGCTGTGGCTGTAGGAATTGCATCGCAAGAGACCCCTTTAAGAGCCCCAAAGAAAAAGGCGTCAAATTACAAATAATAGCCTAAGATCAGGCTATTATAGAATAAACTCATGGCGCGCTCGACCGGATTTGAACCGGCGATCTCCTCCGTGACAGGGAGGCGTGA
>CAZTOK010000012.1:0-37120 GCA_964615445.1 uncultured Candidatus Saccharibacteria bacterium | reverse complement strand
TCGCGCTAACTCAGCCACCAGCGGCTATGGCGCTCACTCAGCCACCAGCGGCAATGACGCTATAGCGGTCGCAGTTGGCCGGAAAGCAAAGGCTAAAGCCTCATTAGGATGCTTCTTAGTTTTGGCTGAATGGTACGAGGGTGAAGAATTTACCGATGCTAAACCTCTTGCTGTGAAGTCAGCAAAAGTTGACGGTAAAAAAGTGAAGGCAGGCCAGTGGTATAAGCTTGTCGAAGGTAAGTTCGTAGAAACTGATGATAGCAATGAGTAAATTCACACCTGAAAATATAACCGCCCTAGGTAAGAACGAGGTATTTGTCTTCGGATCAAACTTAGAAGGCCATCATGACGGTGGTGCGGCAAAGATAGCTCTAGAAAGGTTCGGGGCTATCTACGGCAAAGGAGTCGGCCCACAAGGCCAAAGCTATGCCATTCCAACAATGGACGGACTATTGCAGATTAAAATGTATGCTCTGGACTTCATGGAATATGCGCGGACACATCCGAACCTGACATTTTACCTTACCCGCGTGGGCTGTGGCATTGCCGGCCATATTGACGAAGAAACTGCGCCATTGTTTAGAGCATTTGAACTAAATAATGTAATTAAGCCGAAAGGCTGGGAGTAAACTATGAGAACATCAGCATCTATTGTAGCCACCAGTAGCGGACTAGTAATTCTAATCGGCGGCCTTGCTTTTGGTATACCAGCATATAGTCGCTACCAACGTCTTGCCAATGAACGCAATCAAACTACGGTTAATGATATTCAGATCGCGCAAACTGCTCAACTTGTAAAAGTACAGCAGCAAAAGGCGCAAATTCAAATTGCCGAAGCACAAGGTATTGCTCAATCACAGAAAATCATTGCGAATACTTTAACCCCGGCTTATTTGCAATATGAAGCTATTGAGGCGCAGAAAAACGAGGTACAGAGCCAGAATCACACAATTATTTACGTGCCTTCTGGTGATAATGGGATTCCACTTGTACAGACCGTAAATCCTCAGCAATAAAAAGGAGACTGCCATGGAGTCGGAACCGGGACAGTCTCCCAACCCCAATATACCACGGGAAATTTACCTCACAGAAGAACAATTAGCAATTAAAGCCCTTGTAGATAGTCTTGATGATTTGATGCCTTGGGTATTTGAAAGGAGAGAGGAATGAATAGATACCGAAGACAAGGATTTGGAGCCGGAGTGGCTTTTATCTTCATAATTTCCCTCGTAGTTACAGTTATGAAGGCTCATGGTACCAGCGACCCAAGCAAAGTTACGTGGAATGATATAGCATGGTTCTTATTTTTAATGCTTATCTTTGCCAGTTGTGTAATTAGCTTGTACAAGTATTGGAAGGACCTATGAACTCCCTCCTCTCGGAACTACGTAATGGGAAGTTCAAATACATAGCATCAAAGTCAGATGAGAGCGTTGCGCTCCACCAATACCTTACCGATTCAAAAAAGAATATCTTTGTGGGAGTTGGAGTGGCATCTGGCACACTCGTTTTCGTTAATAATGTCCAGCAATCGCACTTCATGGCTTGGAGAATAAAGCGAGCCTTACGAAAGGGGTCTTTGAAATGACAGAACGCGAACGCCTTGCCAACACCTTCCCCCTAAACACCTTTCGTGGAGAAACGAAACGGCAGTTGGTGGAATTTGTGCTGGGGGAGATTGCTGAGGCACGGCTCCAGGCTAAGCTTGATGAGCACGAAGTCATTACGATCGGCGTAGTTGAAGCATTTAACGAAGCTGCCGCAGAAGGCGATTCATATAACGCACTACACATATTCGATGACTGGCGAGCTTCACGCTACCGTGACCTGCTCCGCAACCAAACCAATAAACCAAGTGAGGAGAAATCATGACGCCACAGATCTATATCAAACTACTGAGTGCCATCGAAGAATTACGCAGAAATATCTTAGAAATTAACCCCAACGCCAACATAATTCAGCTCGATGATGATATGCGCCGCTTATACGATATGGTCAATGACATACCAAGTGAGGCCAAAGATGAGTAGCAGAAACCTCGTGCTAGCTGTCACGCCCAGCATTAAGCTTAGGCCAAGCCAAGCTAGTCTCTATGAGTTTATCGTTGGCAAATACAACTCGAGTAGTACTATTCATTTGTCAGAGGTCGTCGAGCAGTATAGTACTTATGGCAATCGCCATATCTTTGACGGTAAGCCGCACGCCTATCGTTACAATTGGAAAGAACATGGAATACTCGTACGATGCATTCATTGATGATGTACTGGCAGTTTTTCACCGCTACGCACAGAAGATGGTACTAGCGGAGCTGAAACAGCTTGAGGCATTGCCAAATGTCTATCCTGAAAAAATAGGTCGCGAGTTTACACACGTCCAAGCAATTTACAAGAGCGCAATTACCGCCCGCATCTCTAGCATAGAAAAAGAATTGGAGGAATTATGAGTAAGAAAACCAACGATGGTGGGATATCAAATGTTTATATGCACCTCATTGACGGCAAACCGTGTTTCTGGTCTGAAACAGATAAGTCACTTTACTTTGCCCGTGACGGCGTTCGACGCATAGATATGTTTCGAAAAAGTCTTGATCAAATTAGAAGCGAACAACGCCAGGATTCCGACCGTAGGCACGGGGAAGGGCTGTCTAACTATGGTACCTATGGCTATCTAAGGGTTAGAATCGGTAATTACGGATATAGGGGTGAATTATGACCAACTCCCCTACACTAAATGACGATAGCGAGCTGCGGGCCAAGCTATATTGGGAACTTCCAGAATGTAACGAGCATTATGGTGGTTTTGACTGCAATGATGGAATCGGTGATTTCATCTGCCATAGACATAAAGACCAGTTAGACAGAATTATGGCTTTTGTCCACCAACGTGATGAGGCTAGAGACAAGGAAATCCGCATTGATGAGTTCAAGACCGCTGACAAATACATAGACTTAGACTATATAGAGTGTAACGGTTGGAAGTGTCGTCTCCCCTGGTGTGGAAGTTGCAACGGTGAAGACGAAGCTTCACAAGCATCCTACGACTTAAAGAAAGAGCGAGCCGACAGGCTAGAGCAGCTCACCACCCCAAAGAAAACCAATAATAACTAAGACTGGAGAATGATATGGCAAAAGTAAAAATAGTACATATCGCGATTGCGCTAGCCTCTGACTCAGTAAACGGCGGCGAAGAACGTGCGCTGTTCCTGGACGACAAAGGTCGCATTTGGTACGAGCAGTCTGTGCGGGACGAAGACAAGTGCGAATACAACGAGTCTGGCACGCTAACCAAGTCTGTCTATAAAACGGTCTGGCAACAAATGGAATCGCCCGACGAACCTAATTAACCCCTAAATGGAGAAAAGACTATGAATAAAATGATAAGGTTGTATTGGTCAATTGGCGGTTTACTACTAATTACTTCGACAATTGCATTCCTATACTTTGTGCTCTTCAATTACAAGCCGTCATGGAGCCAGTGGTTTGCTGATGTAGTACTTGGTGTAGTTGGTGCTCTGTTTATGAAGCTCGCCGACATTAATCGGAGCCAAAGCAATGAATGATACAGAGCAAACTCATCCAGTAGCCGTAATACAGGCCAATAATCCGCTAAGGAGGTTAGTAGTGAACATAATTGGTCCATGCAACTGCAAGCCTGGTGCGTTTGTAGCTAGAGACTATCAAGGGAAGTTCCACTGCATTCCTCCTCGTTTACATTTCAATTCCAATACCAAATCTAAGAAGCATAAAGTCTTCGTAGGTTTAACAAACGACTTACGAGCAAATGTAGCCAGAATATCTGAGCAAGAAAGTAATTTAGCTGTTATGGCAAATGCCATATTACAAATAGATAACACAATAAAGGTGAAGTACAATGAATAATACAGAACAAACGAACTATGTGCATGTACATCAAAAATGTGACCGATGTGACGGTTGCAAACTTGAATGTGCGCATAAAGTAAAAACATCTATGACGGTCTCAGACGCCGCCCACCTCCAAGCTGCTGTACAGAAGAAAGAAGAAGATTTAATTGAAAATCTTGATGATATTGCAAATAAACCCTGGCAAGCAATCAGATATTTAGCCGAAAAGTTTGAATTGCTACCTGGCGAATATAATGCCGAGTGCGCCGCAGAGTATCGAAAGCTCGAAGCATTTTATAGTAATGGAGGGACTGCAAAGATCAACAAACTGTTAGCTGATCCATCTTTTAATGTAAATCACCCAGGCTATCTCCAGCAACTCAAGAAAGAGGCAGCGAAATGAGAATATTCGATGTTAGTAAATACAATTACTGCTATCCGGTTCAGATTGTGCTTTCAGCACCACTCGTAGCACTGGCGATCCTATTTCTAACCTTGTTCTGGATAATGGCAGCGCTTGCCATGTTAATAGGACGGAGGCCAGCATTTAGGGTTCTCTATGACGTCACTGGAAAGGTACTTCATGACTAAACAAAAAGACACCTATGAATGCCCATATTGTGGTGGCCTATACCATGGGATTGAAATCTGCCCTGTACTAATTGCCGAAAGGGGTGATCTATGACCAAACAAGAAAAAGTAGCAGCGTGCACAGCGCAGGATATAATCTATCATTTTGTGCGTCGGGCCTACTTTGACGGGCATATAGTGGTCCATGAGCCCGACGTAATGTACAAGCCAGACATCGCCACAATCACCCGTGACCTACGCGTAAACGAATATGAGATAAAAGTAAGCTTGCAGGATTTACGAAAAGAGCTCGACTATATCGATTTTGTCACCAAAGACCACCAAAATCAGATACCTATGGAGTTCGACAACGGCGTCCACGATCAGCGTCTTAACGAGCCATGGGAAGACAGAGAAAAGCGCAGGGCGGCATGGATGGCTACGGGTCATTCAAAATACCGCAGAGACGACAATAAATACCGTAAGCATCGATATTACCTATTCGGTGAAACCCCGCACTATATGGCCCCTGACTCCTACAGACCTAACCGTTTCTACTTCTTGATACCCAAGGAATTGTACGAGGCTGAAAAGGCTAGGATTGACGCCATACCAATGTACGGTGTTATTGACGCCCGGACATTCTTCTCACTTAAACGGTGTCGTCAAATACATCAGGGTCAGGTGAGTCCACGTATCATTTGGCAAGCAGCACTGAACCTATCACATAAAGTTGTTTACGATGACCCTAATTCCGCCGCCGAGCTGCGCCACCTCAAACAGAAAGGACAATCTGATGAATGATGAAGAATTGCAACACAAGATCGCAGTAGAGATCAGCGGCTCGCCGTTTCCTTCGGCTCGATCACTCAAAAAAGCGGCCGCTATCCTGCAGCTCACTAAGCAGGATAGGGAGGCTCAGAAATCCGACCGGATCAACTATCTTAAGTATAGAATTACGCAACTAAAACGTAAGCCAACTCATGGAAACTGTTGTACCTGCCAAGACTGCGGCCAACCACATGATGAGTGTACTTGTGATAAAATTAGATATATTGAGCGCGAGATCGAGAAGCTCGCCACCAATAGCGAGGTAAAACAGTGAACGTAGCAAGCCTTGAACTTTGTAAAGAGCTGTACGAGTTGAGTGGATGGGATGATACTCATGCTTTTTACTATGAACATTACGACGGTATTGCTCTAAAATTTAACGATCAGGGTGCTTATAATGGACAGGTAGAATCTTTTAGTAGAGATGCCTGGAACACGCCTGCCTACGATCTTGGCTATCTGCTGCGGAAGATGCCAGCTAAAAAGTATGAACATTTGACAAGTAACCTAAAAATGATAAAGCATGGTAAAAATAGCTATGAATTCACATATTTTAAGCTAAGTGCCAGCGCCGACACTCCTGAAAATGCCGCCGCCAAACTCGCCATCGAACTATTTAAACAGGGCCTTCTAACCAAGGATCAAAACTAATACAGGAGTTAAGACAATGAGAGGTCTATCGTTTACCCTCTGCTTCGGGAGGTATGGTGGCTTCTATGGCCACTTCCACGCCACTAACTGGCGCATATGCCTTGGCTTTGTTGCTCTCACCGTATATTTCCTGGACTTGGAAGAATACATTACGAAGTTGCGACGTGACCACGGCTATATTAAGACTAATAAGGAGACGGAATAATGGATACACGAGCACCAGCATACTACGAATACATGATTGTCGAGAGTGGCACCTCGGTTGAGGAAGAGTGGAAGCTTGTCGGTGTATACGGCGGCAGAGTGCTTAACTGGATGGTCTTCCGCCGCTATATTGGCCAGGAGCCAAAGTAATGGATTTTGAATCTGAACTGAAGGAGTTTCTTAAAGACCCCGACGCATGGGAAGAAAAAATGCGCAAACAGACAGTAGGAGACGATGCCCACGGTGCGCTCTTTAAGCTTGCTGATGAACTAACCGCAAAAGACTACAAGAAGTATGCCAAAGTTATTGTACGTTGCCGCAATGGCCACTACCATGATTTTGCGAGCACATCGGTCACACCAAAAATGGATATGCACCGTGACTTGTTAGAGATTGGCCTAACCGACATAGACGCCAGAATGCAAGATGGAGAATTTGACTCATGACCCACTCTAACCAACAATCCACCTACTACGACATGTCAAACAGCAAAGACATCAAACGACCGATAGAGGGCATAGAGAACTCTAACCGCACGCCCGGAAATCTCCCGAAACAATCCAGTAGTAGCGAAGAGCTAGAAAAGCTAATACGCGATTTCTTTAATGATGATCTACTTCTTGTTTGTGGCCGAGTATGGGAAGCTTGGCAAGTTGGAACCATGACGCAAGATGATTTTACTAGGATTGACGAAGACGAATTTGTGCTACCCGAGCTACTAGAAAAACTTTCAAGCTTTATCCAAGCCAACTACCTAAGCCGAGCAGAGGTGGAGAGGGTAATAGAACAATCACGCGTACTGCTTTGGAGTAAGCAAAAATATTCAGATGGTCAGGGCGCTTTAATTGATATGGCGGCCGAAATCCGCCAAGCCCTTGGCCTAGATACTAAGAAGAAAGGAGAGTGAGATGAAAGACTTATGCTGGTGCGGCCAAAACAAATATGCGACACATATTCACTATCTATTGTCGCCAGGTCTGTAGCCCTTCTATATAGTATTTGGTATATTAGCCCGCATATAGCGGGCTTTTTCTATGCGCGCAGATTCTGTATAATTGCTCCTGACTAAACTTTACAACTAACTTGGCTTATTCCCAATAATGGGCAGTCATTGCGATTTCAATGGGCGTAAGCACGTTGTAAGGTTTAGTCACCGAAGTAATGGCTGTCCTTTTATGTTCGGCCGAAGGAGGGATATGGAACCGCACATCGTGCAACTCGCGCCGAATGAGTTTCGTTTTGAGTACAAGAACCAGAAATCAGTCCCCCGGCTTAAAAAAGGCCAGAAATTTAAATACGACGATAACACATTCCGAATTGTATATTTTGCCCAGGTATTCGGTGAGAGAGTTTATTGTTCTTTTTTGGTGATTGCAAAATCCCAATAAATTATTTGTGAGGCACTCGCTCCCCAAGTAGCAATCCCAACAGAATCATCACGACACCAGTGACAAGCGCCGCGTTAAAGGCAGTTAATGAAAAGAACTGGACCAAAGCTGCGAACAGTAGAAAGGCTACTCCGACGACCAACATTATAGACCCACCTTTCCTTCAACTTTGGCGATAGCGGCACGGACTGTTGCCATACCAGTACCGCCTAGAACGAAATTGGCTGCTTCTGGCCAGTTGTTTTTATCCCAACCATAGTAGGCGATTGCGTAGATGACCGTGGCAAGGGCTACGATATAACTCTTTTTGCCTTTTAAAAATGTAACCATATTATTCTCCTTATTTGAATAACCATTTAAAAAACTTCGTGATAGGGTTCTGCCGTGTAGTAATGATTACGGTTGGTGTGACGTTGCTGGAAGGCGTAACATCACTTGCCGGTGCGTCTATCGTGACCGTCTGGGTTTGGGATGGCATATTTACGACGGAAGAATTACTAACCGCGGATAGCTTAGTGGTGAGATCTTGAACTTGAGATTGAAGAGTTGTAACCTGAGACTCTGCCATGACAAGCCGACTGGTATATGATTTGATGCTCGGATCGTTTTGCAGGGCATGCAGCACATCATCTAAGTTTTTTCCTGAGTAAGCGGCTACAAAATCTTGGTTAACTCCCTGATTCGGAACTGCAAGCATGTAGAGTACTTCCACCTCTTCTTTTGAAACAGTCATATTTTCTCCTTTCGACCACTGGCCAAAGTTAGTTGTTTCGCTAATATCTTCATCTACACCACCGTTGAAGGCTTGGACACCATCTTGGTAAATATTAATGCCGGGGACTTTGTTGCCGCCGCTCCACGCAATAGTCTGAAACTTGTACGATATAAGTCCGGCATCAGCAAGTCGCAGTAATACCCAATACCCGCCATAGCCGCCAACGCGCTTTATGCCCAATACAGAGACAACGCCTTGAAAGTACGCATTGATTGCCGTTTGCTGCGCTTCTGTGGCGTCTATATCGACTGCAAAGTACAAAGGTACACTATCGGGCACTCCAAGAGCATTTGCCTGTCCTAGGGCTTCTTGCGCGTCCAAAATACCTTGATCATAGCCATTTAGTGCCTGGGCGGCATCATCTTCAAAGACAAGGACGATAGAAAGATCGTTCGCAAACAAATCATCACGTTCTTCTGGGCTTAATCGTTTGGGGGCGTATGTACAAAGGTATCGGGCAACCCATGTATACCCAGACGCCTTAAGAGCTGCGCCGCCGGGGCGAGCAAGAGAGTAATCTGCACCAATCACGTTTCCTCCTCTGGTTCAGTAAGTAGGTGTTCATGCACTTCTTTTAATAAATCATCTTGGTTATTCTTGTTGAGAATATGGATGTTATGTTCGGCTTTTATGTGTTTGGCAGTTATAGAGTTAACGTAGATGCCGGGGTGATGTCTCTTGCATGTTATGTACGGCGTGCCTTCGACTTTATGCAAACCAATTCGATAGCATCCTTTAATATGGCAATTTAACTTGCGCCATACGGTCCCAACGATAGTGAATTCAAGAAGGTCAGAGCCAAAACCACTCCAAAATCCATACCACACTCCGCTTGTATTGTCGGCACCAGTTATGTGTAAAAACCAATGGAGCATGTTATTTCCTATGTATAAAAAAGGCAGCTATGGCAGTCAAAAGCGCCACTAAAGTAGCACTTATTAAAGCGCGCCAATACCAGATGTATGAGTCAAGGCGTTTAGTCACTATCCCTAATTCTTCTTTGGTTGCAAACGTCGCAATCAATCCGTCAAGCTTTTTGTCTAATTTCCCTATACTCTGGTCCACTTGATTAAAGCGGTAGACAATCAGGTCGGGACTTGGTCCTGTATTAACCACGACAGGGGGTTGGGTATTATCATTCATGTGTTCAAAAATAAAAAAGCCCCCAAGATGGGGGCTCGTGTGCCTAGATACATTATATCACGGCAATTGGCTTATTAGTAAATAGACATCTACACTGCCTTGACTTAAACTCGAAAGATTCTGTATGGTCGCTGTTGCGTTTACCTGTATGTTTGTTATCCCCGAAATACTTGGAAGATCTGTAGAAGTCAACGCACTTGCAAGTACGCCGGTTATTGCGCCACTTGCCGCCGCAACATACTTCGTAAGATTGCCGGAAGGGCCAAAAGACAGTGTAAGTGTCGTAGTCCCACTAAATGCTTGTGTGATGTTCAGATACGCAGCATGCACAACTTGCTTTGCCTGTAGGGTGATTGCCGTTACGGCGTTTGTAAGCCCCGCGGTCTGGAAAGAGGTATATGGTAATGTGACCTTCTGCCAATTGATAGAACTCGATGCGGAGTAAGCCATCCTATATATATCCCAAGTTCACGACTAGGCCAGTCCCGGGTGCCGTTGAGCCGGTAGGGGTGGTTGTAGCCGCGATCGTAATCGCTGTTGACCAGTTTAGCGACATTAAAGATTCGCCATCCCATCCACCATTTGCGGGGATACCAATAGATATGTCGGGGGGTGTCGTTCCAACTGTTATGCTGGCGGTTGTGTTATTGAAAATCTGCAAATACGTTACTGACGCGTTAGGATTGTACACGTTATACCAGTTCAACCGACCGGCAGAAGCCTTTACGGCAGTTTTAGTACTGCTTAGCGCCGTATTGCTGAATATGGTAAGACCTAGTTGCGCAGTTGTAGGGGATAGAGAAACCGCAGCTGTTCCTGTACCGGCAGCGACCGCACCACCAGCGCTCACCGCCCGGTCATACGTTGTGCCATTGTATAGCGTATTGCGCGCAATGACTCCGAGCTTGTTAACGGTAGCACTACTGGCTACCGCATCTGCGTTATCTGCTAGCGCGGCAAATGGGTTAGCACCGTTAGCAGCGTAAATGGTTGTTTTCAGGTTTCCCCGCGTATCTAGCTGCATGTCACCACGCTGGCCATCGGTTAACGTAGGCTGAGTTGTACGGTTTACACCGCCGGTTTTTACGGGATTCCCTGAATCACTAGATCCAGACGCAATGTTACCTTGAATTTGTTGGCCACCGCTCGTCTGATTAGTTGCGATTGTGGCCAAAGATGCTTCGGCGGCTTGATCTTGTACGAGGTTGCCGCTACCTTCGCTCTTGCCAAAAAACCTTGCTACGACATCAACCGTTTTTGATGTACCTGCTAGCGTAAAGCCAAGCTTCATGTATTTAGAACGCATCTTAGGGATTTCAATCGTTGCTGTTACGACAGTTGAAGTACCACCACTGGCGTTGTAGTTGGTCGTTAGGTTTGAATCCTTAACCCAGTTAATGTTTGCGTTCACGGCAATTAGACCGCTCGTCGGTGCACCCCAGTAAACATCAACCTGCAAAGTATTATCTGTATTTCCCCACGTATTGAGGTATAAAACAATATTGCCACTTGAAGCCCAACCCCATTCATATGGTGGCTGGCTCTCAAAAGTGGCGCTTGTTATACCTGTTTGAACTAGAATCGGTTGGGAAGTATTAAAGTTAGACATTTCAGAAGCCCCAAGCTAAAAATGGTTTTTCCATAGTTAAAATATTTTCATGCGCCGAATCTGATCGGTTCTCAATTCGAGCAATATTCACTACGCCCATATCGAAGTTAAGTAAGCTGGCTGAAGCCGCGGGCCCACTAAGTCCGGTTAAATCGTAAGTATTACCACTCGAATAAAGCTTTTCATAAGTCTTGGTCGTATAGTCAATGACCACAACCATATAGCAAAGCATCGGCTTAACTGATTCGTTCCATGGAATCGGCATTGCGCCGCCGGAGACGTCGGTAAATGTCTGAGAGGTTGCAGTATTAGTCTGCACCTGCCATTTTTGCTGAATGCCAGATAGGTAATTTAGATAACGCACCGAGAAGAAGTAGCGGTTTGTGCCCGTACCTGACCCAGTACCGAACTGTGTGTCAATATCAAAAGCAATGTCCTGGGTATAGTTTAAGTTTTCCGCGTGAATGCTGAAGTAACACCCAAAGATCATCTTTTTAAGGTTGGAAGGTAGCACAAAACCTTTTCGAGCCCAGCTAGAGGCATTGATAGTAGCAGGCGTATGCACTTCTAGGGCATAGTTACCCATACGCGCTTCTCCAGTTAAAGTAATACCGCACCTGCCGGGGTTACTCGTATCGTACTGGTTTTGCCAGCCCTGAAAACCTTCTGAAAAGTCGTCTTGATATGCATACTGAATGGTTATGCCGTTAGCCAGTGCATAGTTTGAGACGATCGTATTAAGTGGATTGGTCGATGTCGAACCCGTTAATGTAAGTGCCGAGCCACCAACATTGTTTACCAGAAGGTTTCCTGATGAATCGAGCAGTAAAGGGTTGATAGTCTTGCCATCTGAGGCTAATACTCCGCCGGCGGCTGGTACACGGTTCGCGTCTCTTGGTAATGAATATGCTGATCCTGATCGGTTGCTCACAATAATTCCTTGTAAATAAAAAAGCCCCCAAGATGGGGGCTCGTGTGCCTAAGCTTATTATAGTCTATTTGCAGTATTTCGTATAGCTTTAGGCTGTAACTTTTCTAGTCTTGACTGTAGCCTTATTCGGGACGACTTTATTTGGCTGTAACTGATTAAAACTAGGATTCACCTTACCAAGGTAGATTTCATCAATGAGCTTCTCAGCTCTAATTGGATCTTTGAAGTTAAAATTTTTAATTTGCTTGGCAGTAGTAGGATGCTCTACAATACCTACTTTCTTAATGACCATTTTCTTATAGAGGTTTTCCATCATAATATATGCACATGCACCAATTAATACGTCCGTCTCTCCTGGGGCAAGTATCCACAACTCAGGGTCATCGCGCTCAGTAACCTTTATGCCTTCCTCGGTAAGGTATGATTTTTCGGCATGATCGGGCAGAAATTGCCATTCCATCATCTCGTCATCAATGTTTTTTACTTGAACATGCTCATGAGGAGCAAACCGCTTCATAAGGCGTTCACGTATTGTTAACGAAACATCCGTGTCATCCTGGCCATAGATTTCATGGGATTTAATATCATTCGGTTGTATCTGGGGCATCTTGTTCTCCTGTTTCTCCCTTAGGTTCTAAGGCGATGAGTTTTTCGTATGTCCTAATATCGCCTTGGATTCGTACACTCTCCGTAAGAATACTGTCTCTCTGTTTCCCCAAATCATCGTATTGACGATTAAGTTCAGATAACCGCTGTTCAGCCTCAGCTTTAAAAGTGAGAAGTCTTTGCATGTTCATTTCCTGCATTATAACATGGACTAGCATTATACGGCTATATAAGAAAAGCCCCCTCGGGGGCTTTTCTATTCAGGAGTGGAAGTTTCGAGAGATGCCGCTGGCTCGCGGTCTTCTGGAGCTTTATCTGTAAGCTTTTCGACGTATACGTCGAACTTTTGCTTCATGACATCAAGCGCTGCGTGAGCCGAAACAACGGCGTCTTCGAGCTCTTGTTTAAATACATTGATGTCTGTTTCTGCTGACATATTATTCTCCTTATGCGGTTCGTGTGAAGACGTAAGCGGTTGGTGACGAAAACATTATCGTAAACCTACCAACGCCAGTTGCGCCACTCGCAACGGTGAGCTGGCCAAATGAGGCGGCTGTCGTGTTTGCCGCATCTGATTTAATACCGTTGGTAGCAACTGCCATAGTAACAGTGTTGGCACCCGCGGTGTTATCAATAAACAGATCGAATACTGTGCCCTGAGTAGCGCCCAAAGCCGCACCGAGAAGTGTACCGGTTGGAAGGGTCATAGTAACCGCGGCGGCAGAAGTCGAGGTAATGTAGCCCGTCGCAACTTGCGCGGCCGTCAACGTAGCAGTGGCATTGACTGCTACTGGTGTATGAGTTTCGAGTGGCGCATTTGAAACACTGTTGGCGGCGCTGAAATTTACTGCACCGCTAAAAGTGTTCGAGCCCGTGAACGTATTGGTACCAGCGGAGTTAATTGGCTCGTTAGCACCGAGACGCAACCCATCCCGTCTTAGGTTATATTGATATTTTCCTGAATCAGCGTTACTGGCCATACTTGCTCCTAGATGTTAAGTTCTACCGAAGCGTTACCGCTAGATGCCGATGCTTTTGCCCAACCAATGTTACCTGTAGTAGCGGCAGAAATAATGACATACCCTGCCGTACCAGCTTGGTCTTGAGCAATGCCGAGTCCGATGGTAGCGGTGGTAGCTTTAACAATTGCGTGTCCGTATGTCTGTACCCAACCGTAGTTGGTGACTGTCGAGGTGTTTGGGACCACAGTTGTAGTCACGCCAACCGGTGCGTTTCCGGTTGTAGATGCTGTAGGGCCATTGTATTTACTCAATACCAAGTTAACTGTGTCAGTTCCAGGTACAAGGGTAGTAATGTTCTGCGGAAGTGGGTCACGAAGGGTGAGGGTGACATAGCCGTTAGCTGCTGCGGCAGAATGGCCTACCAGACGGAGGCTATACAGTGGAAGCGTACCGCCTACCATAATCTCTACGAATTGGAATTGATCTTGAGTTACAGCGGTCGCACCGTTTGTAACCACTAATGTCCGTGAGTTAGCTGCTAAGTTTGCCGCTACCTGGCCACCAGTGCCAGTTGCCGTAATAGCAAGAGCTGTGGAGTTAGCCGGGGCAGCAGGGCCTACCAGAAGAAGGCCTGGGTTAATGGTCGATGTGCCGCCGAATTTTACATAGCGATATTCGCGACCGTCACGGGTGACACCTTTTGCACCAAGGTGCTGCTGTTTGATGGTAGAAACCTGGTTAAGGTCTAGATCGGTTAGTTGTAATACGCCTGATTCCATGTCTTTCTCCTAGTTTGAAGTAATCGTGATTAATTTGCCCTGACGGCGTGGCTGGCGGTGGAAGAAGTTACCGGCTAACAGCAGGAGGCCGATTTTACCGTTTTGGTTGATTGACTTCATGAAGTCACGCCACTGGAAAGCAGAAGGCATTGGATGGTCTTTGTAGGTCGATTCGGTGACTTTGACCGTCGAGCTAATGTTCTGCAAGTCGTCTTGAAGCAGGCGAGCAAATTCTGAGAAGTGTTCATTGAGCCAGAAGTAAGTCTGCGGCGTAGCCTTGTCGTCAGCGACAAGCGGGCGGTTTCGGTAGGTAATTGAGTTGAAGCCACCGAGTGCACCAAGGCGGTTGTCGTCTTGTTTTACGGAAGTACCAATCGGTACGCCACCATCTACACGGTCGTATCCCATTGTCTGCGTCGCTTCGTAGCGGGCTGATACCATCGGCTGAATAAGGCCTTCAATAAATGTCCAGATGTTTGTAGGCATGAGGCCAATGGTCGGGCTTTGGCGGCGATCACCAGTTGCTGATACGTTGTCGAATTCCGAACTCAGGTAATCAAGGGTAATGATGCCGTTAAGCACTGTCGTGACGTCAGCGTTAATAGCAGGGTTAGTCGAACGCGAAAGGTCGCCGTAAGTGGAGGTATTAGTACCGTTGTCCACAATGTTGCCGAGTCCGTCAATGTCTTCGCCCGAGCCGAAAGCATAGATCTGAGTACCGAGAGCGTCAGCAGCTGAGATATGTGCTTCATCCATCTTTGCAGCGATGAGCGAAATAGCTTGCTTGCCACGACCGCCATTAATTGCCGCGTCCAGGCCAGGAATGACTACCGACTGCTCAAATGCAGCAGGATGGTAAACCAGCTTTGTAGTGTTGTTCGTAGCAGATGTTGGGAACTGACCCATACCCGAGTAAGAACCACCCGTAGCAGAGTTGGAGGTGGTGATGTTTTGCCACATGGTCGGGCCAAGCCAGTCGGTCGGTTTTGCAAGAGTACGTGCAAACAAAATGTTTGCATTGTTCACGTTGTCAACCAAGGTTGGCAAAATGTGCTGATAAGTAAAATCCGTTACTCTTTGTAGAAATGTCATGCCTGCCACGATAAATTCTCCTTACAAATAAAAAACAGCCCGCTTTCGCGGGCTGTTGTGGTGCCTACCTAGAGTATATCACTCACTAGCCGTATATTGCTAGTATATTTTTTAGAGTTTTTTGAGCATCTTATTTAACACTCTTTGAGCATTTTTAAAATCACTCGGAAGAACTGAGTTATTTAGTTCCTTAGAGAGGTATTCTGCCTCTTTTTGGGTCAGTATTTCTTTTTCAACCATTAATCCTAGGATCATATTTAACATAGTCTACCCTTCAAATGCTTCAAACTCTGCTGCAACTTCTCGGATGGTGCGCCCGGCCACTGGCGCTTTAGGAGCGGTCTTTGAAGAACCTCCTTGTCTAGAGACGAGCTTGCGGGCGGCATCCTTGCGGGCGGCACTATCTTTGGTATCAGCTTTATCTTTCACTCCAGCGTTCAGTAACTCATACGCTTCGGCAAATCCAATATGCCGATACACGCCACCTCGATTGGAACGTTCTAAGTATTTCGCATTTCGATCATTCATAAACTCAATCGTTTCTTGAACAATCTTGGCTGCGGGGTCACTGTCGAATGCCCGTGTGCCTGGCTGAGCTTTAAATTTCGGAATTTCACCGTTACGCTGTAGCTCCGCAATATCCTCGCGTATGGCTTGGTTCTCTTTTTTCTCAAACTCCTGAGCCTGAACTTGACTTTGATGTTGCCGATAGTATGTCTGGAGCTCCCGCGCCTTCATCTCCTGAGCAGTAACAGCTTGTTTGAAAACTTCGCCTTCATGGAATGAGGCATAACCTTTAGCATCTCTGGGAAGTTCCGCTGCGGAACGTACTTGGACAGTCTTTACGCTATCATCGTTCATGACAACGCGAACACTAATAAGTGGAAGGTTTTCTACAATAAACTTCTCTTCGGCAGTAAAGTTAGCAGGGACAGCCGGTAATTCAGGCTCTTTTGTATCCTCAATTTCGTCTTCGTCGGCAAAATATCCTTCGGCGTCGTCATCCTCTTTTTTATCGTCAACTTCTTCTTGATCAACTTCGGTGTCTTCCTCTGTGTCCTTTTCGTCTTCGTCGGTAGATTCATCGATCACATTGTCTGTTGTGCTGTCAACATCAGTTGTAGTGTCTTCTAAATCATCGAACTTGTCTATAAGATCTGTTGCTAGCGCCATAGGTACTCCTTGATGACTTTATTTTAACATGAACTAGCCTTATATGGCTAGAAGGCAGGGAGTGCACTTACGTTTCCAGCTGGAGGAGTTTGTGGTGCTGCCATATTCGGTATAACTGAATTGGAAAACACACTGCCTATAGAGGGCTGCTGCATTGGTTGGCCTAAAGAGGGGGTTGGCATTTGTCCAGGCTGAGGCATACCCTGGGGTTGACCGGCGGGCGCGGCCATACCTGGCTGCATCTGCGGCATTGGAGGCTGCGGCGCGGGAATAGGAAAATCAGGGTTAAGCATCTTCGGATCTTGGCCTATCTGGTCAAGGCTAGTTCGTAGTTCAAGTGAGTCAATATATTCTTGTATGCGTTTAACGAAGAACTGCTGATATTTTGGTTTGGCGTGTAAAAATTCATCAGTTAACATCAATTTGCGTAGAGTCAGAGTGAAATCCTTACCCTTATCGTATTTCATTTTCGGCTTTTGCCCAGACATAATCTCATCAAACTCAACGTATGCTTGAGTATTGTCATATACTTCGTTGTTATCACGAGCAAGCTCCATTGGATTTGCTTGTTGTTTGGCCCAGTTATCGTATAACTTCTGTGGATTTTCAAACCCTAGTTCTCGGTAAGCATCTATAAGGGCAATCTTGTCGCCCTCAAGTAACTTCATAACAATAGCTTGGCGACGATTTTCGTCAAAGGCAATCATGCCGCCAGCCTTTATATTTACGCCAGAAATCAACTTGAAATAGTTACGGTTGACCGTAATTTTATCGAAACGCCCATCTGCGCCATTGTAGTAGAAGTAATGATCCTCGTCGTACCAGACAAACATCATTTGCGTAAGGAAATTAAAATACTTGTACATGAAGAAATCTAGGGCACGTACAAGTGTGTCCTGTCGCCCAGTAGCGTTGTCTTTCTTCATCATCGACTGGCCCAGTGTGGGGTCGTCGCCTTCCGCGTCTGCGCCAGTAAAGTCTGTAGGTGCCCCACCAATATTACCGATTTGAGTTCGGGCATCTACCTTATCATTCATTACAAAAGCAGGGAGGTCATGTGCTGGGAGAATGTCGATCATTGATTTAAGGGGAGCGTTCGCACTTGCTTCACGAGGATTCAAGAGGATGCTTTCGTTTGGATCGCCGGTGAGATTTTCGGCAGCTTCCTTTGTCATACCCGTAGCCTTAGCATTGATAATCTTGATACCATTCGCTTTATCGGCATTTGTCATGATCTGCTGCCCGCGCCGGTTCAAGACTCTCTGGAGTTTAATAGCCTGCTCAATAGGGGTTGTGAAGTCAATCCCATGGTTTCCATCATTCATGACGTTCAAAGATATAAAAGGCTTTTGCGGCGCGTCCAGGAAATTGTCACGATTTTTAAGCCAGTTCGGGTCATCGTACTTAGCAAGTAGAACATCCTCAAAGTGAACGGCGCACGCTTCCTGGGGTTCGCCTCTATCATAATGCGTAAACCAAGTTTGTTTTACGACTACCTCGTTCGTCATATTACGAGTACCGCGGCGCTGTATACCCATAGCCTTAAAGATTTCTTTTTCTTTATCAGGAAACAGAAATACTAGCTCTTCGACGGTATATTTAATAAACTGGGTTATAAATCCGGGATTTTCCCCATAGGCTGCGTTTTTATCCCAGACAATATGGTTAGGGTCGATCGCCTTTGGAACAATCTCACCATTCTTGCCATGCGTAGGGTCAAACTCTAGCTTAATATAAGCAGCTCGTTTAAGTTGCCAGTTACGAACACATACCTCAATAAGGCCGCGGAGGTTGAACTTTAGAGAGTGGGCGGCGTGTGCATTCTCCAGATCTAAAGAAAACTTTCGTGCCCGGTCGCCGTCATCATTTGGAGTAACCTCACTCTGCGGCGTTCGCGCTGTACAGTACGAAACAATGCTCTCGACAACTAACTGAATCTGATTTTCTACATACGGAGTTTCGTACTTATAGTAGTCATGGGCATCAACTTGCTCACCTAAATACATCCGCATATTGTCATTGCGAATTGAGCTGAGGTTAAAGCCCATGTGCTCATCCCAGTAGTTTTTAGAATCATCAATACGCTGATTTAGGTTATGAATCAGGGCATCGTCAGAAATCTTTAAAGTAAGGATAGAGAATTGGTCTACCCTACCGTCCTGCTCGCCATTGATGTCTACTTTGGTGTTTGGAAACGGTGCTGGTTGATACAGAGAGCCATATGGGTAAATTATAGCTTTATCCTACTTTCTCGAGCTAACTTAAAAAGCACATCATTTCTTAGCTTTTTTGCCTTCGACAGCCCATTTTTTCATATTGCCTTTACCGTGAACTTTGTCACCAATCCAGGCGCTCAGTTTGTCGCTCAGGCCTTTCTTTTCCATTTGCTTGAAGCGCCCACCTTTGCCGAGTTTGTTGCTTTTTCCGTCTGTTTTGCCAATCTTTTTTATTACGTCGCTTACGTGCTTAGCCATGTTGTTCTCCTTAACAAAACAAAAAGCCCGCCAAAATAGCGGGCTATAGGTGCCTACCGTTATTATACATCACTTCCATAGAATAGATATACTCGCAGCACATGAATGGCACTTATGACGAACCCAGTTGTCAGATGCTTTTAAAGAATCCTGTGGTATACCAAAACTATTACTCACCTCTATAGTGTCGGAATTAGCCTCAAGAAACGGACGGCCACATCCTGGACAATGAAGCAACAACGGTTTCTGTGGCTTAACTAGTCTTTTGTGCAAGAAAAAGACAAACCTAGCTCCAAAATTTGCCCGGTTTTTTCGTATCTCTCCATAATCTTTATATCCTGTCATCGGTTCCATCTCCTTTCAGAGTCTCTAATTGCTTTTCCAATATCATTAGTGACGCCATTTTCATTCCAGCCAGGGTTTTCTTCATGTTGGGGCTTAGCTTGGACAATCCAGCTTTCAGCATCATCAATGACCATAAGCCCGTAGGTAAGGGCATCGTAATCGTGGTCATCAGCCTTTGCGTCGATCTCCTCGCGTATAGTGTCGGAGTAGGGAAGATCGGGTAGTGTTCTGATAAGATTTGGTGCTGCATCTTTAACGACTTGCAGGTACGGCGTACCATCTGGACTTACTTGCAATAACTGATGCAGTAAGTTCTGGCGATGCATACGCGAACCACGGGCGAGGCTATTTGCTCTTACATAAGGTAAATCGGCATCAGAGAACTCACTAGCATACGTTTTGCTCGCACCGTGTCCTATGGCGAACGCGTCATGAGGCAATACGATATATTCAATCGGCTCATCGTCTGTAATTTCTTTAGTCTGTGTGGCCCATTGCTTGGCATCTTTATACTGTTGGTGTATTTCCCGGTAAACATAATAATGTACGACACCGTAATCATTCTCGGGGGCTACTGCAATCCATTCCATAACGCCAGGGTCACGTCGCCCAATATCATGTCCGACGAATTTAGAAGAGACAGAGAGTATATCAACTTCGTTTCCGTCTTCATCGGTCCAAGTCGGCAATTTGGATATGACGTGTGAACCAGGATAATCAACACGACTGTCCCATTCCATGAACACTTGCCCCTCAAATGTACCCCAGTCTCCCCACCTAAGAGCTTTTCGGAGTCGTTCGTTCGGTATCTCTTCAAGGGTTTGTACATACTGCAAACGGAATGCTTCGCTGGGGTGATCGTCAATAATTGCTTTAATGTATTGGCGCGTTCGGCCTACAATCATTTTTCCGGTTTTACTATCGAGAATATCTGGGGATTTGACTAATACCTGGTCGCCATTGTCTACAAAGTATTTTTTGACCCATCCGTGTCCAATGTTTCCTGGGTTAGATGCAGCCATAATACGCAAGGTTCTTTTGTCGGGAGAGCGTACACGGGCTTTGAAATACTGATACCATTCTTGCTTAAAGTGAGTCAGCTCATCTATAAGTAGAATGTGAATTTCAGCAGAGTAATACCTATACATATCCGCATCATATTGGCAGAAAGCATACTGAATAAATGAATCGTTGGGGAACTTCCAGGCATGGGACTGTCCATTAAAGGTGATCCGATTGTGTTTTTTAACTCGCTTGTTGTAGGGGGTCATTTGTCTAGTAAGCTCTAGGTGAAGCGAAAGCATGATTTCTGGTAGCGTAAGGCGGAATATATATACATGCGTACCTGGAGTCCTGAGAGCTTGCGTAATTGCCTCTGCTGCTATCGCAGCTGATTTTCCTGGGCCAGCGGCACCACCAAAAAAAGTCTCGTATGCCGGACTTTCGTGAAAAATTACCTGCTTTGGAGAGGGAACATAATCAGGTAGAAGAATCTGTTCCATTGCTCACAAAACCATAATCAATAGCAGCTTCAGGATAAAGGTCAATGAACTCTTGGTTAGGTTTCCCTTGTTTAAAAGGTTGGACTATATCTGCGGCATGTTCTTGCCGTTGCCGGTCATGATCCCATTCTTTCCAAGTGGATTGCTGCGGGGCTTGCATAAGGTGTAAAGGAGCCTCTTCAGCTTTGTAATATACGCCATTAAGAACATAACCCTTAGTGCTCACAGCAAACCTGCCTTCCTATCCGCCTCTTCCTCGGCCTCACGTTCTAGCTGGCGAGGGCTTTTTGTAGTCACAACTACAGTACCCCTAGATTGTTGTTTAGGATATTTCTTAGGGCTAGATGTTACCACTTCTGTAGGCTGCGCTTCATTCTTACCGCGCAGTTCTTGAATAGCATCCTGAATATCCCGATACTTTGTACCGACTATGACAGAGCCAGCTACTGTAAATAGCCAAAAGATGCCTAGTAACGCAATCATCCTAGCCTCGTTTATTCTCTCTATCCGAAAATGGTAGGGCAATGGTAGTCTTGATTAGCTCAGCGGCAACGCTCGTGGCGTTCTTTACGACTTCTTTAATGACAAGTGCGGGGTCTACTACTCCAACTTTCAGGAGGTCTTCGAGTTCCAATTCTTCATTACGGAGATCAAAGCCTTTCCATAGCTCCGACTCCTGGACTTTCCAAAGCGCCTGTTCGGCATTATGACCAGCGCTTTCCATGAGGACGCGGAACGGTTTCTTAAATACATCCCTAAATTCTCCGGTGGCTTCAGCATGTACAAGAGTTGTACCACCGCCGGGCACTACGCCATCTTTCATTGCAGCTTGTACGGCACAGATAGCATCGCGTACTCGTTCTTTAACTTCCTTTTGCTCGGCTTCAGTGGCGCCCCCAACCTTAACCAAGGCTACTTTACCTTTCAGCCGTCCTAACCGTTCGCGGATTGCTTCTTGTGTCACGGCAGATTCGGCTACGGCCAACTCTTCTTCAAGCTGCTTTACGCGAACATCGAGTGTATCCTTATCGCCATCTGCATTAAAGATCGTCGTAGAGAACTCATTCATTACAACCTTGCCTTCACCAAGCATCTCAAATTCAAAATCGTCAGCACTCGCGCCAGGAGCAAGAACTTTTGCCCCACAATAAGTAGCAAGATCATCAAAAAATAATGTGCGAAGACTCCCGAATACTGGACAGTCCACAACACTTACAGTTATGACACCCCCAAGACGATTTTTTATAAGGGTAGCAATCACTTCGTCGCTGACCTGTCCGACGATGACGAGTTCCTGTACTTTTTTATCAAGTATCTTGTCGAGGATAGTCGCAATCTCAGGAGTAGTTTGAATGCGTTTCTCGGTCACTAAGATGGCCACGTTCTCAAATCGGCTTTCCAAATTGGAGGGGTCATTGATTAAGTTAGCTTCGGTAAATCCTTTGCGGAAATAGAACCCATCCACGATATCGTTATATACGCCAGAACCGGCAAAGTTTTCAATGACAAGGCCGCCGTATTCGCCAACTTCTTTTACTGTATCCGCCAGCATGTCTCCAAGTGCTTCGTCGCTAGCTGATATCGTGGCTACATCATAGAGTAGCTCGTCTGTCGCAGGCTTTTTGATCGAATCTATGTACTTCGTAACTTCATCGGCCACGCGGTGAAGCTCTTTCGCAACACTCATACGATTTTCGGTATGGGCAGCGACTAATTTGCGTGCTTCCATATATAGGTGATAGGCAAGGATTACAGCCGCAGTCGTACCATCGCCCGCTTTTACATTCGTCGTCTTAGAGGCTTGTACGATTGTCTCAATCGCCATGTTGGCTACCGGCTCTTCGACATGGAGACTGCTGAGGTTTAGTACACCGTCGTGGGAATACTGGGGCGGTCCCCAAGTAGCCTCAATCGAAACATTACCTGACCGGGGGCCGTATGCAGTCTTGGCTACTTCATAGGCTGTTTCCACTCCCTCAAGGGTTAGTTTGTCTAATTCATCGCCTTTGACGACTTTGCGCGTATTAACTGTCGGCATTATTTTTCGTAACCCCTTATTTTATCAATTTCAATCAAGGCGTATCTGTTGCCATCGCGTGTATAACTCGTTGTGTCCTCAAATTCATCAAAATATACGGTTTTGCCTACCAGTTCTTTGCCATTCAGGAGCATCTCTGAGACTGCTACGCATAGTCCTTCTTTTTTGGTTTCTACTGTTTTGGCATCTGCATGGAGCGCATGCTTGAATGAGCTTTTGAGCTCCACTAACACACACTTGTTGTAAGGCTCTATCATGGCCTGCATTATACTGTAGTATAATGATACTAGCAATATACGGCTAGTTTAACAGGAGAACCTATGGGCTCAATCAAGGACAAAGCGCTTAAAAATAAAGACGAAAAGAAATTTACATTGACCGAGGATGAAATTAACACCCTCATGTCTTACCGGCAAGTTGCGCAGCAAGAACTTGACCAGATGCTTCAACGGCTTACATCTGTTTACTTACACTCTGTAGCTGTGGGGCGGTTCGGGTATGCCTCAAACTGTAACCTAGGATTCAAACTAGACTTAGAAAAGCCACAGGATAATATTACTATTACGAACTTGACATAATATAAGTATTATAGTACAATCAGTCTACTGTTGTGCGACAGATGAATGAGTTATTAAGAAGCCTTATCGCGCACACGGTAGGGCTTCTTAATTTAGAAGAATATGAACCAACGTCAGAAAAAAGCAGTTGCTGAACTATCAATAGGAATCGGAACAGTCCTTATCCTTGGATTTGGGCTACATTTATGGCAAGAGCATAATGCGAAAACTCCGGTTATTTCTCAACAGTTATATGAATATTGTTCGACAAAATTACACCCTGAATTTCAACAAATGATGGATTATCCTAATATCTCCGATTCTCAAATGAAATCATATCTAAGTGATTTACAGCAATGTGAAAACCAATAGTTTGAAAGGAAAGCAGTAGCTATGGGCCTAATAACACTCATAATCAGCTTTATAATTATGGGTATCTTATTTCGTAAATATGATCTCTAGCCTATTGCATGGTGGGGATAGCACTAAGCGATCCGCCATTCAACCGAGCGTTGATCATCTGTTGAAGTGTCTGGAATTGGTTCTGCGCACTTAGGTTATTCCCAGTAATATCAGGCACCGCAGATGTAGGAATACCTAATGGTGTAAGCTGATGCACTAATTGTTGACGTTGCTGCTCATATTGGCTTGCCGGGTTGCCTGTAATGCCACCGAGAATCTTTGCCAACGTACCCAACACCCCACCTTGGCCACCACCTGCTTCTTGGAAGGCATTCTCAGCGCCCAAAAGGGAATTTTGCGCTACATTAGTATTTTGTATCTGAGGAACGATCTGACCTAATCCGGCTGCCCCGGCACCAGCAGTTCCAGGGTTAGCAGATTCTGCTGCTGCCAATTGTAAGAGTAAACTGTTCAAACTAGTAGGATTCAATCCTGTTAGTGGTGGTTGCATGTTGTTACTTCCTAGATTTAGATTTACAGGGTTTGCCTGAGAATCAGGCGCGTGCGTTATAAATTGGGACGCTCCGGTAAGGGCAGCAGGAATAGCGGCCGCTACTTTCTTATTTACGCCCGCCTTTGCTAATTTGGACAAAAGTGCTGCTCCCGTTCTGTCGGCAGTGTCAGTCTTTATTAGTGTGGGTAACAGACCAGCCGCTAAACCAGCTGGGCCAGCAGCCATACCTCCGGCGACTGGAGCAATACTTTTAATAACACTTCCGGCCGTAGTGCCACTGTTCTTATCCGTTATATTTTGAGTGGTATTAAGGGCACTATTAGCTCGTACCATAGGAGCCTGGATTGGTCGTAAGTCTTGCAAGGTATTGGCATTCGTGACCTGATTCACATGCCAGTTATATGCTTGGGGGTTAACATCTTTCATAGGTGAAAGTTCGTCTATAATCTGGGCTTTATTTGCTTCAGATAAAGGGATGGGCGCATTACCACCAAAGGTAGCACCCCGTGCTTCATTAGCTAAACCCTTAAATATATTGAACTTAGCCAGCTGATCTGGGTTAACATTTCCCATCTTGTCATAGGCCCCTTGGTAGGCTTTATTCGCAAGGGCTTCAAAGTTTTGCGTAACCTTAAAAGCATCTTCAGGCAAGACATTTTTTAAAGATCCGGGTTCAAAAGTACTTACGACATTGCCGCCTTTGCCGCCGATCTGCGTAACGTCGCCTGGATTAACTGATCGAAGTAACGCACTTTTCACCGTCTTATCAATACCGGTAATAGAGGACGGATTCAATTGCATCTGGTTTTCGGCGACTAAATTCTGGCTAGTTTTGCCCAGGTTGCTAAAATCAGCACCTGTCTCGGCCTCAGTAAGACCTCTTTTTACTCCTGACGATATAGCACCAGTATCACCCGTAGAGATTGGTGCAATATCTGCAACCTGCCGGGCATCAGTAATACCCATGTCTCGAAGGATTTGGGCGGTACCACTATCCAGCGTTCCTTTGGTAAATTGTCCTTGCACAAGGCTCGTCGCCCCTTTATCCGCGGCTTTCCCCAGGGCTCCAGTAGCTACTCCTGCCACTTTTCCTAGACCTGCGCCTGCCAATTGTCCAACCGCTCCTTCGCCAGCACTTTTTACGAGGTCCACAGGGTCAATTGATTGTCCCTGTACAACATCCTCCGCGGCCTTACCAGCGGCCGAGCCCCCGCCAGCAAGAGCTAACCCCGCAAGGAGCGACAATCCTCCAGTTTCCGGCGCTAACAGACCGCCAATGACTGGCGCGGCAATAGAACCAATAGCCGGAAGCAAGTGCGTAAACCAATTACCTTTTTGTGCAGGGGCCGGTTGAGCTTGAGGCTGTGGTGGCGGTTGCTGCAAGGAGGTTTGAGCACTATTAAGCGCAGCGGTACCTGACGCATTATATGGCGTATAGGTAGGTGCTGGATTATATCCACCGGTAGGGATCGCAGATGGATTCATACGGCGAACCTAAACAGATTTAGTAGAGAGTTGGACTTGCTCGGTTGTGGGGAAGTGGGAGCTTTTGGTTGCATAGCTTTGTACTCGGCGTCTGACTTCTGTTGTGCTGCGACATTGGAGGCGGCCGTGTTCGCTGCATTCTGTGCAACAGTCTGCGCGTTTGTAAGCCCTGCATTTGCGGTTGCCGTAACCATTGCAGCTTGGGCGCTTTGTGCGGCTGCTTGAGCCTGTACATAGGTACTGTATGCATTCTGGTATGCTGCGACTTGCTGAGCTGTGATATTACCTTGCTGTTGCTGTAAGTTCTCGATACTTGCCATAGTCTGGCCAGCGGCTTGCATTTGACTTACTGCATTCGCATAGATACCTGCAAGATCGCTTGCTTTGTTTTGTTCAGATTGTACGGTTAAACCGGCTTGTTGGTTGGCGGCGTTTGTCAATTGGCCATACTCGTTCGTTAAGTTTCCAACTGTGTTGGTAGCATTCGTTAGACCAGGATTAAGGTTTTGCATCAAACCGGAATAGATATTAGTAGTTCCGCCCGCAGTCGTACCATAATAGTTTCCAGTTTGCTGTGCGGCGGTTGGCGCAAACGCGACCTGATTTTGGATGGAGGTGAGGTTCTTGTTAGCTTGCGTTAAATCTTGAGGATTGAATCCTACATGCTGCTCTTGATCGGAGAGATTCTGACGATACAAATCACCGCCGTTTTGAATCGCATTAGCCGCATTCGTCGCATTGCCGTACGCACTATTAGCTTGGTTGACGGCATTACCGTACTGTCCCTGCAATTGACTAGCCTGGGCATTGTACTGATTCTGTAATGCTCTGCCATTCGCTTGTGCTGCTGCGACATTCTGGTTTACGGTTGCGGGATTCATTTTTTCTCCAAATAAAAAAGCCCGCCGAAGCGGGCTTAGAGGTGCCTAGCTAGATTATATCACGAACGCATGGTAGAATTGCCTTAAATGATGCGTAGAATATTCACTCTCGTATTCGGACTACTAGCTTTGCTAGCTACTTTATTTGTGGGATATAGAATCGGCGCCATACGTCAAGAAAGAAGTGATTGTGTAGTGACCTTTCAAAGAATGGTTGATGGTAAGGACCCGGATGTAAAAAAAGTTACCACACCGATCTGCAAAAAATTCTATCCTTTATTCTAATTTGCAGTTTCTTGTAATAGGTAATATCTAAACGTCCAGTCTCCAACATTGTTACTACTATTAAATACAAAACTCAGCGTAAACGTTATAGAGGTTGATGTAAGTGACCCGACATCCGCCTTACCATTTATGTGCCAACCTGCGCTTATACCAGTCGAGCTATCGAAAAGAATATAAGAAAAAAATGGCAACTGAGATTCATTTACATAACTTGAATACCCGGCAGGCGGAACAATATATGCCAAATAAGCTGGAACGTAACCTAAATCATGGTTTACTACTACCTGCGCCAAAAAATCATTAGATGAATTTGGTACATTTATAGTAGCCGTGCCAGCATTAACGATTTTAAACGCATCCTCTTGGCTATTAAATATCAGTTCGTCATCACTCGCTCGCGTAACATCAATCCCTGGCTTAGCAACGTAGAATCCACGTATACCCGTGAGCGGTCTTTTCCCAATTAAAACGTTCGGGATGCCGGAGTCATCATAGTAGATCGTATTTCCCTGGTCATAGTCTTCTTTAAGAATCAGCTGGTTGTCTGTAGCCTGGGTAACATTAACGCCGATCTTGGAAATCTTGCGCCCAAAAAATGGTTGCTGTTGCGGAGTCTGCGGATTCATACGGACTTACTAAACCCATCACTAACCCGAGTCGTACCAGTTGAATCTCGGTTTGTTTGTTGTCCAGTCGTCGCCTGCTCGCCAACATTCGTGCCACTTATTACGTTCGTAGGGCTTACCGCTGGGTTAGATGCGGCCTGTGAAAACAATAGAGCTTCTAAAGATAGGTAGGGAATAGACGGGAACCCCACGCCTATTTTTCCTGGACTCGTTGGTGTAACCATAAAGTTATAGTTTCCGAACACGGTACTAAACGCCGTATAAGCTAATGCGGCGGATGGAGCATTTTGCGATGTAGCATCTGAGTATTCTGCCATTATATTGTCCCTGTTATTGAATTAACTTCATCTTTGCGCATGTCTTCTTCATCAGCTAACGTGTCGATCTGCATACTACAGTCAAGTATTATAGCTGGTTGTGTTGCCTCATCGTGTGTCCACACAAACCCCCATTGGAGCTCTGCACAGCGCACGGTTGCTTCAAATACAATTGTCCTGTCACCTTGCACCGCGCTTGGGCTCAGTACATCCGGGCCACGGTCTGCTGAGTAGAAAGCTTGCAAAGTATACCCGGCAGGGAGCGGTAAGAATCGAACCTTCATTCTTGCACCACGCTTCTGTTTGTACGTTGCGCCACCGTCCCAAATCAACGACCTCCACGAACCTTTTGGTGCCGGTCCCGAAAAATTATTGAGCCTGTCCATACCGTAATGCTGAACTGAGTTCGTATCTATGTAAGACCAAGATATGTACATGGTATCCACAAAGTTGTACACACAGCCCATTTGTAATTGATTCTGGGAAGTAAAGTTTGTAAGACCGTTCGCTAACTCGTAAGACAGACCGAATGAGTTAGGGTAGGTAAGCTCGACTGTTCCCCAGCTCCATACACCAAACTTCGTGTTCGAATTAGAGGTTACTGAGGGGTATCCAATCATTAAGAGCCCGTATCGTGACGCGAGCATATTAGGATAGACCATTGTATTATCGGTAGCGTTAAGATAATCTGTATTTTCGTATGCTAGCTTCCGAACTTTAATAACAGTCTGTCCGCCACTCCAAGCATAGAGAGCTCCGGCACAGGTGAAATACGTCACACTGTTTTCAGTGTGGATTCCGTAGGGTGCGCCCATTGGCAAATCTATCTTAAAGTTCGGGGCGTTTATGGTTGAATCCCAGAAATAAAGACAGCCATGTTGTACGTTGCGGCCTGCTGTCTTTGAGCGCCGCTCTGTCCCAATAACACAATACTGGTTATTAGTATCAACACCGCAGACTTCTTCGCCTGGCTTAAAAAATAATTGGTGACGAACTAGTTGAGAGTTAGAAGGTTGGGCATCATTTCCGAAATTATACGTTGTAAGGTAGTTTGCGTTTCCCACACACAGAAACGGCACGCCATTGCCCGTAAACAGAGTCGTAGGGTGCAAGCCGTTATTAGGCTGTACTAAAGCATAGGCAAACAAAAGAAAGTCGGCACTTGTCATGTCCCCAGCAGTGATACTACCGACTGTGCCATCATTTTTAGTCGAGGTTAGATGAAAGTGGTAACTGGCACTTTGTCCGGTCTGCGTTGCATTGACTAGAGCGCGAATCTGCGACGAGAATTTAAACTCGTTGTAACTATTTGCAGTTAAGCTGGCGTTGGCTACGGTCACTGTGGCAAGCACGTTATTTAATGAATCGTGGAGCGTCAGGGTCCAGTCTCCAGTACCGGGAGCTACTATATAGGGGTTTATAGAATAAAACGGCTCGATGTCTGGGTTAAAGAAACAAAGCCCAGCGCTGGTCTCTGTAATGCTAGTAGGAACTGGGGTTGTTTCTGTGGTATTCGTTGAAACTTGAGAAGATAATGTAATACCTGTAACGATACTTTGGGAGTTATTCCGAGTCGCACCATCGAACAAACCGTCGTCAGGATTAAAAAGATTTACAGTCCCTGGAGCATTCGATGCAGAGTGCTTGAATTGTGAGGGCCGCCATCTTGGAGAACTAACCGCGCTTGTAAGTTGACCATACAGAGAAATACTTGTTTGGTCTGGTATGTAAAGTTGGTCAGTGATCGCATTGTAAAGTATGCCGCTTGCCCCCGCAGTATTCATCTTGAATAGTGGAGTGATGACATCCGAGGTGTTAATCCGGTACACCCAGCCATTGAGGTCAACACCATATCGTACTCCGTTCAAGTCCTGATCCATCGCAGTGATTAGACCTTTAAGATTAGACGCGATCGTACTGGGACCCGGCAAGACTGAAATTTGAGAAGGGACTGACCGGAAGTCTAGGCATTCTGAAGAATAGAAGGAGTTTGGAATCCCCAACTTGTAGTCGATCGTGCTGCCCCCATAAAAGTAGTTTGTGTTAATTACTGGGAGTTGCGGGTCGCTTTTCTGTCCAGCCATATCACCCCGTTAGCCCCATTGGCGGCACAAGTAATGGGTTATATGGTACGAGCCCGTTGTCCTGTGTAATAACTTGGCTCGTCTCTTTAGAGGAATATGCACCTACGTACCCATCGTGCAGGTTGTCGTACAAGGCTTTAAACTCGTTGGATTTTCCAACGTTTCCCCGCTTCAAAAGGTGGAAGATATGCAGCGCGTAAAATTCCAGCGCTATATGGTATTCTTCTGGGATGTCAGGGCAGCTACCAATAATTGTTGAGGTTGTGGTTGTTGTCGTACCCTGGTAATAGTTATCGAGTACTAGGGTATTGTCATTCGTGTAGGAGAGAATCGTGTACCAGTTGCCATCTGTGCCATCGGTAACGCTGAACTTCATGCCGACCATCGTAGGCTTAAACGAATGCGTGGTGCAGGTAATTGTCTGACTCGCGTTCGTAACGGTTATATTTACGCCTACCGTGTCATCTAAATACATGTCTGCCATGCGTCCCTCGTAGGCAATAATAAGCCCACCAGGCAGAGACTGAGAGGGAATTGGCCATACGCCTACCTCAGTAGCGCCACGAAAAAAGTACTTTTGCGGGTAAAAGATTGCAAAGTTTGGTATGACATTCAAAGCATTAAATGCGATTTCAGATTCAATCCCGGTGATCGGAAAGATTAAAGATCCATTATTTACCCGTACTGCCGAGCCTCGAATGCAGTCAGCTGGAAGTGTGTAGTACTGTTGGTTTGGCTTGAGGTCTGCAACAACTTCTTTACGTGTAAAGTAGCGCCGGGCATCGCTCTTCATCAGTTTGAGCGCATTGTTAATATTCCGTTTAATGAAATTTACATTGACGGTGTCCGTAAGATTGATGCCGCAGCCATCTGCCGCCTCGGTATATAACTGTTGGAAAGTAATCATACCGCCTCCGCACGTATAAAGGCATACCCCAAAACAGTACTTGCAACCACGCCGGCATTGCTAGAAGTCGTACCGGTGCCGCTATTCCTTGCCAGTGATACCTTATAGGTATGTGATCCAGCAGTTGGCGTTCCAGTCCAAGAAAACTCCAAGGGTTTATACCCGGATGCCTGCCATGTAATACGGGATTGCAGATAGGTCGAGCCTTCTTTTATATAAACAATCGAGGTGTCTGTAGTAACTGAGTTGTCAATAACGACAGAGGCGGTTATTTTTACCTTGCGCCCACCAGCGGGCACGGTCACTGTAACCGAAAGTCCCGTAAGGTCAGTCTCCGTTGTTATACTTGCCTGACCTGTAGTAACTTGAGATTCTCCAAGCGTGATTGCACTTGTCGCCAGCTGTGAAGCGGCGACCCCATTCTGCACAATTGTGCCCGCGGCGATAGAGTTTGCCGTCGAAAGCACCCCAGCACTAATTGAGATACCATAAATTGTGCCTGTATTTGACGTGGTAAAGCCCGTAATTGTATCTGTACTGATTGTGGCATTTGTAATAGTAGGTGAGCTAATCGTTGGGCTCGTGAGTGTTTTGTTAGTAAGTGTCTGCGTAGCCGTGAGTGAGACAAGCGTATCGCTCACATCTGGTAAGGTATACGTTCTAGTCGTGGCAGTTGTAAGACCAGAGAGCTGGAATTTAGCTTGTTTAGTTGTATCTCCGTCGTCCTGAAGGGTAAATAACGTGTCTTTGAGCGTGATCGTATTTGAATTGTCCAAGACCTTCGTAGATAGCGTTTGGCTATCTGTGGTACCAACGGGGTTGCCAGACAGCCCTAGCATGGTGTTGGGAGCTATACCTTGTATATCTGTAGCCGACGCAGTATAGATCAGCAGCCTGTCTTGGGTTCTGTCAACCGAGTTGGCAGTAGGGAGAGAGTCAACAGTAATTGTTGTGCTAGTTTGTGTCATACGCCGCTCGCAGTCCACACTGTCGCGTTTTTAGGTACAACTTGTGTCGGATTTTGCACTACACGCAGCCCAGCTTTATTGACTAGTAGTAGCCCGGCTTTTGTCGCAATTGTTAAAGATCCGGTCGGCACAACAAAGCCGTGTCCGCTGCCGGGTCGCCATTGTGTAGGGTTTTTAATAGGGTTCGGCATCTTAATTTCCTAAATCGTCTGAAATGAAAAGCTTACAACTGACGAGCCGGTCACACCGAGCAGATAAATATTGTTCTGACGCGCCACGCTGAATGTCTGTGTAGAGCCAGCAGGTATCTCAACATATTGCGAAAGGCTCGAAGTTCCAGATACCTCACTTACTTGGACATTGTTTGTTTTTGGGGTGATTGTTATGCTCACTGCATTAAGTGGTACGACCAGGTTTTGTACGGTGGTAGTCGTAACAGTAAGGGGAGAGGTTAAAGCAGTCGTTGGTGTAGCATCCTGCGTCTGAAACCAGCAGCCTACACCAACCAGGAAAGAGCGGTTGCCGTCTACTGGTGCGCCACCGAAGTTAGTTTTACCATTTTCTGATTTTTGCGACTGGGGTTGTGGAAGCGATGCCATGTGTTCTCCAAATAAAAAAGCCCCGCGTAAACGGGGCTGATGTGCCTACTTACAATATATCACTTTTCTTTTGGTTTGGGTACTCTGTTTACGACTTCAAACTTAACATGCACCTCTTCTGGCTCATCACCCTGCGGAACACCATATCCATACTTAGCAAGCCAGTCCATATACTTGATGCCATTATCACGATCTTGGAGGGCACGCTGTACTGCTGCGATGACTATTGCTTTGATCGGAGCGCCTTTATGTTTTTTGTACCCAACCTTTGAGTCTAATAGATCAATCTCAAAGTTCTCGTCGTTCAGGAGATTCTGGATATGAGTAGATAGGGAGAGGGCGCCTTTAGGTCTTCCATTCATCCGACGGGGATCGTCTGCACCAGTGAATGGTTTTAGGTTTTCTACACGACCACTCATAAATCACTCAAAAGATTAGATAGCATATGACTATTATAACATCTCTAGATTATTGCGACATTATTGCAATAATTAAAGCACAAGGGTATAATGCATGCTATAAGGATTGTTTACGAATAGCCTTCGCACCTGTTATCCCCCATTACTAACGAGAACCTCAAAAGATTGTTGTTACCCTCCACAATCTGTTCTTAGCAAGATAGCACTCTTCGAGATGATAGGGTGCTATTTTTTAACCATCAATTTTATGATAAGTCTTGCCAATTTAGAAACGTCGGCCTAATCATTAGTCCACTGATGTTTTATACCGTTTACTTCAAGTATTTCAGACTGACTATCACCAAATACCTGTTCATACATATAGTCAATTGGCGAATCTGATACTACTGCTTGTTGTAGTTGAATCTTCCAGGCTGCCATTCGATGCTCACATTGTGGATATTTTTTACCAGTCCATTCTTCGCCGAAAGGACGATAGTGACGAATATCGGTTATGACCTTGTCAACTAATTCTTGGAGTTTCATTGTTCTATACCACTAGCTCTACGAGCAGCCTCTAATGATGATGCTTGAGCAGCTTTGTAACCTTCTTTGAAATCTCCCTTCATTGAAAAGGTATCAGCTAATGACTCATTGAATTTCTCGTACCATTCTTGGCCGGTCATTAGTGAGGTCATGGCAACTAAGCGATGACAGTTATTACAAGTTAAACGTTTAGTAGGAAGAACGATTTTGGGTTTTATGTAGCCAGCATCTTTAAAAGCTTGCTTGATATGATTGACAGCCTCGTCTCCAGTTAGTGTTTTGCCTATCGTTCTGCCGCCGTAATGACGCTCAATGTCCCTACGGTATAGTCCCAGTATTTCTTCTAGCTTTTCATCTAAATCAGTCATCAAAAATCTCCATCTGCTACTTGCAGTACTTTAAGACCTAGTTCATTGCGCCACATGTCCACCACTCGATTACGGTCATCAATGCAACAGATTACTTGATAATGAGGAGCTATATGCTGTTCGTAAATTTCACGTTTGATAATTGCGTCGTTAACCTTGTTGCCCTTATCGTCGCGTCGTTTAGGGTTACGCATATAAAGATGGGTGTAGCTTACGCAGTGATCTTCTAGCCATTTTTCAGTAACATCTCGGAACTCTTCCGATCGGCCAGATACAATGATTCGTGTGGCAGCATAGTGGCGAGATAGAGTACTAAAAAGTACATGCACAAAATCATCTTTTGAGTCATCGGCGTATTTTGACGTATCAAATGGGCCACGGTTAGTCATATGCGCTAAGGTTCCATCAATGTCACAGATTATTGCTAGCTTTTTCACGTTGCAACCTTTCCATTTCTTGCGCAAACTCACATAAAAAGTTTTCGCGGTATTCTTCACGTTCTTGATCACTGCTGTAGTATCCAAATTCCCCACTACTCCCCACGATCTTACGACAATTAGGGCATTCGATCTCAATGGTCACATATTCGCAACCCGTATCACACCCGTAGGCCCCATTAAATAGATCCTCTTCAAGATCGGCATTACAGAATATACATTTAGGAAGTGTAGGCTTCATAGATAAAATCCTCAATCCATTTAATGTCTGGTTTGGTTTTGGGTGCAGTTTTCCAGGCTTTCGTTATATCTGCTTGTAAGTTCATGAATAACTCTGTGAGGGCCGGAATCTGTTTGTTATCAAAATTATTCTTTACTTCAAGCAGAAAAGATTTTAGAGGTTCTTCTATCTGGCACTTAAAATCACCGGTTTTTAAATATTCGGCACATTGCCAAAGAACGCGACAGTAGGCAATAGCAAATTTAGCAGTACGACGATTATCACGTACTCCTACATCTTCAAATAGTTCCATCTTGTTATACTGGTTAGCTGCATATCCGCGAGAGGCCAGTACAAATTTGTCAGTATCCATAAATTTGTGCCAGTTTTTCCTCATTTTTTCAGCTGTCGGGGAAGTTTCTATCACCTGATTACTAAAGAATACTTCGAGGATGGTAGCGTTGCCGTGAGTTGCTTGTTTGCAAAAATCGGCAAGTTCATAACTTGTGTTGTCTACGTCGCCCTCAATCCAAGTAGTATTTTTAAGTGTTTGAAAAGGACTAAGGACATCTTTGAGTTCATGGATATGTATGCCGCGATAATCGTAGTCCGATTTCTCGTTGTTTAACCCATGTAAACGGGAGCCCACAAGAACTTTGGTGATAATTTTAGGTTCTGCCATTCTTCCTCCTGTAGTAAGCCCTATTCTGACATTTCCGATTACAGAACTTCCGTGCTCGCTTTTCTATCTTTTGAAACTGTCCGCAATACTCACATTTGAAGTAAGTTTGTATCATTGTGCGTAAATTATAGCACACAAACATCTTAAAATCAATTACACACCTTTATTTATTCTATTTCTATAGCGGATACACGCCTGTTATGTTACAATAAAGGTTCACGAACACTCATCTCATGGTCAGGACTCCCTTGGCCTTGAGGTTCATGGCAAGGGGCCCAGAAATGGGCTCTTTTGTTTTGTCTTCTTTTGAAATGTCAATAGGGTTTTATTAAAAACTTATACAGCACGCTATCGGCTAGCGATAGTTATGAAACGCATAAATTTGCTCATAACAGCCGTCACTTCATGCTCAGAGTCACTGGGCAACAGACTATATGTTGCCCCTCGTACGCTCTGCGCAAGAGGGTAGAGGTGATACTACGGAAGGGATTAAAAGGTAGTTGCTGTGGTCGGAGTTGTATGTACTCCTAGAACTATATAGTTTTCGCTGATTTTTATATAAAGATCGGCTAGTACTTTATAGATTCTATAAACAAAACATAAGCCCTTAAGCAAGGCTATGACCACCGTAGATTTAGCGCCTTAGAGACGTTGCTTCATGTTGTATAAGTCAGAGGGTTCCCCGTACACAATAGCGGGGAGCATTCTTAGTGTCTAAAATAAATATATTTACATGAAACAAAAACATTCAAGGGTTTCAAATGTGACCTACAGCACGTAACTTCACTCTACATTGCCAGAGTGTGTATGCAATCAATCACACATACAGGGGATATAAGATCTACTACAATAATTAACACTTAGGTGTGGAGCTATTAAGTAATGACCATTTCCGAGGCTTTTGAAGTCTACCGGCTTGACTGCATTGTGTTCCGTGGCCAATCTGCTAAGACAGAAGAAAACCATTATGTATGTCTTCGAGCCCTTTTGAATTTCTTGGGTGACATCGAAATATCTTCTCTGACCTTTGAAATGGTACGTGACTGGAAGATATCACTAGACAAGGGGCGTTCTCAGACGACGGTAAGGAATTACATTATTAAATTACGAGTCGTGCTCACACATCTAAAGAAGCGTGGCTATGATGTATTGGATGTTGAATTAATCCCCATACCAAAACGGGCCGCGCATATCCCGGACTTTATCACCAAAGAACAAGTCGAACTCCTTATAGACTCTACAAACCGTATAAAAAACAAGGCAATAATCTCACTTTTATACGCTTCCGGCTGCCGCGTAGGTGAACTGTGCATGCTAGACAGGACAACAATTAAGGATGATTCATTCACAGTTATCGGAAAGGGCGGTAAAGTACGTCTTTGCTTCCTCGACGAGCGCACCCGAACATACCTGAAAGAATACTTGGAAAGCCGGACGGACAACAAACCCGCACTCTTTCTTACAGACGCTGGCCAAAGGATTACGCCAGGAGTCATACAAGAAACCTTTAAATCTGTACGAAAACGGTCAGGGCTCAACGTACACCCGCATACACTCCGGCACTCATTCGCAACTGACTTGCTTAGGAATAACGCTAATATGCGATACGTACAGGTGTTGCTGGGACATTCTAGTTTACAAACGACGCAAATGTACACACACGTTGTAGACGAAGATTTACGAAAAGTCTATAATCAATACCACGCAGTCTAACTCTTTTACGACCATAAAATTACGCTTAAGGCATTGACAAATCGTTACGCTTACGGTACTATGTAAATAGTTTCCAGGACGAACTTTGACAATCTCATCTACCACAGAACGGCCAAACCTTTAGGAGTTATCCAATACTTCCATGGTAAGGCGGGGGTCACGAGTTCAATCCTCGTCTTCGGCTCCAGCAACGAA
>CAZTOK010000011.1:0-44934 GCA_964615445.1 uncultured Candidatus Saccharibacteria bacterium | reverse complement strand
GTTCCTGTTCGTGCCCATGACCGAACGAGCATCACGGAGGAACTGGTGAAAACGGACGATGAGGTAGGCGAGCAGGACAAGACTGAGTCCTAACGCGATGGACATAGGAATCTCCTGTTCGATCGTCATTTATCACGTATCAGTTGGAGCCGAACTTGAGCGTTCCCTGTATTGACCGCACTGAGTGCATCACATCCCAGGTAGTAGGTGT
Source organism: uncultured Candidatus Saccharibacteria bacterium (assembly GCA_964615445.1). GTDB lineage: Bacteria > Patescibacteriota > Saccharimonadia > Saccharimonadales > Saccharimonadaceae > JALRBM01. The sequence goes on along the minus strand of CAZTOK010000011.1, from coordinate 44,723 downwards.
TCCCTTGTCACGAGATGTCACGAGAAAAAATTTGTTTTCGCAGCTCAAAGGCGGTTCGGGACATCTTGTGACAAGCGACGACATGCCCCGACATGGAAAGCCCGCTCCATGGGAGCGGGCGAGGTGGGGTCGACTTGGACTAACAAGGACTACTGACCAGAAGAGCCAAAACAAAGCTATAACACTTGAAAAAGTTGCTTGATCCCTTCCGGATCAAGCAGAGGATGTTCATATCCATGAACTTCGTCGAATACTGTCGCGACTGGTCGTCGCTGAACAGTTACGTGGCTACCATTACGAAACTCGCACAAGTCCGTCACGGCGGGATTGCGTAACCAGTGATCCGCGATAATGAGAGTCACCGACTGAATCTGCGCGAAGTCGAAGTTGCACGTGCTCCACCCCTCCCCAGACCTCACCCATGTATAGACATAGTCCGCAAGACATCGGCCGCCACCATAAAGTTCAAATGATGGCGTTTTGCGTGCCCAAGCGGTGAACGAGAGAAGGACATATGATGCATTAATCATGCAAGACCCCAATCAAAGAGGGGTCGACCCTTCTTTATTTAATCACAATACGAATAAATTTCAAGGTTGGTTCAAATGAAGGCTTTGCCTCGGCCTACCCTCGCATACCTTCCGCAACTTCCGGGAGAGCAATACACTGTTCCCTGGCAGTCGCAGACTGGAGGTAATGTGGACGAGAAGACCCCTGGAGTCGGTTCAGCTGTGCTGGTCGAGCTTAATAGGCTCATGAAAGTAGGCGCAGGACCAGAAAATCTCAGTCGATGTCAAGCTCTTCACAACCTTCTCAAGTCGTCGATCGACCAAAATGGTGTAGCCCACAATATTTGCACCAGACTGCTGCATGAAGTCCTACTGGCAGTGGCAGACAATGCCCGGAAGGACGCCCTAAACCAACTCCTACAGAGCGAGCAGAAGAACAGCCCGACATTCCAGGCCGCCTCCGCTGCAACACTGCTCAAGCTAATAGGCAAGAACTACAAAGAAGAGTTCAGCCGGGTTCGGCTTTTTGTCGTTCCTAATGACAAAGAGTGGGAACACATCAAGGCGAAGCAGTACAATAAGGGTCCTAGAGGTCAAACCCTGCTGGAAGCGTCGGTCTGGCTAGGTACTATCTCTTCAGCTACGACAAGGAGGCGAATCAAGGACGGCACGCTTGCCGAAGCATTCGACGTAGCTCTGCGGAAGCATCTAGAAGAATCCGACACCCGGCGTCAAGTCAGAAATCTCCTCGCGGAACTGACGCCTTCAGATATCTCGATGACGCAGCCCCTGGGGAGCATGGTCACATCCGTTCCATACATCGCAAGATCCCTCGATCTTGAAACACAAAAGGCGGTGCACAACTTCGCCGCGCGGGTGCGTAGGCAGCTGCAAACTGACCAGCAAGCAAACAATGTCGAAGATCCGCTACCCATTAAGCTGACCTGGTCAGCCGTGACTGACCCCGCCATTGTTGGTCACAACGCTGGACAACGCAGAACGCCCGAAACGATCGAAGAGATCGTTGCCGCCCTCTCATCGGATGAGCCTGCTCGTTTTGTGTTCTTGGGTCGCGGAGGTGCAGGTAAGACCACTCTCGCAACGTCGATCGCGCTTGCCCTACTTGAGCCACGCAGGCTCAGCGACCGGGTGCCTGTAGTGCTTAACGTTGCGTCATGGAACCCGGCTCATACAGCTCTTGACGACTGGGTCATCGGGTGTCTCAATGAGCAGTATAAGTATAAAGAGAAAAGGTGTAAATGGGACGAGACACCCGCGGCACAGCTTGTTCGCAACGGTCACATACTGCCAATCCTGGATGGACTTGACGAACTTCCCCTCTTAGTTCGCGAGAGCGCCATATTGACTATCAATGGGGCGATTCGAGACAAACTGGTGGTGATGAGTCGACCCGAGCAGTATCAGGCTATCGTGGCGGCTGGAAATAGTGAGCTGCGCGACGCCACAGTGCTTGCCATCGACGATCTCAACTTTGATGATGTCGCCAAATATCTTCGCAGTGGCAGCTACCAAGATCACTGGACCCCGATTATAGGCCAGGCAGATACAGAAGATGCACAGGCTAAACAGAGACTGCGTGACGTACTCACGACTCCACTTATGGCCATGCTCGCCAAATCAGTCTACAGTCGGTCCGAGCAAGACCCAAGCGAACTTCTCAATTTTTCCACCACACGCGAAATAGCAAATCATTTACTCGACCGGTTCGTTGATACCCGTTTCGACGTAGACCACCCGCCACTTCGGTCCACGGAGATGCCCTACAGAGATTGGGGGCGCGGAAATGCCAAAGTTTGGCTGGGTCTTTTAGCAGCTTCTCTCGTTTCGCATAGAAGCGAGGATTTTGCGTGGTGGAAACTTCAAATAGCGGAAGTCGCCTCTCCACTAAGAAGACCGGTCACGATTCTACTTGCCAGCGGCCTCACACTTATGGGTATTTCATGGCTAATCGACAGCGCACCACTTGGCACTGTCGGTGTAGTAATGTTTCTATTGTCGCCCATAGCCCTCGCACTTGGCAAAAACTATCTACCAAGAAGATGGAGTTGGGGCAGCATCTTTGGCGTGTTCCGAGACGGAGATGCCTACACAACGGCTTTACTAGGTCGCTACTGCATCGGCGTTGGGTTCATTTCAGGCATTGCTCTAGCCGCATCGAGCGACAGTGCTGACAGTGGACTTATGCTTCTACTTATACTAGCATTTATAGCCTTCTCGCTCTGCATCTTCTTCGCACCAGCACTCAGCGATACGGCCGTCGACAGTCCACAAAAGCTTTTAGAGTCAGACACTCGTACTACCGTCACGACGGCAGCCATATTTTTGATTTCACTGTTGACTGGCAGCGTTTACATCACTCTCGTCCATAATGACGCTCGCACACTCCTTTCTATCCCTGCTTTGGTCGTGACCGCTTCAAGCACAGTACTGTTTAGCGCGAGCGGTGTCTGGTTTACAAGCACCTTAGGACTCGCTTCACACAACCTCGCCCCACGACAGTTTATGCGATTTCTCAGCGACGCACATAGACTCGGTATTCTTCGCCAGTCTGGCGGCACTTTTCAGTTCCTTCATGTATTACTGAGGGATCGACTAGCCAAAACCTACATCGAGAATTGCATAACTTCTTCCAGCTTCCTCTACAAAGAACTGAATCATAAGCTCACCCTCTCAAGGTTTTCAAGCTCAAGCGACGGCAGTGTGCAGATAGAGCTCGAAACCTACATTGAGCACTGCAATCTGGCGGGTGATTTATCTTCATCGGCCGACGCAAGGTTACTCCTGAGTGACATACTAAGGCGTCGAGGTGCGCTAACCGACGCGCTCGACCAGGTTGACTTACTGCTCAAAGACGGCCTACACGGCGGCCCACGGCTAGGCCCGTACTCGAAAACGAACTTGCGGTACCGCGGCATGCGACTTCGCGCTGAAATATTGCGCGACCAAGGAAAAATTGAAGCGGCAAGGTCTCAGTTGGCACAACTAGAAGGCGAACTACACAGTGCGATCAACGGCTGGTTCAACCCGATTCAGTTAAAAGAAGAGGCCGTGAAATTCGCCCACGACCTCGAAACAAAGCCAATCTTTAGACAGGATCAGTAAGGAATGACACGCGGGAGTATCACGTCAACGCCACGAGAACCAGTCACGTCACCTTGTTGGACCACTCGTCGTGGATGACAGGAAACACATCGGTCTTCAGGTGAGCACCACTGGTCACCAGTCGATCAACGTCGACAGGGGGCCAGTGAAGTTCAACGGGTTCTTCATACTCGACACAGGGCGATGGAAGAACGACATCCACTACGGTACGCGGGATCGGAACGGTGATCGCTCCGGTGTAGAACCTCTGCGGCTGCTGCGCCACAATCGGCCAAGTGTACTCGGCGGCTTTGACGACCTCGGCCTCGCCGGCGACGCCGCAGTAGTCCCGCGCCATCCGGGAAGCAGCCCGGGCTTGCTGGACTTCACGCTGCCAGTCCAGGAGCAACCAACAAGCGATCACCACGATCCCGATGACGCAGACGACCACGGACACCCAGATCGCGATGTTGAGCGCCGTGGTCATCACGCCGACCTGTTCTTGCCGATGTCGTCGATTCCGGTCTGTACGGACGTCAGGTGACTTGACCAGTACGCGTTGGGCTGGCGCATCCGGCCAATGAGAGGCGAGGCGTGAGCGGTTTGACTCTGCTTGGATTGCCCTATCCGGTCGTTGACCCCCAATACGCCTGGCAAGTTGTCCAACGACGCACTATCGATGCTCTCGGCGTACTACGTGAAGAGATTCAAGCGGGGCACCAAGTTTAAACAACCTGAATCATCCGACATGGCCGACACTCTTGGAGCGAGAAGAACAGCATGCAACTATCCGAGCTATACACAACACTGAGGACGTTGCCGGCCATAGCGGAACACGCAAAGGCTGTCGCGACCGGTTTCGCTAATCGTAATCTTTCACCCTTGATGGCGGTTCAAGACTATGCCGGTGGGCGGGCACCCGAAGATGAGCTTGCCGAGCTATACAACGCCCTCTGCACCGAGGTCAAGAAATATGCCGAGACTACCGAACTCAACGACCGTTCGAGCATCGAAGGCAACCCGAAATATGACAGCCTGATAATCGCTCTAGACTTTGCCGACGTTCGATCTGATGGCCGACTAGATTTAGATGAATTTGTTCAAATGACCGTCGCCAGCCTGCTCGAAGACTACACACCGAGTATCGACGAGTACATCAGCCAATTGGAGAACACTACTGTTCTCGACGAACTGGGCCTGTGGTCAACCTCTTCAAGGCGCAACTGACGCAGTGTGCGATAGGCAGGCGATGGCACTTCGTCAGGGGCGTCGTCCGACCAGCCTTCGGCTAGTTTGAGTAGACGTAGGGTGGGTCTACCGAGGTGTGCAAGGGCCTCAGGTAGGGCTACCACGATATTATTTGAATCACCTTTCGGGGTGACTTTTGTTATACAGCATTAAATCGTTCAGGCATCATACTATAAAATATTCAGTTACCAGATACTGTGGCATACTAATATAGTTCGAGGACAACAGTGAAAGGACCATCGTGTACGCAATCGAACTCCACGATGACGATATGAATAACTCCGCGCGAGGCAGTCGTGTAGCCCAGATTGGTCGGGGCGGTACAATTGACTATGCCTATCAAGTTGAAATGTGGCTGCAGGATCCAGATATTCTTTCCGAAAGGTGGTACCGTGCCTACCTCAAGACAGAGAATCGGATTGAGGTAGTATGGACGCGCAACCCTGACACAGACGAAATGCATTACCTTGCTCGTGCACCTCATTATACTGGTGAATGGATTCTTCCCTTTGTGGAGACACCTGACGCTAAGGTAAGTGTTGTAACCTGGGGTAACAACATCTCAACAGATGAAGAGGCTTTCTGGTGGGCATCTGCAGAACTTGGGATTGGCGCCATCACAGCTATCGTGCTCGACCGAGAGGGTAATATTCGCTTTGCTTGGGAAATCGTCGATGACGTTGTGCGGCTGATCGCCTGCGGTCCCGCTACTCCTTGATAATCGGCTAGGGAAGTGGTTGTCTGTACGCCACTTCCCTAGCCCGAAAATAACCTTCTCAGATGACCACACAGCAGCGAGCCGCTCCAACAAAGTTGAATCGGCTCGCACTTTAGTTGTCTATATGTGATTAAGATTTGTTATTTATATATACATATGTTATAAGTATATAGCCGTACAACGATGAAAGGGCGATCGCTATGATTCGTGACTCCCTCAATCAAGGCCAACCTTTTAAGGAGTTCAGCTCCGCTCTTCGGCGGAGGCTCCGTAGCGTGTGGCTTTTCCCCGAGTGGAAATGGGAGGTAAAACCCTGGGCTATCACCAGAATTACGCTGAAAAGAGAAACCTACTGGGTGCGCGCTGGTACAATTGCCAGCGATGACATACAACTTCCCAACCTAGTCGCCTTCGGGCTTTTCATTTCTTGGCCCAAACCAAGAATAGAACTCATCTTGTACAAGCAGTCAGAGCGGCCAGGCATTCTTTACGGCGGTAATTACAGAATTATTGATTCTTACCAAGACTTCAGGAGCCTTGCAGCCACTCTGTAAAAGAAGGGTGGGTTGGATACGTTTGTTACCAACCCACCCTTACAGCTAGTCCTTATTTTCATTATTTCATACCGATCACTTAATGTGATCTTTTTAATACTCAGCACTTTTAAATTCAGAGGCAGTCGTTTGGCGGAGAGAGACTCGAAAAGACAAAAGTCCTCAAAGAGTCTCACCTCCGCCAAATCCTAGCTAAATAGTAATCAGCTGGTGCGCCAAGTCTACTCCTGTTAGCCCAGCGATAACCACATCCACGGCTACAACGTAGTCACAGTTTGGACCATCGGTGCGGTTATCGATAAAGCCAACCACACTTTCGGGCGCCCACAGCTGGCCACTCACAGAATCTTGATAATTGACACGGTATGCCCCTCTATATCCAGCAACACCAAATGCTACCTTAAAATCTCTATACATCAGCTGGCCGATATAAGGAATCCGACCATCATGACCATCGAGTCCTGGTGCGGTCAATACGCTCGAGTTCCGTGGTCGATAGCTCACTGCAATTGGATGACGACGACGCACCGCCCCATTGAAGCAGCCCAGCACAAAGCTATCTTGGGGATAATGGTACATATAAAAATTCACCAAATCCTCAAGTTGTCTCGTATATTGTGGCCGACGATCTTCAGGAACCTCACTTAGAGCCGACAAAATGTCTGCCGGACCTTGCGCCAGAATAATGGTATAGTCACCGTAGTTCTCAACCGAAACCCCGCGCGGAACTACTCCGTAGATTCCTTTACTCTGGAAGCTTGGAACATATCTTAGCTCAGGCAATGACCATGTTAGGTCATTCATGAAGCTATGAGTATATTCTGGCCCATGAAGCAAAGAAAGTTCCTGGCCAGCGAAGTTTAAGAACATGCAATTGGGACCCGAAGTTATAGCCGTATTCTGATAACCACACACATGCACTGGCCCCATACCGAGGTTGGTTGCGTAGACGTACGTGCTTGTACCGGTAATCTCTGCTGGGGCTAACGTTACGCACATAGCCGTAGCTCCTTTACGCTAAACATCCGTTGTTGCCTAGATAGGCGTATACAACTGTACATTAGGACATGCGTTTGTCAATCGCTTACATATTGACAATTTAGTTCACCAAGCTTGGTAAATTGACACTTGGCAACAAAAGCCTCTTACGCGACACCTCCTGCTATACTTGCAGGGTGAATCATATTCCTCAACATGAATTCCGTATTATCGATGCACTCGGGCCATTTTGCATTAGTAGACAAACCCTGGATAGTAGCAACTGGTCAAAGGTACCATTCGTCACCCTCGAGAAAAATAACCGCCTTCCTCAGTCGGTGAGATCAGAGATCGTACAACGGTTTGAAACATATCTTCATACCGTTCAATCACTCGGATACGACAGTCTTAGCATTGACGATCTCGCCCACTTAGTTATTCATCCTTTTTACACACCCGAGTTAAGGACACTTTTAGAAGATTATCAGCAGCTATATAGCCAGCTATTTGCGATTGCTAAAAAAGAGAGCGCACGCATTTTTATCAATACCGACTATCTATTTTATAATGATGAGATCAAAACCCATCTTAATCACACACAGCTTCATCCCAGTGATTTCTTTTTACAAACGCTCGAAATAGCTTTTCAGACTTTCCCAGAAATTGATGGGATTATTTTGCGTATTGGCGAGCACGATGGCAAAGACGTAAAGGGGAACTTTCTAAGCCACCTTACCCTGCGCACTCCAAAACAAGCAAATGCGCTTCTTAAAAAAATCCTGCCACTATTTGAAGCACAAAACAAACAGCTTATTTTTAGAACCTGGACCGTAGGTGTATATCCCATTGGGGATCTTATTTGGAATAAGCATACATTTGATGCTGTTTTCTCCTCTATATCCAGTACTGCGCTAATCATTAGTATGAAGTCTGGCGATACTGATTTTATGCGCTATCTTTCGCTCAATCCACTCTTTTTTCACGGTACACACAAAAAAATAATTGAGCTGCAAACGCGTCGTGAGTGGGAGGGAATGGGCATATACCCTTCGTTTGTTGGCTGGGAGTATGCCCATTATTTTGAACGCCTCGCCCAGCTTAAAACGTTTATTGGCATTCACGTTTGGTGTCAGACGGGCGGTTGGGCAAAAGCAAGCTGGAACAACACTACCTACCTTGAGAATAGCTCTTTTTGGAATGAGCTTAATACAGAAGTGACTATTCAGCTGTATGAGGGGGTAGACGTACCAGCGGCAGTTGCTACTTTTTGTGAAAAACGCAATATCCTCCAAGTTGACAACTTTCTCCACTTACTCGAGCTTTCTGATATTGCCATAAAAAATGGCCTCTACATTCCAGAAATTGCAGAGCAAACACTCTATCTTCGGCGCACTCGCCTCCCGACGCTCTTGTGGATACGATGGGATACGCTTATGTTGCAACCTACGTTCGCAACACTTTTACGAATGCTCATAACGCGTCCGCACGCCGCTTACAGCGCATCTGAGCGAGCAGTAAAAGCTATCGAAGCTATGCAAAAAATCGCGCAAAACATCTCGCTTTCTCATGAGGTGCAAGCGTCACTGGTATTTCAGAATGCAACATTTCGCCTTTTTGCCAGACTTCGTTTTTATATGACTGGAATGGCGAAAAGAAAAGATGTCGTAGAACTAAATAAAGCCATTCAGATCTACACTGCCACCTATCCGCAGCATTATACGATTCCCAAGCTTCGCACGTTTCGGCGGCGGATTATTCCTAAGCGATCAACACGAGTTTTTCTACGAAATGCAAACACCTACAGAAAACGAGATAGAGTTATGCTTTCAACGTCGCCGGTTCAACGTATGATTGTTCGTTATTACCTGCGCTTATCGCAATCTGATCTTTTGGATCAGTCAATGGGCATTGATATCCTTTTTAAATAAAATCCTACAGTGGAAATGTAATTCATTTTATGTTATAATATAATAGTCAGAAAGCATCTGACTTCCTCAACCTAAGCAGGTGACATGAAACGCTCCGCCGTTTTGTTCGTTGACAACACAAGTGCTGATAATCTAGCACTCGCACTGGCAGCGACTCGTCCTGACTCACTCCTGAATGTAGTGGCGATTTTCGTCACCGGACGAGCGGCCCACCGCGACCCCAACGCTTCGATCGAGGAGCGGGACAACGACTACTCGGACTATATCCATCTTCTCAACACAAAGAGGATGGTGGATTTCATGAGACGCGCCGGTCGTACCGTGCCCGTCTTCATGGGACTTTCCGTTCGCGACACCGCCCTTCGAACAGTGGTTCCTCACAAGCACCATGCCAATGAGGAGATCTATGATCTGTGGAATGCGTGGGAAAACGCCGAGATCAGCGGCTACTTCACTCAAGGGGTGGACTATCTTCGACAGTACAGAGGCGAGAAGCTCCTAATACTGGTCGGCGGTCCTCTCAGTGAGATTGCATGGCTTCAGCAAAATGCACCTGATGTCACCACCATGTTCGGCACTATGTTTGTCCAGGCGGGTGATTTCGCAAGTGACGAGTCAACCAACCTTCTCGGAGGTAAAGGCAACTCGTTCAATGGTGCATGCGACGCCTTGGCGCTACACAATGTAATGCTGTATCACGACGACGAGATCATTCTGCTGCCGTCGAACATCACAAAACAGCCCGAACTTGGCTTTACTACGCCAGACGACATCGCCGAACTCGGTGTGTACTCTGCGCTCGTGGACGTGTATAGAGTACACTACGAGCACTCTGCGAAGAAGCGCGGCACAAAGCTGTTCATTCACGATCTGGGGCTCATCATGCTAGCCGAAGAGTGGCTATATGCTGACGCGATGTTCCCGTACTGGTACGTGCCTGTCACCATTCTTAAGGTGCCCTACGCGGCACCTAGGCAGGGTGAGCCGGAGCAGCGTGGGACAATCGTGATCGAACCGGCTCAGGCCAGCAACCGCTACGTGGTCACCTGGCAGGACGTATTGCAGTATCGCAACCGCGTCGCTGCCTACTTACAAGGCTGAGGAAAGGCTCCCCTGATCGCCTCAGGCGATTCGGGGGAGCCTTTTCCTTTTGTTTTAGGCTCCTTGCCTCTAATAGAACTTAGTATTTGGACTTTTCAGATAAAAAACTTGCAGCCATGCCTCTAGTTACGTACACTAAGCTAGCGTATGGGTATCACATTTCATAAGACCAGTCACATCATTTTCTTTGTCGCCTTTCTTCCAGTCATTAGTTTTGGAATAGGGTGGGGGTTTGTTCAGCTCTTTCCCTCGTTACCATTTTGGGTTGAAGGAATTTCACCGCTCACTGCTTATGGCCTCCTCTTTAGCTTTTTCGATAAAGTCGCATGGCATTGGCCTCTCTTCAGAAAACTTGGCATCGTAAACATACCGGATGTACGTGGTCGCTGGCTGGGTGAGCAAGTCTCTTCATTTACTAACGAACAAGGGAAGCATGTTACATCGAGAGTAATCATGGAGATCACCCAAACCTTTACTAGCCTTACTGTTTGCACATATTACAAACGCTGGTCATCAAAAATTAGTGTTGCCGAATTTGTCGAGCTAGACAGTCAGCCAACACTTTTTATGATGTTTGATGCCGAGCCGAAAGTTTCTTATGAATCACCAGAATTAAATGCACATAAAGGTGTCATAAAGCTGGTTAAAGAATATGATGGTCAACTTATTGGCACATACTTCAATGCTCGTGGCAACCACGGCGAACTTACCTTTAGACGCACGCAACTAGCACTTGCTCATACATTCGATGCGCAACCAGCCAAGAAGGAATAATCACTCTCCAGACGTCAGCCAATCTTCAAGCAGTTCGGTATGCAGTCCTGCAGCTTTTTCTGCTTGCAAAAATGCCTGCATATCTTGAGCAAATACCGGCCGAAAGTGCATCAACACAATGTCACCAGGTCGCAGACCATTTCCTATCTGGTATTGCATCGATCCACCATTTGCCTTTGCAATCCAATTAATAATCGCTTTCATGCCGCATTCGGCAGCGGCACGCTGAGTGGTTACACTATAAGCGCCACCCGGTGGACGAAATAGCACCGGCCGGCGACCATACTCCTGCTGCATATAGTCAGCTTCCCCACAAATTTCGGCTTTTTGCTCCGCCAAAGAACGATAGGGTAAGTCAATATAGTGATGTAGTGTATGATCTTCAATTACTGCGCCCGTTTCATGTGAAAGCTGTTTAAAAAAGGCCGGATTGTCCAGAATAAATAAATTTGAAAGAAAAAGCGTTGCCTTTATGTTGTTAGCTTTCATCAAACTAATTTCATTCGGGTCTTTGTATCCACCATCATCAATACCCAAGAAGACAACTGGTTGACTTGTTGGAATGCGTGAAAGCACTGGCGCAAGCCCATCGGTAATTGGCGGTAATGAATAATCCGGTTTGGGTTTTGGCGGCACAGGAGGCAAGGAGGGTGGCTGCGATGGTTTTTTGGTCACGACTTGCGGATGACTAGCTGGCGCCGTAGCTATATTTGGGAAAACAAGCTTTTTCGCAACCCCATACACAAACAGACCAAGCATGGCAAACATAACAACCAGCAATGCTCGTTTTAGCCAAAGCTTTTTTTCTTCATGAATGCGAAACATCATACATTAAAGTATACCTTGAAATTTTAAAAAGCCGGTGGGCACGTTTCGAAATAAAACGTGCCCACCGGTCAAGAAGAATCAGAAGGACTAGTCGTCCTCTCCACCAGTGTTGGACGTGCCGTTTCCTCCGCCAACAATCGTGGTGTTGTCGACCGGCGGTCCGCCCTGGATCTTGAGCATGTCTCGTCTCCTCCTCAAGGTCGCGTATACTTTACGCATCGTCCACTCTATACAAAATATATTATAGAGTCAATATCCGCGCCTTATTGAAATTAGTACTAAAATTACCTATACTTCTTTAAGCTTACCTACAAGAGGTGGCTAGAGATAAACAGGGAGCAACAATGCCACTAACGGTACACCCTGAGCTCCGTCCGTTGGCAATTGCCGCCGAGGCTGCCGCTGCCTTTCCTTCAGAAGGACTGAGGTTGGTAGATAGCTGGGGAAGTTTGGCAGATATGCCCCCGGTAGAATACGCCGTATTCCTTCGCAATCTCGCTACAGCAGCGCCGTCCATTGCGCTAATTGTCAACATGCACGCACTTGCCGTCAAGTTGTTTCCACAGCTAGCTTATACTGGTCAGCGATATTCGTCGCTGATTAGCGGGCCGGCTACCTTGGGTAGCGACCCCCGTACTGTCAATAAAACCGGTCTCATTGCTATCCAAAACGGCAACACTTGGAAGTTGAAGGGGCTCAAGCGATTTGCTACTGGCGCGCACGAGAATCACCTTCTGGTGACGGCCAACGAGGGTGGCGAGAACGGCCCAGTCATGGTGTTCCACTTGCCGCTTGACACTTCGGGTGTGCAGGTTGAGTATGATTGGAGTCCTATCGGGCTTCGCTCGACATGGAGTAACTCGGTTCGATTCACGGACGCCTACATTTCGAATGAACAGGTTCTCGCACATGGCATCTCTGACCTTTCCGAACTGCTTATGAACAACTCTTGGTTGGCATGGGGTATGTATACGAGCGTTATCCCCGGCATCCTCATCCGTCTGATTGAGATGGCCAAGAGCGATACCACGCTTGACCTCGGATTGGTGAGCAGATGGGAAACGCTTCAGCTTGAATCTGAACATCACTTTATGAATGCGGTGGTAGAACAGTCAACTCCATTCCTTGTGCAGGCGCGGCTGGGTTTGATCAACGCCATCGAGCAGGTTGCGTATGAATTCATGAAGGAAACGTCACTCAAGACAATTTCAAATGCACACTCCGAGCGTCAGCAAATGCTCGCAGCGGCTCAGCTGATTGGGAAGATGCCACCCAATCAAAAGGCCTGTCAAGGATTCCTCATGAGTCTCTAGTTACTTTGTAAGCGTACCTTAGGGTTTGTCCACGCAAGCAGGATAAACCCTAAGGTACATTACAATTTATAGTTTAATTAACGATCTTATTTCTATTGTTCGTTCAACCGGTAGTCTATAATAGTCACTCGTACTCATAGTGTTTCTGTCCATCGCATCATACAATCGTTTTCGCCACCATGCCAAGATATGTCGTTTTGTGAGTGCCACCCGACTAAGTGACACAAAATACACCGTGTCGCTTACATCAAATTCGAGTTCCGAACTCAAATGACGTGCAAGTCCAAGCGCTCTTGGGATATTAGGCGAATCATGAAACCCATACGAAAGTTCAAGATAACTAATACCGTCATTATACTTTAAGCCATCAAACATCGCCCGTTTTTCTTCGGGTACATGCGCCGCATTCCTAACATTAACCGATACAATCACCACTTTCTCATGTAACTCACCAAGCTCTTCTACGGCAGTGTGAAGGGCAAGTGGTGCCCGCCGCGGATGATGGCTAATATATACTGCTCGACCAGGTATCCGTCGAAGCGATGGCTTCATACTATGAATAACATCCACGTATTCCTGCAAATCACCCTCAAGCACCTGCCGTTTCTTAGCAACAATCTGTCGCGCACGCGCCCACGTTGTCATGACAATAAATGCCACTGTTGCAATAAGTAAGGGAATCCAGCCGCCATCTCGAATCTTAAACAAATTAGATATCAGAAATAACGTATCAACAGAAATAAATAGCGCTACAGCTAAAACAATATTCCATATGGACTGTTTCCATAAACGTCGCAAAATAACAATAAACAGTATTGTATCCATTAATAGCGTGCCACTCACTGCAATGCCGTAAGCATTCGCGAGCAGCGCTGATGATCCAAAGCCAATAACGAGCACTATAACCAGTATGTACAATAATACATTAATAGATGGGATATAAATTTGTCCCGACTTTCGCTCAGATGTAAACCGAATCAACATTTTTGGCAAAAAATCAAGCTGAATTGCCTGTCGCGTGAGCGAGAACGCCCCTGATATTACAGATTGTGAGGCAATAAGCGTTGCCATTGTCGCAAGAAGTATTACTGGTATACGAATCGCTTCTGGAAACAAATACATAAAAGGATTAGTAGCGGCGTTCGCATGTTCAAGCAGAAGCGCGCCTTGCCCCATATAACACAGCAACAAGGCAGGAAACACGACAAAAAACCACGCACGAGCAATTGGTGCGCGACCAAAGTGTCCCATATCGGCATACAACGCCTCGGCTCCGGTAATCGCAAGCACCACCGCACCCATAACAATAAATCCCACGGCAGGGTAGGTAGCAAAGAAGTGCAGGGCGGTCGTAGGGGAGAGCACCCATAGAATTGCCGGGTGTTGTATTATTTGCCATCCCCCACCAACACCAATCACTACAAACCACAACAGCATAATTGGTCCAAATAACCGCCCTATCCAAGCGGTACCGTACTTCTGAATCCAAAACAATCCGGAAATAATAACTACTGTTGCAGGCACTACCCACTCTGCTATTTCTGGCGTAATTGTTTTCACCCCTTCAACCGCCGACAATACCGATATAGCCGGTGTAATAACACTGTCACCGTAAAAGAGCGCTACCCCTGCTAGCCCAAGTATCACAAATACCCATTTCGCCTGCCGTCTTAGCGAACTTGCTTTTATGAGCGCTACCAGCGCCATAATCCCCCCTTCGCCCGCATTATCGGCTCGCATAATAAATCCTATGTATTTTATAGAGACAACCAGGGTTATCGCCCATATCACCAACGAAACGACTCCCTGTACAGATGCTGGTGTCAGAGCAATATGAAATCCAAGCGGTCCAAATACTGCCTGCAATGCATACAGTGGACTTGTACCAATATCACCAAAAACGACACCAAGCGCGCCAATAGCCAGTCCAACCATCCCCTTTTTTACAATCTTCATTAACGTCATTATACCCTAGCCCATTCTTGCTTGCATAAAGTGAGCAGCATACGTTACCGTTAGAGCGTATGCTTGTTCATATTATTTATGTGCCCGGACTCGGCGACCGCTTCACTATTTGGCGACGTTTCTTTCTAAAGTTTTGGATCATATACGGTATTACTGCCGAACTCATACCTATGAACTGGGTCGGCGGGGAGTCCTATGAAGCTAAAATGCAGCGGCTTCAAGCAGCAATTGTCGCGACAAAGGGCAAACGCCTGATTCTCATTGGAGAAAGCGCCGGCGGGAGCATGGTGCTTAATGCGTATGCCCGTCATTCGCACTCGCTTTATAAAGTCATGACCATTTGCGGTAAAAACGCCGCACCCCATCATGTTTCGCCAACGATTTACGCGCATCATCCGGCATTTAAGGCCTCCATGAGTCACGTTACTTGCTCAGTTGCTTCGCTGTCCCGAGAAGAACGTGGCAACTTTATCTCTATTCATCCTATCGTCGACCCCGTTGTTCCAGTACGCGAAACGCTTATTCCAGATTGTAAAAGTATCCGTCTATGGACATTTGGTCACCTATTAACTATTTTGTTCTGTCTCACCATATGGTCGTGGTATATTGTTTGGCTTGCCAAGCGCCCTCTTAGGTAAGGTATACTGACTACAGAACCAAAAGAGGGAAGGTATGACCAAAAAACAACCAAAAACATCGGCGCTTATTCCCGGGCTTGATGGACTACGTGCCCTGGCTGTATTGCTTGTTATTTTTTATCACCTTTTCCCCCAGATTTTTCCTGGTGGATTTATTGGTGTCGATATTTTCTTTGTCATTAGTGGCTTTCTTATTACCACACTCCTTATTAACGAATACGCCAAATCTGGCCGTATTGATCTTAAGCATTTCTGGCTCCGTAGGGCCAGGCGATTACTTCCGGCTCTTTTTACTACTATCCTAATTGTATGCTCGATACTATTCTTCATTCGCGGCGACGTGCTTGTTGGGCTTGGCCGCCAAATTTTAGGAGCCGCCACTTTTAGCAGCAATTGGATCGAAGTCCTAGCCGGTACAAACTATTTCGACAGTACTGCGCCTCATCTTTTTCTTAACTTTTGGTCACTAGCGGTTGAAGAGCAGTTTTATCTTCTTTGGCCCTTCATTGTACTACTACTTATAGCTGTGGTTAGAAAACCGCGTCTTGGCATAGTGATCACCCTCCTTTTCGCACTCGGTTCAGCCGGATGGATGGCTTTTCTTTTTACCAAAGGTGCAAGTGCCACACGCGTATACTATGGAACGGATACGCATTTATTTGGTCTTATGCTTGGTGCATGCCTTGCCTTTTGGTCGTATAAACAGCATGCCAGTCAGGCGCTTCGCCGATTCTCTCAGCACTTCTGGAAGCTACGTCGCAAACCATATGCCACCATGATCATTGCCTTTACTTCGCTCGCTGGACTTATTACCCTTACCATTACTCTCTCGGACCAAAATAATGTCACTTATCAAGGGGGGCTTCTTCTCGCAAGTCTCCTTACGGCATCTCTTATATTGACCGTCATTAGCACCCCGCACGTTCTCCAAAAATTGCTCACTTTTACTCCCTTAACATGGATTGGCATTCGATCGTATGGACTTTACTTATGGCACTGGCCGCTTATTATCATTGCAGGTCTTGTCATCCCAATCGCTATAAAGCCGTGGTTCCTACCGTTAAGTGTCTTTGCGACCACAGGAATAGCAGCCGCTATTAGCTACCGATTTATTGAGACACCTGTACGTTCGCTTGGGTTTAAAGCCATTATAAGGCGAGCAGTAGTGAAGCACACGCACGTTACAAGCAATAGCTCCACACTGCACATTCGAAGACGACCACACAGTGTAGCTCTTGCAGGAGTGGCCCTAATTATTCTTACGATTGCCACCGTGCTAAACGCTCCTAGCAAAACCTCAGCGCAACTCTCTATAGAAAAAGGACAGCAAGCGTTGGCGCGTCAGGCGACGACGGACCCGGTGGTACATACAGCTCCATCATCTCGTATTGCTCCCATTCAACATGTCCCAATCAGCGGCACTGACATAACGGCCGTTGGCGATTCCGTAATGGTGGCCAGTACACCCGCCTTGCAAGTTCACTTTCCTGGAATTTATATTGATGCTGAAGTATCTCGTTCACTCCGTGGTGGTGGCGCTGATACCATTGCAGCGCTACGAGCAAGTGGTCAGTTACGAAGAGTAGTCGTGGTTGCACTTGGCACTAATGGATACTACGGTAATGGACAATTAAGTGATCTTGTATCGTCACTCCAAGGACATGAAATAGTTCTTGTGGCTGCACATGCCGATAGAGTTTGGACAACGCCAAATAACGATGATGCTCGTGCTCTTGCGCAAACAAATAAAGATGTATCTTTTGCCGAATGGGATCAGGCAATTACATCACATCCAGAGCTACTAGCAGCTGATGGTATTCATCCCGATGCAGATGGTGGCCAAATTTATGCAACTTGTATAGAAGCAGCGCTTAAAAAATTCGAGTAACGATTATTCGACATCAATGGCATCTGGAATAAGTGCGTGATGTACTTCTATAAACATACGTAGTTCTTCTGTTGTGCGTGGGCGATTCCAGGTAGCCAAATCATCATTAGTTTCCTGAGCATCAACAGCAGAATCTGACTCGATATGAGCAGTGAGGGAGTCCATGTTCTCGTCCTTTTTGTTTTATTTATGTATGAATTTATTTAAGCATAAATATTATGAAAAAGCAATAGTATTTATACCATAATAACGAAGTATTTAATAATTACCGATTGCCCCATTTCGATGTCTTATACTGTTTATCTTTGACCATTTAACAGTGCTTATGCTATAAATAATAGGAGGAGAAGACTAAAAATAAACATGATAAACTCTCTCGCTATTATCGGGCTCGCCGCTCTCATCCACGCTAGTTTTCAGTTAAGCACCAGTATGCTCACACTACTAAGCGGCCACGCTATTGGCTCAAAAACGGCGCATGTCAAGCTGCTTCGGCTTACTACCGGATTTCTTGCTGGCGTTATTGTTATGACATTACTTTTCCTTTCATTTTTTGCATTTCTTTTCCAACATTTATTCGGCACTACCATCCCCTCACTTGTTTGGGCTATTGGCTGTGGTCTCGTTGTTGGACTTGGTGTAGCCGTATGGACGTTTTACTATCGACGCGAACAAGGCACCAGTCTGTGGCTTCCTAGAAGCATGGCACGATATCTTAGTGAACGCACTAAAGCAACTAAATATAGTGCCGAAGCGTTTGGACTTGGACTTTCAAGTGTTGTAGCAGAACTTATTTTCATCATAGCTCCCATCGTTATTGCCGCTCTCGTTCTTATTCATCTCTCACCTTTATGGCAGCTTATTGGGATGGCATTATATGTAGTAATTTCTCTCCTTTCGCTTTTGGTCGTACATGCGCTCATTGGTAGCGGCCATAAGTTAAGTCAAATTCAGAGGTGGCGCGAGAAGAATAAACGCTTTTTACAATTCGTTGCCGGAGGCGGACTGCTCGTACTAGGATTTTATGTGTACGTCGATCAAGTAATGGCAACGACCGCTCTAGCGTCAGGAGGATTTTAATGAACCTCCACTCTATCGAGATTATCAAGCAGCAGGGACGTCGCCAAACCGAACCCTTCCAGCGTGACAAACTCCATACAAGCGTACGCGCCGCTTGTTTAAGTGTTCGTAGTCCTGAAGGTGAAGCCGAAATGACAGCGAAAAACGTCTGCGATGCTGTCGTAGTTTGGCTGGAAGGTAAACCCGAAGTAACGAGTAGCGACCTCCGTCGCAAGGCAACCGAAGCACTTGACGCGTTCCATCCTGAAGCCGCTTATTTTTACAAACACCACCGATTGATCATCTAAGGAGAAACAAACATGGCCAAAAAACCAACATTCGATTATGACCTGATTGTCATTGGTAGTGGTGCCGGCGGAAGTGCGGCCGCTACTATCGCTGCCCGTGAAGGAAAACGTGTAGCCATTATTGAAGCGGATACCTTCGGCGGTGACTCACCCAATTGGAGTGATGTTCCCACTAAAGCACTCTTACATGTCGCTCATTTATACGATGAAGCCAGACACGGCGCACGGTTCGGGCTTCGCTCTGGCACTATGGGATATAATTACCCATCGCTTCGCAGCTGGAAAGATCTTGCCGTTAAACGCACGGGTGCCGGAGGCAATCGTAAATATTACGAGAACGAAGGCATTGCCACATTTAGTGGTTCAGCACACTTTTTATCTCCCAATGAAGTAAGTGTCAATCGGCGACACCTCTCGGCTGAACAGTTTCTTATCGCTACTGGTTCACATTGGGTGGCACCAAATATTCAGGGGCTTTCAGACGTGGCCTACCTTACCCCGAGAACTATCTTAGAGGCTATGCGTCCGCCAAAAAGTCTATTTATTATTGGTGCCGGTACTGTTGGCGTTGAAATGGCACAGCTCATGGCTATTTTTGGCACAAAAGTATATCTAGCGGAGATAGCTAGCCGTATTTTGCCGGGCGAAGACGAAGAAGTTGGTGTTTTATTTGAGCGCATTCTCAAAGAACAAAAAGGCGTGACATCACTTACCCAAACTCGCACCCTTATGGTAGTAAAAGATGGCGTTGGCAAGCGAGTTACCTATACGCGTGGTGGCTCAGAAAAATCACTCCACGTTGACGATGTGCTTATTGCGACAGGTCGCGTACCCACGGTCGACCTTGGACTCGAAAACGCTAGCGTGAAATACACGCCAAAAGGTATTGAGGTAAACGACTATTTGCAAACAACAGCGCGTCATATCTTTGCCGCCGGTGACGTTTTGGGCCGAAGTAGCAACACTCATACAGCACTCCTTGAAAGCCGCGTAGCCGCTAACAATCTTGTCCATCCAAAATCAAAGATCGCGCCAGACTACACGGCAACTTCCCGCCTCACCTTTACCTATCCGGGTGTTGCGTCGGTAGGACTTTCTGAAGATGACTGCCTAAAACGCGATTTGCGTATCAATAAGGCTGTCGCGCCGCTCAATATTATTGCACGTAGTAATACCGCCGACTTTCGTGATGGGTTTGTAAAGATAATTACGGACAAAAAAGGTACGATTATAGGAGCAACCGTTGTCGCTCCAGATGCGAGCGAAATTATTCACGAGCTTGCCTTAGCGATAAAATATCAACTTACTGCTGCTCAAGTTGCCGCAACACCACATGCCTTTCTTAGTTGGAGTGAAGCCGTTCGGGTTGCCGCTGCAAAACTGTAAGCTATATAATTCGCTACTACTTGAATAAAGTACATATTTGTGTTATAATTTTAATAGTCCGTGGTAGTACCTGCTAACGGAAGGTGCAGTAATGAACGAGCAAGTGATCGTGATCCTCGAGGGTGGAACCCTGGGGCCGTTCGACAGCAAGGAGCAGGCAGCCGCCTACCTTGGGTCGCTGGACATCAAGGGACAGATCGTGCCCCTGACGGCACCGCCGTCAATGTCCGACCAACTGGCCTGGGCACTCACCCACATTCGCCTGGACGGCGAAAACCTGGAGGGGTTCCTCAAGCGCCACAAGTCGGAGGCTCCTGAGCAGGTGCTTCGCGACGCGTTCGCCAAGGCGATTCTCCTGAACAGGCTGGCCATCGTCAGCGAGGACTTCCTCACCGACGAGCAGCTGGCCATTCGGCTGTACAAGCAGCTCGACAACAACAAGATCGCCACCATCAACCAGCTCCGCATCCGGCGCCTCCTGGGCCTCCGTGACGCTCGAGACACAGTGCTGAGGGCGCTCGAACTTGACGCTTCGGGCCTCCTGTAGCCCAATCAAAACGAGTCCAGCCGAATGGCTGCAGCGCCCGTTTGGTTGGGCTCGTTTTGTTTAAAAAGCCAGTTGCAACATAATACACAATCTGTTAAAATTAAATTATGTATCGCGGGGTGGAGCAGCCCGGTTAGCTCGGATGGCTCATAACCATCAGGTCGCAGGTTCAAATCCTGCCCCCGCAACCAAGCATTGATAACAGAGAAAGACTAGTTTAATAGCTAGTCTTTCTTTTTTGTTAACACCTTAAATATGATTCAAATCCTACTAGGCACTTCTCTGTTCGATTGCTATGATAAAGAAATGAAGAAACAAAGCCAAAATGGCAGTGCGTTATTAGTTATAATCATCATTCTAGTGGTCGCCATTCTTGGGACACTTGGTTTTGTTCTATGGCAACATTTAAAGCCTGCTATCAGTTCTCCTGTCCAAAGTACTTCTGAGAATAAGATTAAACCACCTGTAAAGCTAAAAACAGCTCAGATAGATGCCTCTTTCCCTGCAAAACTTTCTTGGTCATACCCAGAGACTTGGACTATAAAGTCCGAAGGGAGTGGTCCAGCCCAGCCTTCAGATACTACCACGCAAAAGTTCACTCTGACATCGCCCAGCACAAAATATGAAGTTATTTATTATGTTGGATTGAACGGTGGGCTTGGAGGCGCATGTGAACCAGGTGCGGATGTTCTTCAATCCATAAAAATTGCAGCAGTAAGTGGTTTTCAAAAAGGAGTTCTCCTGGAGGACACCCACGGTTCACCACAAGAAGGCTTTACCTACAGCAGCGGTCTATTCAAGAATAATTCTGATGTCCTAAACGCGAAAGCAGGTGATTCAGTATGTAATGTATACTTGCGTGATGTCATACCACTGACAGATGACGGAAAGATGGTTATATTGGCTGCACAAGTGGATATTAAACAGTTTGATTCTACTGACCAATACGGTCCTACAAAAATTTACCCTAAAGATGCAACGATAATAGAAAAAGCTTTTGATGACCCTGAGTATAAGGATGCTGTCAATATCCTTCTCTCAACAGTTTCTAATTAGACCATCAATCCTACTGGGCATAGTTAGTCACTAGGGTTTAACCCCAGGTAGTACTTTCCACCTCACAAGCTCCGAGCAGATAAAGTTCCAATGCATATGCACTTGGGCAACCACGAAAAAAGACAGTCCTGAGACTGTCTTTTTTCGTGGTTATGCTGCGCAAGACTCGAACCTGCGACTCGCCAGTGTACTGGCGATAAGTCGCAAGGTTCGGCGTAGCGCAGCGAAATTGTCTGAAAGTTTACTTTTGAGACAACGAGCAAACAAAGGAGCATAGAGTGAATGGAGCGATACTCTTGTCCAAAAGAACACAAAAACACCCAGGAGGGGTGTATAAATTGAGGAGAAGCTATGAAGGGTTGGGCGCAATTGTCTCGCACCCAACCTTCCAATACCCTTGACTAGCGATTACTAGAGGGATACTGCTCTCGCGATGTGGTCTTGGAAAACATCGGCGACACCCTGAGAACCCAGGAGATAGAGCGGGCTGAGGTGTTTGACGGTGACCTTGCACCACGACTTCGCGCGGTCGACTTCGAGCCTGTAGGAGTCGGTATCAGTCGCGTAGTCGGGATCCGGTCCTAGCGTCATCATCGCGAGAGTGCCGATAACGGCGGTCTCATCGTCATCGCTGACGAAAGTGACGTCCTCGTCGGCCGGGAAGCCTTCGAGGGATACCACTACTGTGTAGGACATTTTTTACTTCTCCTCAATCTGGACGAGCCGATCAAAAATCGATCGATTACCTATATACTATACCATAAAATCTATAAATGATCAATACACAACAGAGAAGAGGAATTTGTTTTATCTTAGCTTCATGTCTGTATAACCGATGGCATCGCTCGTGAAAGCTCTTTCTATCTTACAATCATCGACCAGATGGAGCTCCAATTTTGGGCCACTTGGGCAACCAAATTTATATAACAAATAGATATTGGCGTAAAAAGCCAATCTCTATTTGTTATATCGATCTAATCTATTCGACGCGATTGACCCAAGTACAGCAATGGTCAAAGGCATCTATTTGCAGAATAAATACCTCTGGTCATTGCCCGAGATTGGACGCTCTCGGGCGGCGTTCTTGCTTAACGAGAGCCTCGGTGGTGGAAAACGTGTCCAACATGCCAAGCCCTACTGCCATTCTCTAGTTTGCAGTCATATATGCAGCGGTAGGCTTTTACTCGTGATCCTCGAGTAAAGAATAGACGCGTCGCCTTGCTGCGGGCAGCCCTTTCACTCATTTTTTCTTTATTACCACAAGTTGATGTCTTTGATGGGCGTCTTTTTTGGGTTCTCCGAGCCAATGATATCACCGCCTCACTAGAGTATATAAATCATAACACAGTGATAGTTAATATCAACTCTTTGGTCATCGTCTCGACCAGAGTTGCAATAATAACTTTATTATTGTATAATGGTATCACTCACTTTCTGCAACGACCTCACCTTAGAAGGGTGTAACGATGACTATTAGAGCGATCCTCGCCGTAGTGGCCTGTATTGCATTCGTTATCGGTATCGTTTTGTGGATAGAGTCAACGCTGCCCAACAGCACGCGTGGAGTAGAGCTGGTAGCAGATTACGACGTACGGTTACCAGTAGGCGAAACATTGATCCTTGTTCATCGCGCCGGAAAGGTCATACATACCTATGAAATCACATACGATGGAAAGACGGTACGGTTCCATTGCGACGACTGGTTTTGTAGCGATTTGACACCCGCCATTCTCAGCAACGATGGCGGTACTATCGATGTTGATGTGAGCTGGCCCAGCGACCCGCTTCATGTGTCTCGACGACCCGATGGCACTGCAAGCGTCGTATGGCCGGGAGGATTCTTGAGTGGATGGGAGTACCGCCCCTACCAAAGTTGATACTAGCGTCAGCATGAATGTGAGAAGGTGCCCTGATTTTGAATCTTGGCACCTTTTTCAATACTGCTACAGATGTTTTGTATTATTTCGGTAGTCATGGTATACATAAGAGGACCTGAAGCGCCTAACGGAGGTGGCCGTACAATGAGAATCGTCATTGCTGCGCTTATTGCGCTGTGTGCAGCCGCATATCTTCTCTTTGAAATGCCGGTCACACAACCCGTTAAAGTATGCGATATTAAAGGCTATACAGACCCACAGCGGCCCGCACTTTTGTATACTGTCAAAACTACGGCCGGCACCTTCTATATTGATAAAAGTCACCAAATAGTTTACGACAAAATTAAGATTGATGGCACGTACAACTTTGGTAAGACTAGTATTTTACTCTCCGGCAATCTCATCCAGTCTGCAAGCCAGATTGACACCTCGGTCGTTCCGGATCAGTGTAGAACTTAAGGCTTCAGATTCGACTACAGAGGCTCAAGCATATGCCTGAGCCTCTGTAACGACAAGCATGCGAGCATAGCTTCCCTATTATTACTTATTTCCCTCCGTGTGATTAGCGCCGAACAAAAAGTTAGTCCATTGCTGAAAATTACTCGTAGGTTCAGCAGCGGCTATCGATTGTTTCTTTGTTAGTGCTTGGTCGGCATTTTTAGCAGTCTGTGTATTTGGCGGCAAAATAAGTACTTTTTCGCCAGGATCACCCAGTCCCAGATGCTCGCGTAGGGCCAATTCTTGATACTCGGCACTTTGGTAATATTTCTGTTCAAAAACAAGGGATTCAGTCTCAAGTTGCACTAGTTTTTCTTGACGGTTCTTGGCATCAATTTCTTTTTGCAACGTATAATTACGCTGCATGGCTCCTACCGACGCCCAAGCCCAGCTCGCTCCAATAATAAGCGCGACAGCAATCACCACATTGTTCATTGTAAAATAACGATGCCGTGCAAGATAATACAGTTTGCGAATGTTTATTTTTTTCATGCCTTTTACATACATTATAGCTCAAACAGGGGCAATACGCTATAATGTCGAAAGCGGGGGCGTAGCTCATCGGTTAGAGCAGGCGGCTCATAACCACTTGGTAGTTGGTTCGATTCCAACCGCCCCCACCAAGAAATCATTCTTATACCACAAATGATATGTGGTATAATAAATTTGAGTGCATCATCCCTCCTACGTTACGAGGCAGGTCATGACCGCAGACATGGATGGATGGGTTGAAACAGCGAAAGCGATTACACAGCAATGTGGTCGTTATCTGGGCGAAGGGTTTACTCTCCGCGATAGGTGGATACGCTATGATGTCCATCATGCAACCCCTTCTTCTATAAAACTCCAGATTATAGCTCGAGAGAATCAACAGTTTGAGAGTGAGCTTTCGCTTTATACAATGACATCCACTCATCGCGACTTTGCTATCTGTACGATCACCTTGATTGACCTCAATCCGGCAATGTGGAGATTCCGTATTCATGGTCTTCCGGGAAATAACGTCGCCATCACAGGATGTGCCGATCTAAATGAGCGACCTCGGTATGCCGCAAGTTGGTGGTCAAGAGACGTAGTTGAAAAGCCCTGTGATTTGTGTCAGCGAACAAACGCTAAGGTCGCTCGCGGGTACGCCATAGACAATACTCCGCTCGATATCTATCGGTGTAATATATGCCAATGGGTTCCTTGTGGTCTAAACGCGCGCATTCGTTAACTCGCCAGTAGTAAGGTTCTTGCTGCTAGCGAGGACTTTACTACGAAATTATTCCATATCTTTTGGTTTGCGATCCGGACTTCTATCCGGATCGCAAACGCGCAGGCAAGTCATGATTCGAGCAACCTCACTTCAACGCGTTGGTAGTGTTGGTCAAATCGAATGTGTCGCACTCCCGTATTTAGAGTAGTACACGATCTTACAAGTAACTGGTTAGTATCAGATCGTATTCCACGAATTCGCTTGTCTACTTTACCGAAGTTATCACAAATACCCTTATTCCACAGGGAAAGAGCTTCGTCATTCTCATCCGGCAGTTGAAGCTCTATTTCCTTAACATCGGGAACAGCCTGAGGATAGATGATCTGAATGCTCGTTGCAATCATCCCAGCTTCGAAGGCCGACCAACGATAGATGATTTGTTCGTCACCTTCCCTATAGCACTCACCTGTTACATTTTGAAAATCGAAGAAGAGCGTTAATCTTCCTCCGCTACGGTCGGCCACTGCTTCGTGGTGATGTCCGTATTCCGACGGTTCGTTAAGCGCAGGAAGGTGGGGAAAGCAAACAGCATCTCTTCCTGTCGATGCCCACCGAAATTCTTCTCCTTGCGCAATGATCGTCGTGACAGCTATTTGACGTGCTTCGAGGTCGCGCATCACGTAAATCTTCATGATACACCCCTTTACCTACGAGTAAATCACCCTGGATTTACTTGGCCATATAATACCATTACTCTTATTATCAAAAAAGCCCCAATTGGGCTAGCACATGTGCTTCGCCACCATGGGGCAATTTTGGCACCTGTTTGTTTGATTTAACTGTAGCACCATCACGCTTACGTTTCAAGTTTTTTGAACACGCAAAAAACCCGCAAAAATACTTTTGCGGGAAATGCCTCTTTAGAAATGAGATTTTTTAAACTAGATTAGTCTTCTTTTTTCTTCTTGCTAATAGTCAGGAAGCCGTTACGTGGGTTTTCCTTAACCTCGCGATCTTCTGGAAGATCGGTTGGTTCACCTTTTGCGTTCTTTTCAACCTTAGCGAAGAAGTAAATTGTTTGTGGCTTACCACCGCGCAACGTGACAGTCGTCTTGTGCAAGTAGTAAGTAATACCCTTCGAGTTAGTGTGTTTGTAAGCCATGTGGTCTTATACCTCCTATTAGTTCTTACATCTGCTAGCGTACCGCCTCTAGAGCGCCGTGTCAACAGTTAAATACCCCTGTAATGTCGTTTGAGAAGGAGTCGTAGCAGACCAAGGCTCATGAGTCGGGCGACAATCGCCACCATTATAACAATGCACACCCCCACAGAAAAGCCAGCAAAATCGGGATACCAAAGTGGACTAATGAAGACATAACGATAAAGAGAGCTCGAAGGAAGGTTCACTTGTTCGGCAGGATTTGGAGCTGGAGGGAACTTTGCGAGCTCATCTGCAAAGCACTGCACATATGCTTCAGACCACGCCGTGTACTGTGGCTTGCACACCGCATCAGCCTTCACGTTCACATTACCGTTCGGATCGTCATACTGACTGGCAGCATCAAGTGCTTTTTGAGAATCGCGCTTATACTGCTGTTCAAGATAAAATGCTCCTGTGTCACTGTTCATATGCGAGGAACTATATCGCTGTAAGTCATATAGCCTGCTTCGAATTGCATTTTCGTCACCGGCTTTGTCTGCTGCAAGTACTGCATCGCGCCTTTGTGTCATGCCAATATTGTCCAGGCGCAAAAAAGTAGCAGCTATAAAACCGGCAAGTAACAGCAAAATAAGTAACTGCCACGTTTTCAAACGCTGCAGCCGCTTAATATTTTGTTTAACGTGCCGTTTATCCACTATCTTGTTCCACACCCGATGATACTCTTTTTATTGTAGCATGAGGAAGTGATTCTCAAGAATCGCTAGACCTACGTAAAGCACCTTACCACTACAACTAGTGACAGCTTACTAGCTCCTCCGTTATACTAACGACATGAATATTTATTTTTCTGGTATTGGCGGCGTAGGTATTGGACCACTCGCAGAAATAGCCCAAGATGCCGGATATCGCATCGAGGGTTCGGATGCTAAGGAAAGCCCTCTGACGAGAAAACTAAAGGCACGCGGCGTTGCCGTCTCCATTGGACAGGACGGCACATTCTTGCAAGCTTGCCATGACGAACAGCCGATCGACTGGTTTATTCATACCTCGGCACTCCCTCTTGATCACCCTGAGTTAGTATTGGCTCGCACGTTAGGTATAAAGACCGCCAAGCGCGATGAGCTTATTGCGCACATTGTCAGCGAGAAAAATCTCAAACTTATTGCCATTGCTGGCACACACGGCAAAACTACCACAACTGGCATGCTCGTTTGGGCGCTCTTACGGTTACATATTCCCGTAAGTTACTCTGTAGGAACAACACTTAGCTTCGGCTCAAGCGGTAAATTTGACCCAGCTAGCGAGTATTTTGTGTATGAATGCGATGAATTTGACCGCAATTTCCTTCACTTCTCGCCGTATCTTTCGCTTATTACCTCGATCGGCTACGATCATTCCGATACCTATCTCACACAAACAGACTACACCGCTGCTTTTCGTCAATTTATTACCCAATCTCAGCATGCCATTTTATGGCATGCTGACAATACATCCGACATAGGAGCTACTGCCGAAAAAAATTGGGTGCTCGGGGACGATGAAACAAATACGAACATTCATCTTGCAGGAGCACACAACCGCCGCAATGCAACGCTGGTAGAAAAAGCGCTCGAATATCTCAAAATAGAAAAACTCGAAGAAGTTATTACCGTCCTTAATGCGTTTCCTGGAACGAATCGACGTTTTGAAAAGCTCGCCTCAAGTCTTTACAGCGACTATGGCCATCATCCTACAGAAATAGCCGCCACGTTGCAATTAGCACGTGAGATATCAGATCACGTCGTACTTGTCTATCAACCACACCAAAACATTCGTCAACATGAAATTCGTTCGCTATATACCAGTTGTTTTGAGCTTGCCGAAGAAATTTATTGGCTGCCTACCTACCTCTCGCGTGAAGATCCAAATCTTTCTATTCTCTCTCCTCAGGAACTTTTTAGCCATGTTACCAACAAACAATATGTTCACGAGGCACAGTTAGACGACAATCTTTGGAATACCATTCAGCACGCACGCGACGATGGAAAACTCGTCCTCATTATGGGTGCCGGTTCAATTGACGGATGGGTGCGAGAGCAGCTAGCTATGCTTACTGTCGTAAATATTCTCGTAAGTGATGTGGACAGCAATTTAGTTATGCAAAAACGCGATAACAAACCAGGCATCAGCAATCCAGGCATGGTTACCGGTTTTGGCGGTCATGTCGATCCGGAAGACACCACGCTTCGAGCAGCTGCTGCTCGTGAGCTTCACGAAGAAACAAACCTCTTATTCGCTCCAGAAGAGCTTCACTATTTTAAAACATATCATAAAACACCAGAACTACACGGCGAAAACAGTTATGTTACCTATTACACTCTGAGTGGCGTCGACACAACTAATCTTGAGGTATATGAAGGGCAAGGGTTCGAGCTACTTCATCCACATGATGACTTAACAAAGGTATTTTTATCACCACTTGTTCGACAGGTTATTGCCGAGTATAGGAATCACCGTGGCAATTGAAACAATTTTAGCCGACGTTGGCGGCGTACTTATTAAGAACTACGACATCAGCGAAGATGTAAAAACTCGTCTAAACCTTTCCGAGGAGCAATTCCGTCCGTTATGGAAACGGCTCGTCACTGAGTATGGTTCAGGTCACATAAGTGAAGAGGAAATGTGGGCCACTTTTGCGAACCAGGGTGGCGCCCAAGTTCAAACAACCGAAAATTTATTTGGACACCCATTTGAAGAACATCTAGTTATATACGAGCATGTTATTGATACGTTTCGACAGCTCGGTGATAGCGGATATCGTCTTGCCATCCTTTCCGACACCAATCCTAATCATGCCGAAGTTCTCAAGCGTCACGGTGTCTATGCTCTGTTTCAACCACACGTTTTTTTGTCACACCAAACTGGTAGGCGTAAACCACACCCACATGCATACATACACGCTCTTGAGAAAATGGGCGTGGAAAACCCTTCAACCGTTCTTTTTATTGATGATCGTGAGCCCAACCTCGAAACCGCTAGACAACTCGGTCTAAAGACCGTCCATTCGCTCGATAACGAGCAGCAAATTATCGAGGCCCTCTCAAAGGCTATTTTGTCTTAGCGATTATCACCACTTCCATGAATTTTTCCACGCGCTTGGCGGCTTGCCAGTTTTTCAACATTTTTCCTAGCGACCTCTTCGAGTGGAATATCAAAATAATCAGCAAGCACAGCAACATACCATAGTACATCACCAAGTTCTTTGGTTAAATCAGTTGTATCGAACTTTGAAAAATCACTTTGCTGATCGCGTACAATTTTCTTCGCTTTTTCGGCAATTTCGCCAGCTTCACCCACTAATCCAAGAATGAGATGAAATACCTCGTCAGGTTTGGTTTTTTGCCGCGCAGTACGAAGAGCTACTTGTTGATAATCGTTCATATCCATGCTTTTACTATACCCTGGGTGGCACTCCTTTTACAAAGTAAATGGGCAGATCCTCGCTCATAAAACGCGTTTCATACGTCGTGGTGATTTTATACGCTTCGCTTAGCAATGATTCGTGTAAATCAAAGCTTAACTCCTCAATATGCCATCCAGCTTGCACCAATTGCTCTAAGCCCCAATCAAACAGCGCATGGGCGTCGGTTTTAAAGTAAAGTACACCATCTTTTTTAAGAAGATTCGCGTAAAGTTCTAAAAAATGCGCATGAACCAAACGGCGTTTTGCTGCGCGTTTTTTAGGAAAAGGATCTGGGAATGTTACCCATATAGATTGAAGCGAATGCTTTGGAATTAAATCCGCAAGTTGATCGGCGTAAGCACGCAAGAACCGTACATTATTAATATTTTTCTCTTCCGCCAGACGTGCCCCTTTTTGCAAACGGTCAGCTTTTACATCAACCGCCATATACTGAAGAAGCGGCATTTGCTGCGCCTGCATAACACTAAAAATTCCCGTACCTGCACCCATTTCAAGTACATCTGATTTCGGGTTGTTTTGCCACTCTTCTACTTCATAACAAAGTGACGAGTTAGAAAACAACGCAAACCTGTATTTTTTGCGTTTTCTAGTAATAATAAAGTCTTTTGGATTAAGCAACCGGCTCATCGAAGCCGCTCCAGATCGTCTGGTTGCAAACGGTAAAGTTTTGAGGGCGAATCATCCGTTACCACCCCACCGTCCACATAAAAATCAACGTTATTCCCAAAATAATTCTTCGCTTCTTCAATCGACATAGCTGGCGGATCACCCTCTGGATTGGCACTTGGCGCAATTAACGGTCCAGTTTCTAAGAGCAGTCGTCTAAGCTCTTTATTATCAGGAATTCTATACGCCACTGAAGCGTTGTCGCGCACAATCCATGTTGGAGCTGCCGTACTTGGCAAAATGACACTATTTTTACCTGGCCAAAGTTCGTTCAGTCGATGTAACGTTGTATCATCATATGTGTCAAGTAACTGGCTTGTCGACGCAATCAGCACAATAGGTGATTTAGATGGTGTTCGCTGTTTTACTGCATAAATATGCTCGACCGCACGTTCATCTCCTGCGCGAGCTACAATACCGTATAGTGTGTCAGTGCGTAGTACACCAATGGCACCGCCTCTTAAAAGGCGGATGATCGTCTCGTTGAAGTCGGTTGCGTTTACAGACATAATACAGGTATACTAACACATATGAACGAATGGTTCACAAACTGGCTTGCCCAACATAGTTACACACTTATTTTTATCGTTGTCGTCACTGGTGCGGTATATTACCTTGGTTCTATATTCATGGTGCAGATCATTCGCCGCGCATTACATACGTCCAGACATCGTAATTGGCACGAAAAAGATATCGAAAAACGACAAAACACTCTTATCGGTCTTTTTCGCAACGTATGGCGCATACTGGCTTTTTTAGTAGCAACGTATTACATCCTTAATGACGCTATTCCAAATATCAACTTTGCACCTCTCTTTGCCAGTGCTGGCATTCTAGGAGTAGCCCTTGGTTTTGGCGCACAATCGCTCGTAAAAGATTTTCTCTCAGGCGTCTTTATTATTTCCGAGAATCAATACCGTGTTGGTGACATCATCGAAATCGATGGATCAAGTGGTACGGTTGAGCGGATTGGCACGCGGTCTACTGTTATTCGTGATGCCGATGGCAATGTCCATTACTTCCCCAATGGTATGGTACAGCACGTTATAAATAAGACTATGGGCTATAGCATGGCCAGATTTTCCATTGGCGTCCACCCCTCAAGCGACCTCGATACCGTTATCGCCATTATTAATAGCACTGGCCAAGGATTAGCTAAGGAAGAAAAATGGAAAAACAAAGTGCTCGAAGCGCCTGCTTTCGTATCTGTTGGTGAGTTTACCGCCACGAGCGTTACACTCTTTATAGCTGGTAAATGTCAACCCTCCGATCAATGGTCAATTACCGCCGAAATGCGCCAGCGCCTTCTTATTGCCTTCGAAGATCAAGGTATTTTACTAAGCGCAGCAGCCCCATCACCAAACCTTACAAAAATGAAAAAGAAGTAGCTCAGGCCCTTGGTTATCATACGAAAATAATCGTCCCAACAAGTATGGAACGATTATTTTTGCCTTTTGCTGTAGCTGTTCTCGGAACAGTATTACATGAGATTAAAGAGTGCCAGTAAACGTATACGGCCAGTTAAAGCTACCGTATGTGAAGGAACTGATACCATATGGTTGCGTACCCACATAGAACCAGCGATAGATTGCTGCGCCGCCAGCTACTGGATAGTCATATTGTACTCCTGTGTAGGTACCGCTTCCTGGGTAAGGCGCAAGTTCGCTAGAAACTTGTGTCGCGTAGTCCGTACCTGCGTTTTTGATTTGCAATTCAACCCATCCACCCGTGTTGTAGACACGAGAGACTGAGACATTACAGGTATTCGTACCACCTTTATATTCATCATACACGTAACTTGAGCCATTCCATACATAGAGGTAGGCATAGTAACTACCATCAACACCGTAAAATGCTGGGTATGTGTAGCTACCACCTGCCGCAACAGATGTATAGAGGTCATGTGTTACTCCTTGGCTATAGAGCATAACGTGGATATATTTAAGCGAGCTCGTTGAGTTATAGACCGTCGTGTAGGTTAAGTTCTTCCAGCAATAATTATAGAATGTCGTGAAATCAACGCCCGAAACGTTACCATAGTTTGGCGAAACGCTTTTTGTACTTACTTGTGGTGCACCCGATGCATTTGTTTGAATTTGACTTGTAGCGCCAAGACTAGGCAGTGCCTTAGCGTCCTTACTTCCCGGTTCAATCGGCGCTTTGGATTGTGGACCTGAGACTAAACTTTTACCGTTTGAGGGTGGTGTAGTAGGGGTGGCCGGTGCTGCGTATGCCGCCGCGGCCGAGCTTGCGAGCACAAGAATGCTCAACATTCCGGCACTCATTAAAGTTTTTAATCTTGTAAGTTGCTTCATAAGCACTCCTTTTATTATGTGATGACCCCCTTATGTTACTCGCCCATAATCACAATCGACCGAGACTATCCCTTTACAACATGTAACCCCTGTCATACAATAGAAGTATGAGATTCACCGTGAACCAATTCAACGAACGCTTCCCGAGTGACGATGCCTGCCTCGACTACATGTTTGAACAAGCCTATGGCAACATGCGAGCCTGTCCAAAATGCGGTGTCGTTGAGCCGAGCTATTACCGCGTCCGTAATCGCAAATGCTTCGAGTGCAAGGACTGTGGCAATCAAATTCATCCTCTCGCTAACACAATCTTTCATAAATCCTCTACATCATTGCGAGAGTGGTTCTATGTTATCTACTTATTCTCTATCGCGAAGAACGGTGTATCTGCCAAAGAAGTTGAGCGACATCTCGGCGTCACGTATAAAACGGCCTGGCGCATCGCCAAGCAAGTTCGCTTGCTTATGATGCAGACCGGCAATCCATTGTCTGGTATTGCTGAGGTGGATGAAACCTACATTGGCGGCAAACACCGCCGTGATGGCATGTTTAGTAACAAAACGGCAGTTATTGGCATCGTTGAAAAGAAAAAGAATAATGGGCAGATTAAAGCACTAGCGACAAAACAAGCCAACGCAACTGTTGCTTTACCTTTCCTGCGCTCAAGTCTTGCCAACAATACTGTTGTACATAGCGACGAGAGCCGTATCTATACGCGCGTGAAGCGTACTTTTGACCATGAGTTTGTCAACCACTCGAAACTAGAATACTCACGAGCTGGCGTCCATACAAATACGATCGAAGGATTTTGGGGACAATTAAAGCGATCTATTGACGGGACATATCATTGCGTTTCGCCGAAATATCTTCAGCTGTATGTGAACGAGTTTGTCTATCGTTATAATCATCGTCAGGCTCCGGTATTTCCGGTTTTGATCGCTGCGGCTGCGCGGCGCGTGAAATAGCTGCATCAAAAGTTTCCTGAGCGTTCGGGTTTATCTGTTTAGGCGGCAGGTTGTCGATGAAGGCTCGGCGTTCTTCGTCGGTAAGGGGTTTTTTGTTGGATTGGGTCATAAGGTTATTATAACGCGTTGGGCGTAATAGGACTTAACCCGGGCAGGCTACAGTGTAATTACTGGGTATCTGGACGTGTTAGAGAAAGTTATCTCCCGATACCCTATCTACCTTTCTAAGATCTATCTGTTATTCTGTGTTTACAATCTCTCTTCTTTTCTATATAAATATAGGAGTAGGAGGGGTAGGCAAAACAATATATCAATCCAGCTAATCTAATACACTACAGACATAAAATACTAACTTAACATCTAGCGATCTATATCCAAAAAGACATCTATACGAAACTAGACTAACTCAACAAATCAACTACTGACAATACAGCAAGACTTAAACATACTAATCCTTAAAACCTAATAAGCAGTGACAGTCTACAAACTCTAAAATGACAGACAATACTCCATCTACTAATACCGAACTAAACAAACCAGAACCAAAGTACCGCAAAAAGCTAAACGAAGAACAAATAGAAGTCCTACAATTGCTATGGCGATTCAGATTTGCAAGCAGTGAGCAAATAGCTAAGTGCCAACAAAAACCTACCAGCAAAGCCGTCCAGAAGCGCCTGAAGATACTCGAAGACCAAGGCCTCATAGCCAAACGTTACGACAAGTCCTACAAGCTCCAAGGCAAGCCAGCGGCGTATTACCTCACACCACATGGTGCCCGCATGCTAGCGATACATAAGCCGCGTAAAGAAGATGAGCCAATAAACATCAAGCGCCTCTACAAAGACAAAGAAGCTAGCGAAGGCTTTATTGAGCATTGTAAGAATGTGTTAGGTGTCTACCTGGCCCTAAAAGCACTCTACCCAAAACAAGGTAAGTTGAATTACTTCACTAAAACTCAGCTTAGTTACGAAAAATACGACTTCATGCCTAGCCCACTCCAAGATGCCTGTATCCGCATTAAAACGAGTGACGGCGACAGGTACTTCTTCTTGGATGTTTTTGAGGATAACCAACCATTCTTTGTGTTAATTCGCAGGATTAAGAAATACCTGGAGTATGCGGGAAGTGGCGAGTGGGCGCGGTATGACGAGGATGGCGGACCGCCGACTATCTTGCTGGTGGTACAGAACAAGAGCGTGCATAAGCGACTACGCAAACGCTTAGCCAAGGAACTGAGAGAAAGCTATGAAGGGGTGTGTTTTGCTACAGGAAGATTAGAGTATATCTTAGATATAGAGAATAAGGGTAAGGTGTGGCTCGCGGTTGATGAGGCAGGGGATGATCCGGAGGATCCGAGAGAGGCTGTGTTTTTAGCTAGTTTATCAATGGACTAGGACTTGATTCCAGATTTGTAAGCTCTACATTATAATGTAGTGACTACTTGCTTCATATTGTTGAATTATGTTATGATATCTTTCAATTATGAAATCAGACGAAAAGTGGCTATCTAGTAATGAAAAGAGGTCTTTTGATATACTATTTTCTTCGGCTGCCGTAGCAATAGCGGCTCCGCTTGGAGTTGCCGCCCTAACTGCGGTGATGATTGAAAATCGTCATAGACCTATATTTCGTCAAGAAAGAGTCGGAAGCCCAGATGAAGAGCTTTGGATTCCGAAGTTAAGAACCTTAGCAGGTCCAATAGAGCATCGACCGTCGGAAAATGGGCATAACCATACAAGAGCTACAGGTAAACTCTCTAAACTCGTACGCAAAATACATCTTGATGAGACACCTCAATTCGGCTTGGTCCTGACTGGAAAAATGTCTGTTGTTGGGCCTCGCCCAATAGTTAAACCAGAGTTTGAAGAGATTATGGATTCTCTTACTCCAGCTGAGCAAGATGAATGGCTGACGGCGCGTAGAATTAGCAAACCGGGCCTCGTCAACAGATTAAGCCCCGCGCAACATACTCATGGATACGAAAACAGTCCGCTACATGTGGCTGAGGCCGATATTACTTATGCTCGGAATGCGAGTAAAGACGAAGATAACCGTATTATCCTCGACACCACTCAAGCTGTGATAGCAGACTTATTTAGTCGTGTAGTTGCAACGTCTCGGGTGTCTAATCAACCGAACTCTGACGGTGATGATCGTCGAGCGCCAGCTTAACCACTGGTGATAATCGACTGGGGAGTTCGCTAGTTAAAAACCAGCGAGCTTCTAAAATCTCATTGCTTAAAGTTATTTCCGACAATTGGGTATCTGAAAGATCTAGATAAAAACATACTTTATCGTAAGGTTCTCCAACTTCACTTTTGTCGTAGTGCTTAATTAAGTGTAGTTTTTTTGGTGACAGCTGTATGTTAAGCTCTTCTCGAATTTCTCTCGCGAGTGATGCCCTATAACTTTCGCCTGGCTTAGGGCCGCCCCCGGGCAGGGTCCACCTATTATGGTCTGCGACATTTCTCACGAGGAGAACCCTATTCTTCCATGTAATGAGTGCTCTTGTCCTTGGCCCCCGTTTGCGTCTTGTAACAGCGTAGAAAGTGATCGCCCCATACAAAAGAGGCTGTCCTCCGATATATGCGAAACGCCTAAATATAATGGGATGCTGGATGATAGTAGGAGGTTGAATGTTGCTCATGAGTAAACTATATGTTATTATACTCCCTAATAATATCAAATTTTGCCAACGGAATAAAGTGAGCATTTTGCTGTGATTTCTCCAAATAAAATGAACTATTTAAGAAGCACCCCTGGTGAGAAAGTTGTTCGAGATTACGCAGACTTCACCAGAGGTCAGTTTAAAGAGGACGGACTTCCTGTAGTAATCGCCGCCCGGAACGAAGAGGTCGATCTTCCGGCGACTCTGTTGGCACTTGCAGATAGCCATGATGCAGTGATGCCAATAGTTGTCGAGAACGGTAGTAACGATCGCACGCAAGAATTTGCTAGCGCAATGGGCGCTAAGGCCCTCACGGTAGCGGCACATAAAATGGGTGCATTGCAATTAGGCATAAGTCATGCGCTTACTCAAGAAAAAATGGGACGCTCCGTGCTTTTTACTGATGCTGATACGTTAGTCGGACGCAACTGGGCTAGAGCTATTAGTCCTGACGGCCACCATGCACAAGAATCACATGTTCGCTACGGCTCCGTAGCTTACGCGCATGGTGAAGCTTCACATATTGACGCCATTCGCACAGCATACGCATTCGCAAAAGATTTAAATAGCCTTGCCAGAAACAAAAGGCCAGTAGGTCGAGGTGCAAATATGAGTATCTACTTTTCTGAACAAGATGAATTTTACGAAGAATACATGCAATTACCTTCTGATTTGTTTATCGCCGAAGAGGAAAAAATCGCCGATATGGTAGAAAACCATGGTGGCAAGGTGTCTCGCGCACTTGGCTTGCGGGCCTTAGCAGTTACTAGAGGTGATAGATACGACAGTCTCAAAACGCTACTTCGACTAACGGGCGCAGGCGGGTTTGATGCTAGAGTGGCTCGGTATACTCAGGATTATGGAGAGTTCACTCCGAATGGGCGCACGGTGTGAGCGAGCTAAGGTCATCTCAAGGCGTAGAAGTTATTTCACCGCATTTAGATGATGCTGCTTTTAGCTCTTGGCATCAAATTGAAAAAATCGGCTCAAGAGTACTGACAATTTTTACAGGCATTCCTGATGACCCCGCTCCGAGCAAATGGGATTTATCAACGGGTTTTGATAGCTCCCACGACGTAATGAGAGCGCGCATACAAGAAAACGAGAGAGCACTGGCGATAAGCTCTACTGAAGCTGTAAACCTCGATTATTTAGAAAGAGAATACAGAAATGTTTCTCCAACAGCTGCCGAGATTGCAGATGGAATCGAAGCAGTTTCCTTAGGCGGGGCTTCGTTTATTGCGGCGGCAGGGATAGGTAAATATGGTCGGAGTCACATAGATCACGTAATCACCCAAGAAGTTGGTCGAGAACTCTTGGGGCGTGGTCGTGATGTGAGCTTTTTTGTCGATCTACCTTATATGCTGCCTATAATGCGAATGGACCATTGGCCAGAGCGATTACCTGTAGAAAAAATTAAGCGCGAGCTTGACTTAGATGTTGAGGTAGAGTCCTGCGAACTCTCAGAAGAAGAGCAAATGAGAAAGAAAG
This sequence comes from uncultured Candidatus Saccharibacteria bacterium, assembly GCA_964615445.1. Taxonomy (GTDB): domain Bacteria; phylum Patescibacteriota; class Saccharimonadia; order Saccharimonadales; family Saccharimonadaceae; genus JALRBM01. The sequence goes on along the minus strand of CAZTOK010000011.1, from coordinate 6,520 downwards.
AAGCTTCTCGTGCGTATGAAACGCAATTTGCCAGAACTAATCGTGCAGCGTTCGGGGCGTTAAGCCGCAACAGCGCCTACCGCTGGGAAGCTTTGATCCATCCTAAATAATTCTACATGTCATAAAGGTATACTCTCGCAATCGACAGTCTTGTTTTAAAGTAAATATCAGTTTTAATAAATTTATTAAATACGCATTAATTAACAAACAAAAGAGTTGTGTTTATTACATCTAATATCAAAGGGTTAAACATACCCGGTAGATGCATGCGGTAGTAGTCTCTAAAAAAGCAGTTCTATGAATTCTTTAAAGCTTGCGGTAGTAGTACTATTTTAATGACATATCCTAAAATCTACATGCTATTTTGTCGGCGCATCGAGTGAGAGTGCTTGGTCACTCATAACCGAACCACCAAAGCTATTGCTATCAACCTGCTGAACTTCTTTTTGATATAGTGTGCGAAACTGGGAAACTGTATCTTTATTAATTGGCCCACTTGTCGGAAATCCATCAAATGTATCCGACTTCACTGCCTGATCGCGCACCGATTTATAGCCTGGTCGGCTTAAATCGAGTTGCGCCGTACCGCTGCTTGCATAAAGCGCCAATGCCACACCAACCAAAAAAAGCGAGATCAAAATAGTTCCCCCAATAAGCAATAAAAACCGATGTTGCGACCAGCGATTTAGCGTATCTTTTTCAATCACTTCATCTGTCATGATTTACTTCCCTCAAACTGCTTTGCAAACTCATCGAATGCATTTTGATAATCTTGTATCGTCTTTTGCAGTGCCGTCACACTATCATGAACCGTCTGACGCTTTGCACGTACATCAGCCACTGCGTCATAAAAGGCAACCGGTTGGTTTGTACAATTCATTGCTAAAAGACTCGACATTCCCTCTTCGTATTGCTGATAATTCGTACGGAACGTGGTAAGCTGCTGATCATACGTACTCGCAAGAGATGCCAGCGTCGCACCATCTAGCTGAGCTAACACTACGCGACTATTAAATGGTGTCATCAGTTTTGTAGAAATTGACTCGTAAAGCTGCCCTTGATTTACACGCTGCAGGGCATCACCTGCATGCAAGCGATTAAGCATTGCTTGAGCATCAACACAGTTATTACGAATGCGCGTAATATGCGCCTCGGTCATTGGCGTCTGATCATCCGCGTGCGCAATAGCCTCGCGCAAGAAAACAAAGCCAAGAAGAGTACTAATTATAGCCAGAAAAACAAGAAATCGTTTCATGCTCTCTTATTATCACCCTTTGTAGGCTATTTGGTCAAATGCAGTTTACTACCAGTCTGCATAATGAGTCCGTCACGCATAAGCCCTGCCAGCGCGCGCTCAAATCTCGCATCGCTGTCAATCACCTTTTTTAACATAGGTTCGGTCATTTCTTTGGCCGTCAGAATGCGAACAATCTGTCCACGCACTTCCCGTATACTGCCTTTTAATGCCGATTGTTTTTTGTAGTGCCTGCTTTGAGTAATACGCCCCGCTCCTTGTTTTTTCAGCCATGTGCCGTAATCCATCAGTGCCCAGTAAAATTCACGCGGATGCTCACGATCAATAGTCGCGTCTGTAAGTTCAAGCAGCTCTTTGTCGTCAACCAGTTCTCCATTCGGAAAGAAATGATAAAAATACACAGTTCGCACATTGGTTTCAATAAACGGAGCAGGTGTGTTGAATGCATATGTTAAAATGGCACCCGCGGTATTTTTCCCGACGCCAGGAAGTTTCAAAAGACTGTCTTTAGTTTGTGGAAACTTACCGCCAAACTCACTTGTAACTTTTTTCGCGGTATCATGCAAAAATTTTGCCCGGCGATTATAGCCAAGACCGTTCCAAAGCATCAGTACTTCACTTAAAGGCGCCGTGGCAAGCGCCGCTTCATCTGGAAAATGAGCAACAAATGCTTCAAATTTAGGAATCACCCTATCTACTTGAGTCTGCTGAAGCATGAGCTCACTCACCAATACATAGTATGGCCGCGTGTCATTTCGCCAGGGCATATCACGGTACAGTTCGCGACCTTTTTGCCACACTACTTCACAAAACTCTTCTCTCTTCACCACCTTATTATAACGGCGTATAATAAAAATATGATCACCTATATTGTTGGCGGAGGATGTTTTTGGTGTATTGATGCTGTGTTTCGCCGATTGAAAGGAGTTATTTCCTCAGAAACTGGCTATGCTGGTGGTAAAGGAGAGGCTTCGTACTACCGAGTAGCCACAGGTACTACTGGCTACGCCGAGGCTGTACGGGTGACATTCGACGAAGCTACTATTCCAGCAGAAACCTTACTTGATATCTTTTTTCTCATTCATGATCCAACCAGCCTTAACCGACAAGGCGCCGACGTTGGTACGCAGTATCGTTCTGCACTTTTCTATACCGATAATTCTCAGAAAAAAGAGTTTGAAGCAGCTATCGCTCGAGCACAACGCCATTGGGATACACCTATTGTTACACAGCTCACCCCTCTTACAGAGTTTTTTATAGCCGAAGATGAACACCAAGATTACTTTAGTAAAAATCCGGAATCTGGTTATTGCTCAATTGTTATAGCCCCAAAAATTGTCAAAGCCAGAAGCGCCTACAAACAATGGTTTAAGGAGGAAGATTGATGCAATTAACAAAATACGGTCATGCATGCTTTACGGTAGAAAAAGACGAACAAATCCTCGTGGTTGATCCGGGCGGCTTTTCGCAGGATTTCATTGCACCTGAACATGTAGTAGCGGTCGTGGTTACTCATAACCACGGTGACCATTTCGACCATAATCAACTCGCTGCCATTATCGATAAAAATCCCGACGCAGTTATTATTGGGCCAGAAGAAGTAACATCCGCGATTGAGGTATTTCAAATCAAATCCGTTCATGCCGGCGATACACTGACTATCGGGCCATTCTCTCTTGAGTTTACTGGCGGACAGCATGCCGTTATCCATCGTGACATTCCAGTAGCGCAAAATGTTGGCGTACTTATAAACGAACTACTCTACTACCCCGGCGACTCACTCGTTCTACCAGGTAAGCCCATCGATACTCTCGCTCTTCCTATTTCTGCGCCGTGGCTTAAGATTGGCGAAAGCATCGACTTTCTCCTTACGATAAAACCTCGCCTTGCTTTTCCTACGCACGATGCTATCTTGTCTCAAGAAGGTATAGAAATATGTGACTCCTTGCTTGATCGGTTCTCAAATAGCCAAGGTATCGAATATAGTAGAATAACTCAACCGTTTGAAATATAACAAAAAAACCGCTCTTATTATAAGAGCGGTTTTTTAGTACTCTAGTACGACAATTAGCGGAGTCGTTTTTCAGCGTCTTTTTTAACGCGTGCTGCCGTCGTTTTAGCTTCGGTACTTACACGAGATGCACGAGTTTTTGCTTCAGCCCTAAGGCCTTCGGCTTCACGAGCAACACGCTCGGCAGATGTACGGGTGCTATCAGCCATACCCATCATTTCTTCACGGAAGTTTGCAGCGCTACCTCGAAGAGTATCAGCTGCTTCGTAAGCTGCGCCTTTTACTTGCTGTGCTTTTTCGTCAGCGTAATCTTTTGCTTCAAAAAACCTATTTTTGAGGTCACGACGAGTTTCTTCACCACTCTTTGGTGCAAGTAAAATACCGGCTGCGAAACCAGCTGCTGCAACTGCAAGAAGTTTTACTAACTTAGTCATTATTTTTCTCCTTTTTTGTTTTACTTACGAAATAAATTCGTAATGGTACTTATTAATTTTACAGGTGAGAGCCAATCGGTAGCCGATGCAATATTTTGCGTAATGGTGTCGATGCTTTTTATCACCCTATTTACCTTCACAAGCACTATCGTAATAGTGACAAGCAGTGCAATAATCACAACCGAGAGAAGAACTATTGCAATTGTGAGTAATGTTACCAGAAGGGTCATATCCATAAAGGTTCCTTTATACTGCGTGTGTTATTGATTTGATGTTTGTGTTGGTTCGAACAACTATTTTATATTAGCATAATATTGACATTAAAGCAATAGCTTTATTTAAGTGATGCAGACGCAAGTAGCGCCTGCATCACTATCACCTATTACCCAAGCAATAGACAGCCCACCTATAGCCATCCACCGTATATTCTGGCGCAAGACCAAGATCCACAAAAGAAAAGCACCTTGTAGCATCGCTTCCGGTTAACCAAGTAAGCACATCTGGTATGATACAAACAATAACCGTACTATCCTGTACTGCCATTACTCGTGCCTGAAATAGTTTACGTCCGCCAACCTCAAACAAAGTGAAAGGTAGGCTTGGATACAGGTCTTCTGGCCTAAGTGCATCATCGTGGAGGGGATTGGAAAACATGGCTCCTTCCTAATTAATATCCGCGCAGAAGGGCTACAAGACCAAAGTAGATAAGCTGTTGATACCGCGCATCTTCTTCCGCCCTATGGGTCATATCCCAATCGGGAACAATTTCACGCGGAAGGTTAATCTTTTCCGCCTGTACCCAATCAAAATTACCACTAAGATTGTCAGCGAGCGACTTAATGTCGAACGAGTCAAATCCGAAAGGATTAACCATGTCGAGTTGAGCGAAATAGGTCTCGGTAAACCCACCGTCAAACTGATTATTAAAAGCAGTAAATACAAGTCGCTTACCATGCATCTGATAGAGACTAGCCGCCCACTCGGCAATTTGCCGCATACCGTCACGCCAGTCGACACCCTCACGCATCAGATACTCTTCGGTATAGCCATGCCGTTCGGCAAAGTCACGATTCGCTGCTGTAAAACCAAATTCTGGCACAGGTTTGAATAATACACTCAGGGAGTGCCCGTATGTACTTACACCTCCCCAATCCAAAATTGAACCTCTACCCAATCGTCCATTCGTTTCGATATCAACCGAAACACGATCTTGTGGAGAATCGATCATGATCGTTTGACCCACTCGCCAAAGATGCTCTCGTCGTGCCTGTAGACTGCTTTGCACGTTTCACCTCTCATATAGGAAATGAGCGTTTTTATACTAGCGTTTTTCTGGCTTGAAAACAAGCGATAGCGGTTAGCCTATATGCTTATGCTGCTCAAGAGTCCAGGCAGGCGTTGTAGGCAGAAACACCTGTAGCTCATCACCCTCGAAGTAGTAGGGCTCATTTATTTCAAGTAATGCGACGTCACCTTGATGTAAAGCGACCGTTTGTTGCTTGGTAGTCAGAGAGCCCGTGCCAGAAATAACGTATGCCATTTCCTGCGACAGTTCATTCATAGCCCACCCAGCTTCAGGATAGCGACCATTAATGATCGCTACAGCCCCACTTAATTCTGGGCTACCTCCATATTCAAACCCGATACAGGTTTTGCCATTTTCAAACTTTTCTGCTGCCGTTTTAGGAACGTATTTCATATTTACAGCGTATGCCTAATCGACAATTCCTTCAACTGTTCTGGTTCGACAATACTTGGAGAGTTCATCATCACGTCAACGCCAGAGCCATTCTTCGGAAAGGCTACGACCTCTCGAATGTTATCTTCACCAACCAGTACCATAAACATGCGATCAACACCAAAAGCACAGCCAGCGTGCGGCGGCGCACCATATTTAAAAGCATTGATCATAGCGCCAAAACGAGCATCAACGTAGTCCCGACCATAGCCAAGTACGCCAAAGGCCTCGTACATAATTTCTGGGTTATGGTTTCGCACCGCCCCAGAGCAAATTTCATACCCGTTCATTACCATGTCATACTGATCAGCAACAATACCTAATTTATCATGGCCATGAATAGCATCGAGTCCGCCTTTTGGCATAGAGAATGGATTATGGCCAAAATCAATGCGCTTAACTCTGTCATCCCATTCGTAAAATGGAAAGTCGACAATCCAAGCGAGAGCGATGACATTTGGGTCTTTTAAGTTAAAGTGGGTAGCAAATTCTGAACGGAGCCGACCGAGCACTTTATTAACTACCTCACGCTTATCTGAACCAAAAAAGACAACGTCTCCGTCTTCAGCCTGCATTCGATGTTTAATAGCCACGAGCTCATCCTGCGAGAGAAACTTGGCAATTGGCGATTTAATTTCGTCATTTTCAAACGTAAGATATGCAAGTCCGCCAGCACCTTCACTTTTGGCAATATCGGTAAAGCCGTCGATTTGCGAACGACTGAGGCTAGCACCGTTTTTTACGCAAATAGCTTTTATGACGCCGCCATTTTCAAGTGTTTTGGCAAACACGCCAAACTCGGTATGCGCCAATACGTCGGAAAGGTCAGTAAGCTCCATACCAAAACGAAGGTCCGGCTTATCTGAACCATAGCGGTCCATAGCTTCCTGGTATGGAATACGCGGCACCTCCTCGCTAAGCAGCGTTTTACCCGCAAACTTGGTCACCAAGTTTTTAATAAGTGGCTCCATAGTCTCTCGGACAGTTTCACCATCTTCAACAAATGACATCTCTAGGTCAAGTTGGTAAAACTCACCGTAGAGGCGATCAGCGCGCGGATCTTCATCGCGAAAACACGTAGC
>CAZTOK010000010.1:0-51417 GCA_964615445.1 uncultured Candidatus Saccharibacteria bacterium | reverse complement strand
GCGCGTGGATTATTTCGAACGAAAGCTTGACGATAAGCGTCGGTTAACCATACCGACAGAGCTTCGAAATGAATTTGCGAGTGGCGTAGTACTGACGCGTGGATTTGGCACGTATCTGCACCTTTATCCCCAGCAGGTTTGGGATAGGGAAGTGGAACCGGCACTTGGTGGCAATATTCTCGATGAGAAGGTAGCCGACTTGAATGTACGATTTCGCCGCGGAAAGACCAGCGCCGATCTTGATCAAAAACAAGGTCGAGTAACGATTGAGCAGCACCTGCTTGATTATGCAGGGATTTCCAAGGAGCTGATTGCAGTGCGAGCAGGAACATACTGGCGCCTTATGCCGCCAGACACAGATGTGTAATTATTCTTGGTGTTCTTTAACAATTTGATCAGATAGTAAGGATACTCTCGAGGCCACCTATCTGACAGTATGAGCAGATGGACTATTCCGGCACCATTTTAAAAGCGCTGGACGTACTTTCCTCTAAACACAACACCTCCCAAAAACTCCACCTCACACATAAGTCTCTCAATCCAAACGCGTACGGGTATGAGTTACACAGTAACCCCCGGCAAAACGTTTGGACACTTATTACAAAAACAAACACATTTTTAAACAAAAAAAGCTCTGCTGTCAGTTAGGTGATCTCGAAATAAGCGCTATTTTGCGACAAATTTTTACTACATTTCATGAAGAACGAACACAGCGCGGTCAATTTTACATTTTAGCGATGTAAATTGCCTCGGCTCCCAGAATGTGCTTCTTTGAAAGGTGGTAAGATTGTCGCATATCCGATAAGATACGTTTATGAGTATTAAAGAACATCCACCACAACATGTTCCGGTTTTGCTAGATGCGACACTTGAGCTGCTTCATCCAATTCAGGGCGAGAATTATCTTGACCTGACGGCAGGGTATGGCGGTCATGCTCGGCGTATTTTGGCATTAACCAATAACTACGAAGACTCTGTTTTAGTTGATCGCGACGATTATGCCATTGGGCATCTTGGCGAGTTTGGCGAAAAAGGAGTCAGGCTACTTCATACTGATTTTGTAAGTGCTGCAAAGCAACTTGCAAGAGAGGGAAGGCAGTTTAATTGTATACTTGTTGATTTGGGGGTGTCATCACCACAGCTCGATCAACGAGACCGAGGGTTTTCCTTTACACAAAGTGGGCCGCTAGATATGCGGATGGATCGTCGCCAAGATATGTCAGCTGAGACGCTGGTAAATACTGCGTCAAAAGACGAATTGGTGCGAATTATCACGCGTTACGGCGAAGAACCAATTGGCTTTGCTCGGCGTATTGCAGATGCAATCATCGGCGCGCGACCGCTTTCGACTACCGGGGAACTTGCAGATCTGATCAAGCAAACGTATGTGGGCAAATGGAAAAAAATCCATCCCGCCACACGAACCTTTCAAGCCTTACGCATTGCGGTAAACCAAGAACTGCGACAAGTTGAAGATATGCTTCCGCTTCTGCCAAAACTACTAAAACCAGGCGGCAGAGTAGGGATTATCAGCTTTCACAGCCTTGAAGATCGTTTAGTAAAGCAGTATTTCAGCGAGCAAATGCACGCTGGATATGAAGCTGAGCTAGAGATTGTTACCAAAAAACCGCTTGCAGGCGACCTTTACGATGCTCACAATCCGCGAAGTCGGAGTGCAAAACTCCGCGTCGCAGTGAAAAAATAAAACAAAAAAGAGGAAGGGGCAACCACCACATGCCAATTCACGTTCCAGTACAAAACGAATCAGCAGTCGAACAAAAAGTGACTGTTCGTTTTAAATAACTTTTCCAAGGTACGCCTACGCTTTGTGTAGGCGTACCACCAAGATATAAATAAACATCCTGAAACAAAAAAATATGTCATATTCACGAACTACTCAATTTAGGACGCAGCGCCAGAGCAATTGGAATCGTAACCAGAATACTGCGCGTTTTACGTCAAATATCAAGCTTGGCCCAGTGACTCATACAGTGCTGGTTGCTCTTATGATTACCGTGCTTGGTTTGATATACTTAACGCAGGCAACACGTGCCACCGGATATGACTACGAAGCACAAAAAATCGATAGCAAGATAGCTGATCTTACTACGCAAAAAACTGACTTAGAAGTTGAGAATGCGCGCCTGACTGCACTTGAGAATGTACAGCATAGTAGTGTAGCGAAGAATATGACCAAACCTGCTCAAACTGACTATGTTAGTGAATAGATATCATGCAACTAGACCTTAAAAAAGGAAGCCGACCGCAAATTCTCGCCATTATGACGCTTGTCATCATGGCGGTTTTTGTCGTGCGTCTTTTTTATCTGCAGATTGTACAGCACGATTATTACGTAGCGCAGGCGAACGCTGAACAGCTCAAGCGCCTGGTGATCCCTGCAAAACGTGGTGAGATTTATGCCGAGGATGATGGCACGCCCGTAAAAATCGTACTGAACGAAACGGTATATACAGTGTTTGCCGATCCAACGGAGGTAGATCAACCGCAAAAGGTAATTGATAAGATCCAAAAGGTTGCCGGAGGGAATGCTCGAGATGATCTTTCGGCGCTGCTTAGTAAAAAAGACACGCGCTATCAAATTTTAGCTACAAAGGTAACGCGTAATCAGGCTGAGATGATGAAACAAGAAAGCCTAAAGGGTATTGGCTTTCAAGAGGAGAGTCAGCGCGTGTACCCAGAGGGCCAACTGGCTTCACAAACACTCGGATTTGTAAACGCAGATGGACAGGGAAAATATGGCTTAGAACAGGCGCTTAATCAGCAGCTTTCCGGAAAAGACGGATTACTACAGTCGGTGACCGACGTGAGCAATGTGCCACTTACTATAGGTAATAATAATATCGATAAACCAGCGCAAAATGGCGAAAACGTTGTCCTTACGCTCGATCGCAATATTCAATCGTACACGGAGCAAGCGCTTGCCAGGGGTATTCAGGGTATCAAAGATCGTCTTAAAACGTCTGATAATCCAACCGGTAGCGTTATGGTTATGGATCCACAAACAGGGAAAATTTTAGCCATGGCTAATCTCCCAACATACAATCCATCTCAATATAATAAGGTGCAAGATGCCGCGGCATTTAATAATGCAACTATAAGCGCACCGTATGAACCTGGCTCAGATGTAAAGACGCTTACTATGGCAACAGGACTTGATAAGGGCGTCGTGAAGCCGGATGATACATATAATAATACCGATTATATTAAGGTAGAAGACCGTACAATTACCAATGCTACTAAAGGTCAAACGGGAAATATTACTTTCCAGCACGCGCTGAATTACTCACTCAACACGGGATTTGTTACAGTGGCTGAACGTTTAGGTGATGGAAATAATATTACGCTTCAGGCACGAAACACGATGTATCAGTACTTTCATGACCGGCTTGGACTAGGCGAACTAACGGGCATCGAGCTTGCTGGTGAAGCACAGGGTATTGTTATTCCGCCAACTGATCCTGATGGCGGTGCAGTGCGGTATTCTAATATGTCCTTTGGTCAGGGTCTGGATGTAACAATGCTACAAGTATGCTCAGCATTTAGTGCTGTTATTAACGGTGGTACGTATCATACGCCATCAATTATCGCAGGGTCAATGAGTGATGACGGTAGTAGCTTTACTCCGGCTGCGCAAAAAACGTTTCGAGGGGGTATGATAAGTCCTAGCGCATCAGCGCAAATTGTCGACATGGTGCAAAAAGCGCGCGCGGCGTTTTACTCTGCGCAGGACAAAAAAGGCTACTACATTGGCGGTAAAACAGGAACTTCCCAAACGCTTGAGAATGGTAAATACGTGGATAATCAGACCATCGGTACCTACCTAGGGTTTGGCGGTACTAGTGCGAATAATCTTAAGTATGTCATAATGGTACGAGTATCCGGTAAAAATATGAATCTAGGCGGTAACACCGATGCGCTTCCTATCTTTACCGATATCTCAAACTGGTTGCTTGACTATATGAAACTGCAACCGAAAGGATAGTATGCTGACGCACGAATCACTCACTCATGAACTTACCGGAACATTCTTTTTAAGCCTAGGCGCTTTTTTGCTCGCTATGCTTCTCACACCAATTTATACGTTTGTAGCATACCGATATAAATTTTGGAAAAAGCAACGTAGTACAAGTACAACTGGCGAGAAGCTAGAGGTTTTTACAAAACTTCACGCCGATAAGTTCAAACGGAATATACCTACGATGGCGGGGGTGATCGGGGTGACTGCTATTACGTTCGTAACGTTTTTTTTCAATCTTGACCGGGCACAGACTTGGCTGCCCTTAGCTGCTTTGGTTGGTGGCGGGGCGGTAGGGCTATTGGACGATATTATAAACATTCGCGGTCATGGCCTTGGTGTTGCTGGGCTTCGTTCGAGCTTGAAATTTGCAATGATCATCGCACTTTCTGCTGTACTCGGATGGTTCTTCTTTGTAAAGCTTGGGTATAACAGCGTTCATATTCCCTATGTTGGTGACGTTATATTAGGGTGGTGGATTGTGCCTCTGTTTATTTTTGCGGTTGTCGCAACGAGTAACGCGGTGAATATTAGCGATGGGCTGGATGGGCTTGCAGGAGGACTACTCGCAATTAGTTATGGTGTGTTTGGTATTATTTCGCTGTTGCAAGGCCATATCTTACTTTCTGGATTTTGCTTTACAGTAGTTGGTGCGCTTCTGAGCTATCTTTGGTTTAATATTTATCCGGCTAGATTTTTCATGGGTGATGTTGGCAGTTTTGCACTAGGCACAAGTCTTGGCGTGGTAGCAATGATGACGAACACGCTGTTTCTTTTGCCAATTATTGGAATTATCTTTGTGATTGAGGCAGGCTCCAGCCTCGTGCAAATCACAAGCAAGAAATTGTTTCATCACAAGATTTTTCTATCTGCGCCTATCCATCATCACCTAGAAGCAAAAGGCTGGCCGGAAACCAAAGTGACTATGCGTTTTTGGGTGATTGCGTGTATCGCTGGTTTTATTGGTGTACTAGTTGCTTTGGCTGGAGGACACGTTTAAGCTATGCGATCACGACGACTTGTAGGGCGGGCAAGCGAAGCGGTGCAAAACACTCTTACTCGTCGCCATCGTCCAGACTATCAGATTGTTCTTTATATGGGACTTTTGATGCTTTTGGGCCTAATCATTATGTATGCAATTGGGCCACAACGTGCTAATGTACTGAATAACGCCTATGGTACCGATTACTACACTAGTATGTATTTTTTCATTAAACAAACGGTAAGCCTAGGGTTGGCACTCGCAACGTTTATTGCACTCGCAACAGTTCCATATGTGTGGATGAAAAAGTATGCGGCTAAAATTATGTTGGTTGGATTTGCGGCATGTGCATTATTATTTTTAACTGGAAATTTATTTCACCTGGGTATTGCTCAGTGTAGTCTTGGTGCATGCCGTTGGTTTAATATAGGTGCGCTTGGAAGTATTCAGCCAGCGGAGCTATTGAAGTTTGGTTTGCTTGTGTTCACGGCTGGTTTTTTGGGCGCTCGTGCAAGGCAAGGGCTTGTTAACGATTTGCATAGAACGCTCATTCCTTTAGCGGTACTTGTTGCGGTGGCTGTATTTTTTGTGATTGGCCTTCAAAAAGATATGGGTACGGGGATTGCGATGCTTTCGATTTTAGCAAGTATGATGATGGTAAGCGGCGTTAGCAAAAAGATTGGGCTTGTGCTTCTTGGCGTTGCTGTGGTTGTAGGACTCGCACTTATTGTTATTGCACCGCATCGTATTGAGCGTATTACAACATTCTTTGCCGGTGACAGCGCGACAAGTGCTGCCGATGACGACGCTAACTATCATATTATTCACGCCAAGCTTGCTATTGGCAGTGGGGGTCTACTCGGTGTAGGTATAGGTAATAGTGTTGAGGCAACCGGGTATTTACCCGAAGCAATTAACGACTCAGTGTTTGCCATTATGGGTGAAACGTTTGGATTTGTTGGTTTAACTCTCATACTGTTTTTGTTCACGGCACTTTTAATGCGACTTCTCCGCATTGCCGACCACCTTCCAGATATGTGGATGAAACTTGTGGTGGTCGGCGTGTTTGGATGGTTGGGCGCGCATGTCATTTTGAATGTAGCCGCCATGATAGGAGTCTTTCCACTTACGGGCATTACATTGCCGCTTCTGAGTTTTGGCGGCACGAGTATGATATTTATTGCTGGTGCTCTTGGCCTTGCGTTTCAATTGTCACGTTATACAGTGCACGGGTCATTAAATAAAGAAGATAGCTATGAAGGTATTGGTAGTCGACGGGGAGTTGGCCGACCACGGTATACTCGCGGTAGTCGTACTGTGCGAATTTAGGATATATAAAAACGAATATGATTGAAGGAGCAGCAAAATAGCCATAAGTTTGTTACAATTACATCAGTAGTTATGGCTTTTTTCTTAAAAAACAAAAAACAACAAGATATTCCACGCCGCCGCCAATATACGCGTGAGCAATTGCCGCGTGTCTCCGAATTTCTCAATGATGAACAAACAGCGACATTCCGTCGCAATCGTACATTGACAGGAAGTGCTTCTTCGCACGTTATTGCGACTGGTGAGGCTAGCGCCCAGTTAAAATCGCCACGTGTCCAGTCGCATGATTTAGCGCGCCAGCGGCGTCATATTGGCAGTATTTTATTTCTAGTTGTTATCTGTGCGGCTTTGCTTTATGCGCTTATTTATGAATTTACGGCAGGTGTCATTGTTCATACTAAAGATCTTTCTGTGAAGCTAGATCCTATCTATGAGCAGGCAATAGAATCTTACTTTTCCGCGCAGCCTCTTGAGCGGCTGAGATTTTTTACGAATATAGACAGCCTTACCTTATACGTGCAATCTAAAGCGCCAGAAGTTGCTTCTATTCAACCCGAAGGTTTTGCTGGCTTTGGTACCTCGGAGTATAAGATTACAATGCGACAGCCGATTGCTGGATGGACAATAAATGGCCAGCAAGAATATGTTGATTCAAGTGGTACGCCATTTGTACGTAACTACTTCGCCGCTCCATCGGTGCAGATAATTGATAATAGTGGTGTGCAAGTTCAGGCAGGCCAGGCGGTGGCAAGTAATCGTTTTTTGGGGTTTGTTGGACTTGCCGTGGGTCTTGCAAAGAATTCAGGCTATAAAGTGACACAAGTCATCATTCCTGAAGGTACAACCAGGCAGATAGAGCTAAGGATAGAGGGGATCAGTTATCCGACAAAACTTTCCATTGACCGCCCAGCAGGGGAGCAGGTGGAGGATATGGCAAACGCCATTAAATGGCTTCAGTCGCACGGGCAGTCTCCGCAATATATAGACGTACGAGTAGGTGGAAAGGCGTTTTATCGTTAAGAGGCTATTGAGAGACATCCCTGCTCTTTATACTCTAGTTCTATTTTTGTTCTTTTAATAGTATGGGTACGTGAAAAAGTATACTTATAAATAAACATAAACAAAAAGCAAGTAAATTAAAAATAGGGTATAGCAAGTAGGGAGTAGGGCAATAAAGTTACAAAAATACAAACGCGTGAAAAAGTCAAAAAATATAAAAACATAATAAACAAAATAAAAGTCAAACTATGCAAGATGAATGTGGAAAACTCAAATACGATGTAGAGATTTCAAAGGGATTGGATTGTCCTGGCTGGCTTGGCTGCCGAGCATGCCCTTTAGGGACATATGATGACCGATGTAATGAAACTTAGATGTTATATATTTCTTTAACCTCGACCTCGCCTCTTTCGGGGACCTATTTAGACATATAGTGAATCAAGTAGGTTCATTATATTTTATGTCGTAAAAGATATATTGTGCGACGTATAGTCTATTGATACGGTACTACAACTAATGCGTGAAAGGACTAATAAAAATAATGAACGCAGACAACATTGTATCAAAACTCGTGAGGGTTTCCCTCTCTACTCAGACTTCTAAGAAAACTGGCCAGCCCTATACAACCGTTACATATCATTATGTAAATGGTTATGAGCACCGCGTATTCTTAAATAACGAACAAATCTCTGCGATACTAATTCTGAAAACTTGCTAGTTCGACCGATCTAGCAAAATATTAAAGAAGAACAGAAATAGAACACTTTACTCGTTTGTTCAACAAGTCTACTAAAGGCCATCTTTAGAGACCGCCCTTCCCTGTTGCCGCGTAGGCGCCACACTGTGCAGCAACACCAAAAGATTATAGCCCGGTGGCCGCTCCGTTGTATCACTCACTTCCTATCTATGTTTGAAGTTCTCTTTTTAGCGTGACATATGCAGCCTCGCCTCCCGTTCAGACTACTATTGACAAGTATAGTACATAATGTTATTATTAGAAATGTCATATAGCTTACGCTTGCTGGAGGATGTACATGTGCTTGGTCGTCTCGCGGTCCGGCTTTGTGGCTGGTGTTGATGGTCTCGAACCTCTCATGGAGGTCGTGCCGACGCACATGGAACCGTCGCCCGCAACCCACCGTGTCGTTTTCACGGTGAGCGCTGCCGGCTCCGTCGAAACCGTCTACGCCGCCCGCTGACATCATGCCTGCCTCTCGCGATAAACATTTACGCGAGAGGCAGGCCCCCTACTCTTGTTCTAAGCCTTACCACTCGGTAAGGCTTTTATCGTAACCGTATCTCGGTTTCGTGCCCATTATTAGTAGGAAGCGGTTTGTCCTGAGGTGGTGTTGCTGAAGCTATGGGTGTCGTTTGAGATGTTGTCTGGGTAATTGAACTGCCCTCAGTTGGTTTCTTTTTACGGTTGCGTTTGCGCTTCTTTTTTGCCGGCGCATCGCTACTGCTATCCGTGGGAGTTTCAGGTGTAGGAGTGACCTGTGCTGGCGGCTGCTGAGGGGTTACGGGCTTACTTTTCTGCTGTCGTTGTGCATCTGGAGTTATGGTATTTGTCTGCGCATTAATTGGCCATTGCTTTGGCGCAGGCGGTGGAGTGGGCTGTTTAGCATTTTGTGCGTTAATGGCGGCCGAGATCTCTTCTTCTACCTCTGCCCTGCTACGACTGTACATACGGCGAGTATACTCAATAATGCGACCAGTGTTGTCTATTTGGGCTGGTGGTAATGTGAGCGTAGTGGCGCTAAAGGCTGGTGATTTTTCACCGTTAATAACCATGTTGATGATAAAGTGGCGGTTATGCATTTGTAAAAGATCGTTAGATTCAAACTGTGGCTCGAACTGCTTAGCAAGAATTGGTGCGTCATCGGCAGAAACACGGAAGGTAATCATAGTACCAACGTTACCAAATACGGCGTTTCGTACAGTGTCGCTCATCTGTGAAATATACTGATTGGCTACAGTAAGGTTAAGTCCATATTTACGGGCCTCAGATAGAATGGTCGCAAACGAATCGGTAGCAAAGTTTTGAAACTCATCCACGTACAGATAGAACGGGCGGCGGTCTTTAATATCGGGAATATCGGAGCGACTCATGGCAGCAAGTTGAATCTTAGTAACTAGGAACGATCCTAAAATAGAGGCGTTATCTTCACCGATCAAACCTTTTGAGAGATTTACAATGAGGATCTTTCCCTCGTCCATTATCTTGCGGATATTAAAAGTAGATTTTGGCTGACCGATAATATTACGAATGACGGGGTTTGCCGTAAAGGCACCAACCTTGTTAAGTACCGGCGCAATGGCTTCGGCCTGAAACTTTTCGGTCCAGCTGTTGAACTCAACATTCCAAAACTGCAATACGACTGTATCTTGGGAGTAACTTAGTGTTTCTTTACGAAACTTTTTATCTGTCAGCATACGAGTAATATCGAGCATGGTGGTCTCTGGGCGGTCAAGCAGTGCCAGAATGGTATAACGCAAAATGTATTCAAGACGCGGTCCCCAACTTTCGCCGAACATACGCTTAAGCACTCCGATTACCTCGGAGCTAATATTAGTTTTATGCGCAGGATCAGTTACCTCAAGCGGGTTAAAGCCAAGAGGGTATGCTGTGTCTGCGGGGTTGAAATATACTACATCTTCAATGCGCGAGCCAGGGATGAACCGCATGTTATCTACAGCAAAGTCACCGTGCGGATCGATGATAGCATAGCCTTGCCCGTGAAATATGTCGGAAAGTGCAAAAAGCTCAAGCGTACCTGACTTACCGGCACCGGTTTGTCCAATAATATAGACGTGACGTGAGCGGTCGTAGCGCAGCATGCCGAATTGGTGGTTAATACCACGGAAATTAGTAAGACCGAAAGCGCTAATATTTTCATCGATAGCGTCATTGCCGGTAATTACAGGTAGCTTTGCTGGTGGTTCGGCGGTTTTACTGCTTGCCCACACAATGTTCGGCGTTTCTACGTTGGTATGCGGAAGGTGGAAGACACTGGCGAGCTCCTCAATATTAAGAATGAAACCACGATCAATAAATAGTCGCGCTTTATATTGGGCAAGATCTTCTTTATGGAAGCTGCCTCCCTTAATCTGGAAGCCATTCAAATTGGTACTATTGTATTGCTTGAAGGTACCCACAATTGCCTGCATACGAAGCTTGGCATTTGTTGTACTTTCACCAAGATACGCCATACGAATTTTTACTTGGTAGCCAAGCTTAGTCGCTTTCTTTTCGGCCTCAGCAATACGCGTTTTATTACGCTCAGAGAGTTCTTTTGGTGCAGACGAGCCTCCACTCCCCTGTTCTGGTGGTTTCCAAAGAGCCGAAAAGAGACTCCCGATCCATTTTAAGCTAAACCCTTCGCCAGTAAGGAATGCGAAGGGATTGCCGTTTTTGACAGTGCTAATCCAGCGATCAGATGCTTTATGCCAATCATCAGCAATTGGTCGCACTAACACTTGCACCCATACTTCTTCACCGGTCGACTCAAGCTTTGCAAGTGTACCTGTAATACCGGCGAGAGGGTCAACTTCAAAGCTTTGAAAGGTTTTAATAGGTAAAAATTCACTTGTAGAAAGTGTAATTTCGGAGGTATATACCACGCTGTGGCGGCGCTCATGGGCGACGTAATCTTCTTCTGCCACGTGGATTTGCACGCTCGGGTACTGCGAGTAAATTTGTCCTTCAACGAAGCTTTGTAGTGCCTGAGGCACCCACACGTAAAAACGAATTTGGCCATTTACAGAGGCGATCTCAAAACTTAAATGTTCTTGTATGCCGCCTGTTTGTTTCAGTTCATTCTTATCACGGAGAATACCGTGCAAACTAGCGAAGAGTTGTTCAGCGGCTAGCTCTGATTTGTCGTTAGCTTTTGGAATTTCAAGGACAAGTAAGACGCTCTCGGTAGCCTTAACGGCGTCGATACGACGATAGTTGCGCCATGTGAGGAACCCTAAAATAAGCACGATGGGAACCCAAACGTACCATTGTAACAGTAAATTAATCATCCACAAAAGAGCGGTCATATCTAACCTCTATTGTCCCATCACTGGTCATGCTTTGCAAGCAGGCTATTTGCTGGTGTCGTCAAGAGCGTAGGTCGCTTTGGCAACGCGTTTAAATTGCGGTTTGCTTTGTAAATTCAGTAAAATTGTTGTTTCTTTAACGTGGCGACTTTTTAGGACGCGTTTTACGATTTCATCACGGTGCAAAGGCTCTTTTGAGTTGCGAAGTACGTCGCTGATGATGTCGGCGACAGTACCTTTCGAGAAGCCCCAGTTGTCGAGGGCATAAATACCACGACCAATGAGCACGAAACGCTTGTCTTTAATGAGCTCGTTGTGAATTGCCTGTGTGGTGACGTCTTTTCGCTTAAATTCGCTGCCTTTAATCGATTTTGCAATGTCAGAGAAATGCATTGGCGCGCCATTTTCAGAGAGAATGACGTAGATTTTATCACGAATGTTCTTTGGGTTAACGGTCGGCCATTTAGTAAGGCCCCAGTTATCTTTAAGATGCGCAAGATGTTTGCTTGTGCTAGCAAGGGCGCGTACCTGAGATGGATTTTCATGCTTAAGCTCGGCGTGAAGTGCTTCAATCTGAAGTGGTTCGCCATGTTTTTTGATGGTTTTTACAATTTCATCAACGTCGTTTTTAATCTTCTTCTCGTCGGCATGCTCTTGAATACCGATGGTGTGATGATAGTGGTCGTTTTCGGGAAGGACAACGAGTTTTGGTGAGAGTTCAGCAATAAAAGCAACATGAGCACGATGACGAGCATCGTGATTTTTACCAACCAGACGCTCGGTGACATCTTGCACACGACCAACACGGCCAGTTTCTGAAAGATCGCGAATAATAGTGCGCTCCACGTCGTGGATAGCGGGCACCTTGTCTTCTTCGGCAGCAATTTTAAGGCGAATAAGTATAGCTTTTTCAAGCTGACGAACGCGCTCGCGAGTGATACCAAGCAACTCACCTATCTGTTCGAGTGTTTCGCGGCGGTCAAAAAGTCCAAATCGACGGGTGATAATTTCACGTTCACGCTCTTGATCGATAACTCCGAGGATATCATTTACCGCATCCTTAAGTAGAGTTGCCGTATCTGGTTGTGTGTTTTCGTCCATTGTGGGGGCGTTTCCTTTCTCTTTGCCTCTCTGAAAAGTGTAGCTTGGTTATTTATGGTATTGATTATAGAACAATATTAGACTAATGTCAAACATTTTCCCTATATGACTAATTATAGCATGAAATAGACGCATATAGTAAAGAGTGTTTTGGGGCTTTTTTAATGCTTATGATATGGTCTACCTATGAAAAGAACGCGAAGTGAGCCATGGGTCACTTCGCGTTCTCCTGAATAGCAGCATTATCTAATAATAGCGTCTCTGAGGTATTCAGGGTACGGCGTTACGTCGCTGGAGAGGATTTCACTTCGGAGAACGTAAGTCAGACTCCTCATTGCTGCGGTGCAGTATGCTTGGTAGTCGATATCCTCTGCAGATGTGAGATTGGTAACGAACCTCCATGCTTGGTCGCATGTTGGGCAGCTAGGGATGGAATAGGCTGTGTGACCTAGCGTTCGTCCACAAGCGCCGCAGACTCCATGTGGTTCATGATTTTCAAGGTTTGTTGAAGCAATGAAAAGCGTTGCGGTAAGGCGAGAGTACTCTTCTCCGCTCAGTTCTAGATACATACCACACTCCTACGTCGAAGTAACGATACGTTCTTACTATAGCAGACGGCTCTATCTTTTGCTGGTGCGGCGGCGAGGAGCTCGACCTTTTTTCTCTGGTGCAGCTTCGAGAAGCTCTTTTGCTTGTTCGTGAGTAATTGTCTTTGGCTCGGTCCCTTTTGGGATTTTGGCGTTCTTTTTGCCATCGGTAATATATGGTCCGAACCGGCCGTTTAGCACTTTGATACCATCTCCAAAATCAGCAATATTCTTTTCGGCTTCGGCTTTTAGTTTTTCTGCGTAGAGTTCAAGTGCCTCTTCAAGAGTAATTTCGTACGGATCGAGTGGCTTAATACTGACGAATAGCTTTCCTACTTGGATATATGGTCCGAACCGGCCGACGTTAGCTTTGATTTCCTCGCCGTCCTTAGTAGTACCGAGTGTGCGCGGAAGTTGGAAGGCACGAAGTGCTTCTTCAAGGGTGATGGTTTCGATCTTCTTGCCAACTGGCATAGGGGCGAATTGTGGTTTATTTTCTTTATCTTCAGTACTGCCAAGCTGCAGCATGGGGCCGAACCGGCCAAAACGTGCAAGGACTGGCTTCTTGGTTTTGGGGTCTGTGCCAATTTCACGAGCCTGTGCAACGCTTGCGCGGTCGATGCCGCCAGACTGTTCAATAAGAGTATGGAATGGTGTATAAAAATCTTGCAACATTTTATTGCGTTCGAGTTTCCCCTTTGCAATGTCATCGAAATCTTCTTCGACGTCGGCGGTAAATCCATAGTCGACAACTTGATCAAAATGACCAGTCAAAAAGTCGCTGAGTACTTGTCCGCTTGCGGTCGGTACAAGTTTACCTCGATCAGCGCCGGTTTTTTCTTGCACAACCTCGCGTGATACATCATTATTTTTGAGTTCAAGTATAATGACATCGCGCGGTGTGCCTTCGCTTTCACCCTTTTCAGCGTAGCCACGAACAAGGACGGTATTAATAATAGTGGCATAAGTACTTGGACGGCCAATGCCGAGCTCTTCAAGCTTCTTTACGAGGCTTCCTTCGGTGTAACGAGCTGGTGGACGAGCGAAGAGCTGTTTAGCGGCGGCTTCTTCAAGAGCGAGTACGTCACCGTTCTTAAGGTTTGGCAGGATGTCGGGGTCTTTTTTGCTACCACCGTACACTTTAAGGAATCCGTCAAAGACGATCACTTCACCTTTGGCTTCGAAAATCAATGCTTTACTACTACCAATTACAATGGTGATAGTAGTTTTTTCAAGCTGTGCTGGTGCCATTTGGCTAGCAAGCGTGCGACGACGAATGAGGTCATATAGTTTTTGATCGTATTCGTTACTACTCCCCTTCTCGAGGCGCATATCAGTTGGGCGAATGGCTTCGTGAGCTTCTTGAGCGCTGGCTGATTTAGTTTTGAAGTTGCGCACCTGACTATACTGCTCACCAAAACTGTTCTTAATATAGTCGGCAGCTGCAGTAATAGCCTGCCCTGAGAGATTAACCGAATCGGTACGCATGTACGTAATTTTACCCTCTTGGTAGAGCTTTTGAGCGCTAGCCATAGTGGCTTTTGAACCAAAACCAAGGCGAGCGTTGGCATCTTGTTGCAAGGTGCTGGTGGTAAACGGAGCCGCTGGATTGCGAACTCCTGGGCTTGTTGTAACGTCGGTGACAGTAAAGGTAGTGCCTTTTAGGCTTTCTAAGAAATGTTGCGCCTCCTCCTCAGTATTAAATCGCTGAGACAGCTCAGCCTTTACAATGTCACCATTATGAGTAAATTCGGCGGTGACCTTAAAGCTAAATGTACTATTAAAAGCGTCAATTTCGCGTTCGCGTTCAACAAGTAAACGAACAGCTGGTGATTGCACGCGGCCAGCTGATTTTCCACCCGGTACTTTTTGCCATACGACTGGTGAAAGTTCAAATCCTACCAGACGATCGAGAATTTGGCGTGCTTGTTGAGCACGCACTAGACTCATATCGACTGTCTGCGGGTTTTTAATCGCCTCTTCAATCGCGCTTTTGGTAATTTCATGAAAAACAATACGTTTTGTTTTTTTAGGATCAAGTTTTAATACCTCACAGAGATGCCAGGCAATTGCCTCTCCTTCGCGGTCGCCATCGGTTGCGAGCCATACGTCATCGGCAGTTTTTACGGCTTTTTTAAGCTCAGAAATAACTTTCTTTTTTTCGGGATCAATCTCATAAACGGTTTCAAACCCATGCTTCACATCGATTGGCGGTGTGCCGTCTTTGGTTTTTTTGGCGATACTACGAATATGTCCCACGCTTGAAAGCACGGTAAAATCCTTACCGAGGTATTTTTCAATAGTCTTAGCCTTTGCTGGGCTCTCTACAATAACTAAATGCTTGTTCATAGTAAAACCTTTGTGCTTATAATTTGCACTCGTCTTATCTATACTACGCATTTACTTTATTTTTGCAAGTAATTTTTTAAGAAATGGAAAAGCGGCCATCCGAAAGGATGACCGCCGCTCCACCAAATTGGTAAAGCGTGACCCGAGATGGGGTCAGTGGGAAGGTTGCGGCTGCTGGCGTGCTTGGTTGCAGTAATCGAGCTGCTTCTCGTGGCGCACCTTCGCCGCCGTCACATCGGTGACGAGGACGAGCTCTCGGCCAGAGGTGTCCTTGACACTGAGTTCGTACCCAGTATCCGAAGTCCAGACGACTCGGAAGCGGCAGTCGCTGTCCTGCAATGATCCGTTGAGGATGACTGTACCGTACTCGTTACTTTCCTCCAAGACGTTGGAAAAACCTCGGTTGGTCAGCTCGCCCTCCCACTCGTCGGTGGTTGAACACGCGCCAAGGAGCGGCGCGACGATGATGGCGGCCGCGCACGCCATCGGGGCAACTCGCAGCGTTCTACCCATAAGATATTTATAACATATAATGTACGTATACTCAAGTCATACAACATCTATAGGCTTACGAGGGCTAATGATAGCCATCGAAGAGGTATGAGGCTAGATAGAGCGACTATAAATATAATATTTAATTCATTTTAGCAATATTCTTTATAATCTGTAAGTACTTGTGCTTATCTGGTAAGATTGTGTTGATTTTCACATAAAATGTGTCAAAAGGTATTGACTTAATTACAAATACGTGCTAGTATGAAACACGATTGGTTGTGCTGCGAGGCAAACCAAATGCACCTTATACCCCCTATTCTAACTTATGTTAGGTTGTGCGCAATGCGTTATTAAGTAATCTACCCTCCACTTTTTAACACCAAAACATTGCGCGCATACTAACCCCTTTAACCAGCGAACGTCTGCGTATAACCGAGATCGTTACGCTTACCCCATCGGGTGGGTTAAGGGGCAAAATGGCGCCAGGTGATGCCCACCCTTACCTGGCGCTTTTTTGTTGCTCATGATACTATTTTCCCAGATGACAACGGTTTATATGATTCTTGCGATTATTTTAGGCAGCATTATCTCTCTACTTGGTGGTGTGATACTTTTACGCTTTAAGAAACGGCGTGAAGTAGCTCTGCTTTTAACTATGCCGTTTGGCGCTGGTGCGCTTTTAGCCGCGGCATTTTTTGATCTGTTGCCCGAATCGTTTGGGTTAGGTAAACCCCGCGACATGCTGCTATATATGCTTAGCGGCTTCGTCTTCTTTTTTGTGCTTGAGCGCTGTGCGAGCTGGTTCCACCATCATCACGAACATGACGTAGCGAGTGAAGGGCGGAATTCGCGCCAACGTTGGCTTATCGTTGCCGGAGATATCATGCATAATGCCATTGATGGACTCGCGATTGGCGCATCGTTTTTGGTAAGTGTTCCGACCGGTATTATTACTACCCTAGCGGTGTCGGCCCATGAAATTCCTAAAGAGCTTGGCACGTTTGCGCTGCTTCTTTCTAAGGGCTGGAGGGATAAGACGGTCGTAATTGCAAATATATCTACGGCCGTGGCGACTGTAGTGACGGCTATCATTGTGTATTCACTAGGCAAAGATTTGGGCACCTCAGTGGGGCCAATGCTGGCGTTAACCTCTGGCTTCTTCGTGTACGTTGCGGCGAGTGATATTATTCCAGATATTCACGAGCAGCCGCGTAAAATCGGCACCATTCAAGCGGCAATGTTAGTTGCTGGCGTGATAATTGTAGGCTGCGTGATTACGCTTCTAGGGGTGTAAGGACGTTAACGTTAGTAAGCGGCATATTGCTTTTGATAAATTGGGCGGCAAATCCTTCTGCTTGCTTAAAAATAAGCGGAAATGCGTTCCTTTCGGTTTCGGGAAAACTTCCAATAACGAAGTCGACGTCGTTGATAAAGTCACGGTCTTTTGTGTAAATGCCAATACGGATACGGTGGTAGTGTGATCCGAGGTAGGCATTGAGTGATTTTATACCGTTGTTGCCTGCATCACTCCCCTCCGCACGTGTACGAATAGTCCCGAATGGCAGTGCCAGATCGTCGTGAATGGCTAGGAAATCTTGAGCTATATTTACCTTATAAAAATCACAGAGCGCTCGGGCTGATATACCTGTTTCATTGTAGAAGGTATCGGGCTTTACCAAGAGCACCTTCTCACCCTCTATAGTTCCTTCGGCTATATCTGCATGAAATTTTGGTTTTTTACTAAATGAAAGACTATGCGTGGCGGCGAAAATATCTAAAAACAGAAAGCCAACATTGTGGCGCGTATAGACGTAACGAGTACCGGGATTACCTTGGGCAAAGAGGATTTTCATATATCTTATTGTAAACTACTCTACTTCCTTTTATAATTACTATTGTACTATTTCTCTATGCGAAAAGGGTGACGTATGCCACGCACACGGGTACGAATTCGCCTTCTCTCTCGGCCTATGGTACATAGGCGCAATCGGCGTATAGAACGCCGAAAGCTTCGCTTGCGGGTGACCTACCATGATTGGAAGGACTGAGATTACTCAGTGGTTGGTATAGAAGAAATATTTTCATCTACTCTTGGCTCGCCGTAGACAGACAATCTTTCGTGGTCTGTCTACGGCTAGAGCCACTACGGAGTAGATTATTTCTTTGTCTCAAGAGGTTTACCGCGTTTGATGCGTGGTGCTTTTCCTTCGGCGATGCGGGCTTTATTGTCTTTAATTTGTTTTTCATCACGGAAACTGAAGCGGATTGGCGTACCGGCGAAATTATATGTATCACGGATAAGGCGTTCAAGGTAGCGTTTATAGCTCCAATGAACGAACTTAAGGTTTGACCCGTAAATAACAAACCAAGGTGGTGCGGTGTCAGTTTGGACAATATAGCGTAGCTTTGGATGAGAGTTTTTTAGACCTGCTGGCGGATGTTTTTGAACAGCTTGTTGCAAAAGATCGTTCAATACGCGTGTTTTGGTTTCTTGTTTGCGGCGCGCATCAATATCGAGTGCGAGATCGAATAGTTTGGTGACATTTTGGCCGGTAACACTACTAGTAAAAATAAGGGGGGCCCATGGGACGAAATTGAAAGTGTGAGCAATTTTTGGCGCAAGCGCATCACGAGTAAATGCATCCTTCCCTTCAACACTGTCCCATTTGCTAACGACGATCCCCATCCCTTTACCCGCTTCATCAATAATGCCGCCTAGACGCTGATCGAGCTGGGTGTTGAGCTCATTTACATCCATGAGAAGAAAGCAAACATCGGCCTCTTCAATGGCCTGAAGTGTACGGAGGACGCTAAATTTTTCAATACCTACTTCTTGTTTGCCGGGTTTTCGCATGCCGGCGGTATCAAGGAGTTCAATGTCGCGACCTCCATAGCGAAGCGCAACGCGGTTAACATCACGCGTGGTGCCAGCAATGTTGGCTACAATCGCCTGCTGTTTGCCGGCGAGGGTGTTAAATAGATGTGATTTACCCACGTTTGGACGGCCAATTAACGCAATGCGAAGTGTCTCATCTGGCGTTTCTTCACTTTTGGCTGGAATGTGCTCGGTTATTTCATCGAGGAGTGGAATGATTCCCTGGTTGTGCTCCGCGCTTGTAGGCAGAATGATTTTTATGCCGAGGCGCTTAAACTCATCGAGTGGTAGGCGGGTCTTTAGATCTGACTTATTTACTACTAAGATGACTGGTTTTTTGGATTTGAGCGCCTTTTTAGCGACGAGACGATCTTGATCGCTGACATACTGCGTGCCGTCAATAACGACCAAAATAACGTCAGCTGCTTCGGCGGCCTCTGTAATTTGCTCTTGAATAGAGGCTTCAAATTCGTCGTTCGGGTCTTTGAGGCCGGCGGTATCTACGAGCCAAAATTGATGATAATTGTGCTCTACTCTACCAAGGACATTGTCGCGTGTAGTGCCGGCCTCGCGGGCGACAATTGCTTGCTGAGCGCGAACCATACGATTAAAAAGCGAACTCTTGCCGACGTTCGCTTGACCGATAATTGCTACAGTAGGTAGTTTTGAAGCCATGTTGAGCTAATTATAACAGAGACGAATCACTTTCGCGAGCATAAGCAAGATATAAAAAATAACCCTCGCGGGGCTAGAATGGGGCTACTGTCAGCCTACTACCTCGAAGTTGAGGCGGTAGGCTGACGGCCCGTCGCTATGAGTGAGTGTCAGACAGTGTCATCAGCCGCATTGATCACGATGATGGCCCCGATGATGCCGATGATGACAAACCAGATGGTCATGCCGTATGTCGACTCCGTAGTGTCGTAGAACACGACCGCACACAGGACGTTCAGGAAGAACGCCACGCATGCGGCAACACCGCACCGGGTGCTGATGTAGGGGTGTTCCGCGCGAAAGAAAACGCAGGTCAAAACAATGATGATGACCGGCAGGACGATCGCGGCGGCGGTGACCAAGGTGTGCATGTGCTCCTCCTCAAGGACGGTACTATATATTAAATCATAACTATAACATAAAGTCAATAGAGATAAAAAAGCCAGCTTATGAGCTGGTAAATAACAGAGTGAGTACCTCTTGATGTGGTGGAGGAGTTCCTCCACCACATCAAGAATGGACAACTAATCAGTCACTGTGTGTCGGTGCTCCACGAACCACTTCATGCCAGACACACAACTCGTCACCAGGATCGCACAGGCTGCCCCAGCCATCAGGAG
Source organism: uncultured Candidatus Saccharibacteria bacterium (assembly GCA_964615445.1). Taxonomy (GTDB): domain Bacteria; phylum Patescibacteriota; class Saccharimonadia; order Saccharimonadales; family Saccharimonadaceae; genus JALRBM01. The sequence goes on along the minus strand of CAZTOK010000010.1, from coordinate 31,286 downwards.
GATGCCGAGTCATACCAGGCGTTGGCGTTGTAGATGCCCCCAAGCTGCAAGCGACATGGCTTCCTTCTTCCTCTAGGACGAAATGCTCACTCTGTTAATGTCCGCACGGACTCGAAATGAGTGAGCGATCGGTTTAAAAAACTATATAAGAATCAAATCATGTTACATAGTGACTGTTTGATAGCTGCCGGAACTGAGGCTGCCGAGGTGATAAATACCAAACTGGATGCGGTGTAACTTCTCTACCTCATATCCAAGGCTAGAAAAAGTGCGACGGATTTGGCGATTGCGGCCTTCACTCATGGTAACTTGCCACTCACGGCGATTATTATCCGATAGTCGCTCGAGCATGAGTTGACTACGACCATCTTCAAGTTGTATGCCGTGGTCACTAATCATCTGTTGATGTAACGGCTCAAGATCATGATCAAGCTTTACCTTATATATTTTGATTTTGGCAAATTTGGGATGAGTCATGCGAAATGCAAAGTCGCCGTCATTTGTGAGGAGGATGAGTCCTGAGCTATTTTTATCAAGGCGTCCCACGGTTTTGAGCGAATGATACTCTTTCGGAAGAAGTGTGTAAATAGTTGGTGTATCACCTTGTGATTTACGAGAGCATACATATCCTACGGGTTTGTTGAACGCGATATAAAGATGTGCAGTTGTTTGTCGGATAGATTTTCCATTTATTGTGATGGTATCAGTCTCGTTATGGCGTGCGCCAAGCTGTGCGACTACGCCGTTAACCATTACTTTCTTTTTTTCAATATATTCGTCAGCTTCACGACGAGAAATACCTAGCTGAAGTGCGAGGTATTTACTGAGACGAGGTGCGGAATCGGTCATCCGCTTATTATACCACTAGACTTGGGGCGGTTGATTGTTTTGATTGAGGGAATTACTTGGGTTTGGAGGTGGTGGAAGCGGTGTTTCTTCAAATTGTATGCCGGATGGTTGTTGCTGGGAAGCTACCGGAATTGGCGGTATGGGGGAAACAGGGGGTTGTTGCGACGGTATAGGCGCTGCACTTTGTATTGGTGCCGGCGCAGGTGGAACTGGAGCCTGAGGCTGCACTACTGCACTATCTGGTGCTGAAGTCGGCTCTATAGGGGTTGCACCTGCCTGACTTAACTCTTGATCAATGAGACTTCCAATGTCTTGTTTAGGAGATACGGATGGAGTGATTGGGTGAATAACGCGCTCACCGAGACTTGCTGGTCGAGCCGTTGAGAACGGTGCTGTTGGTTGAGGAAGACTATTTGGGGTAGCAGAAGGGGCTGCTGGCGCTACTGGTTGTAGCGGTTGCGTCACGGGTGTGCCAATAGGACGCACGGTTGAAGGCGGCGCTGCAGGCTGAGGTGGTGTTGGTCGTGGTGGAACAGGAGATGCGGGACGCGGTGCTGGTGTGGCGGGTGTTGATGTAAAACTATGAGCGACAGGACGGCTTACAGGTGCATCGCCAAGTACGTCGTGGACAGTGCGAACAACGTCTTCAATGCCTACTTGTGATTTTACAAGGTAGCGATCGGCTCCAAGTGCAACGCCGCGTGCTCGTTGGTCTTCTGAGCTGAGGGCGGTCATCATAATTACCTTAATCTCTTTTGTCTCGGTGGTAGAACGAAGGATGTCAAGCATATCGAAGCCGCTGATCTTTGGCATCATAACGTCGCTAACGATAAGTTCGGGACGCTCTTTTATTGCCATAGCCAGCGCCTCTTCCCCATCACCAGCCGATACGATATCGTACCCTTCGGCCAAGAGACGCACGCCATAAATTTCGCGTAAGCTCTTATCGTCTTCTACTAGTAGAATCTTGGTCATATTACCCCTATTGTACTAAGTGCTGATTAAAAATACTATAGCCCTTATGCTTTAATTTTGCCGTCTGGGTGGAATGGGAATGCCATCAGGACGAGTATGAATATACTGCTGAGGGTTTTGCTCAATGCTTGCAAGCGGAATATTTTCGTGAGCACGTGGCGATGTATATGTCGGAGTTGGTGGTCGCATAACTGGCTGCGGGGGTACGTATGTAGGTTGTACAGTCTGTATAAGAACAGTCGGCTGTTGTGGAGTTGGAGTGACCGCTTGAGGTCCGGCTGCAAATGATTGTAGCTGCTCGGCAACGCTATCAGCTGGTGTTGAGGTATATACGGCGTCAGTAGTGGGCACAGGAGGTGTCATAACGGGCAACACAGGAGATGCTATCGGCTGTGGTGGAGCCACCGGAACCACTGGCTGCGTAGCTTCGCTCCTCTCTTCTTTAATGCTGGCGGCTTCAATAAGACGCTGGGCTTCCTCATGATCAATACGGGGCAGCTCGACATAGAACGTACTCCCGCGCTTAAATTCACTTTCTACCCAGATTCGACCACTCATTGCTTCGGTAAGACGACGACAGAGGTATAAGCCAAGGCCAGTCCCGCCAATTTCGCGCGTTTCGCTATTATCTACCCGATAAAATTTTTGGAAAAGATGCGTCATATCTTCTTTTGGAATGCCAATACCGCTGTCGGCAACGCTGATAACAACATGCTCGTTATCCCCGGTGACATCTATGACTACATCGCCCTTTGGTGTGTATTTGATAGCGTTTTCAACCAGATTAGCAATTACTTCACGTAAGTGGTCGTTATCAACATTCACGTAAAACACAGGGTTAAGGCGGCGCTCACCACTCGCATCTTCATCGTCATCTGGCAATGGTTTAAAGAGCATGCGAAGCCCCTTTTCTTTTGCTTTTGGCTCAAGACCTTGGACCACGTCGTGAATAAAGGCAACGACATCGACCACCTTTGGATTATTTGTCATGCGGCCATCCTCTGCTTTGGAGACATCAAGAAGATCTTGAAAAAGATGACCGAGATGTTGAGCAGACTCGTGTGCCTTGTTAATAAAGTCGCGCGCTTTTTCATCGATTTGAGCTGTGGCTGGGTTAAGAGCAAGGCCAAGATAGCCCTCAATTGACGCTACTGGAGTGCGCATCTCATGACTGGCGGTGCTAATGAATTCCGCTTGCTCGCGCTCCTCGGCTTTTTCTTTGGTAATATCGCGAAAAACTACGATTACCCCATCGCCCAGCTGTCCAACCGGTGAAACGATAATAGAAACAAGGAGTTTTTTGCCCGAATTTGTAGTGAGTGTAAGCTCATTCGTGGTCACTTCTTTATTGGTACCGAGCGTTTGGGCGATAGGATCGTTTGCTGGGGTGACCTCTTTATCATTCTTGTCGGTAAGCTTTAAAACCGATTTGTAATCGAGTGACAGCGCGTCCTGCTTGCCCCACCCTATAATTTGCTCTGCCGCAGGGTTAATAAGCTGGATAACACCCTGGCTATTGAGCGAGATAACGCCATCAGCAATGGCATTAATAACCACCTCTGATTTACCAGATACTTGACTCAGCTCGGTAGCGAGCTCACGATAGGCTTTATCGCCAGGAGTAGTTGATTCGTCTGTTGCCTTGTTATGCCAAATGATATAGCTAGCAACGAGCGGTAACTCACCAGCCAAAACGACAGCTATAATTCCCTCCCTACTGAGTGCGCCGTGAGAAAACTGAAGAATAAGATAGCCAGCGATAGCAAGAAATAGCGGTGCTAACCCATAAAAACCAAACACGCCGGCAAAGACAGAAACAGTCATCCATAAGGCCAGAAATGGTGATGCTGTGCCGCCGGTAGTTATAATGAGCAACCCTGTGGTAGCGCACAACATAGCATAGGCGCCGAGCGCTCCCCAAAAAATATACTTTTTTGGTGCCCACAGATACGATACAAACCCAACAGCAAACGCAATACCAGCAAGGATGGCCGCTACGTCGTTGATAAGAAGGGCTGAACTAATGCTTTTTACATCGGCAAAATAGGCCCAAAAATAAAGTGCTAAAATAATAGCCGCCACAAGCATAATCGCCTCGCAGATACGGCGATGCCAGAAACGTGTTAGCGTCAGCGGTGTGATGATGTGCCCCCTATTTAAGCATTCTTCTTTTATTTAGTATGCCTTACCTTTGAAGATGATACAAGCTATGTCAAAAAGTGCTTATTATCCCATGAATTTTAGATGAAAAAAGGCTAGGCACGCTGAGGTGTCGTCGATATACTTACAAGGTACTTATGTTTTAATGACAACTAAAGAAAGGTGGGCTCATGCTTCCGGCGTGGTGTGTTGTGTTTGCTATTGCGTTAAGATTGGGCGGCGGTTCGCAATACGCCTGGGGTGTACTAAAGGGAAAAGCAAGACCAAACCCGGTGACGTGGTTTTTATGGGGGTTTACTTCTATGGTAGCGTTTGCGGCACAAGTACAGGAAGGAGTCGGGCTATCAGCATTTGGTACGTTTGCCCTTGGACTGAGCCCGCTGATTGTCTTTGGGATTTCTGTAATTAAAAATCGCAAAATCTCACACCTCACTCCATTTACGATTGCATGTGCATTATGTACATTTGTAGGGATTATTTTGTGGCGCGTGACAAGCGATGCAAGCCTAGCTATTCTTTTTAGCATTATTGCAGATATATTCGCTGGACTACCAACGGTGGTAAAAGCCTACAAAGACCCAGCAAGCGAATATGCCCGCCCCTATCTCATCTCTATAATAAGTACAATAATCATTATGCTTACTATCCATTCGTTTACCTTTGCTTCCGTAGCATTTCCCTTTTATATGTTCCTTACGAATGTCATGTTTTTTACGCTTGCTACTGTGCCGTTCCGTGAAAAAATACGCAGTCTTTGGCATCGTCCAGATGACGTTTTGGCAGAATAGCCACTGACTACTGTACAAAGTTCTACCTTTTCGATATAATAAAACCTAATTTGGCCTTATCGTCTAACGGTTAGGACACAAGGTTCTCATCCTTGCAATCCGGGTTCGATTCCCGGTAAGGTCACCATAAGAGAATTTTCACCTTTGAGTAATTCAAAGACCGGAGACACCCCTGTAAAATGGGGTGTTTTTGGTGTTCCAATTTTTATTTCTTCGTAGGTTGGGGTTCGGTTGAAAATAACCGCAAAAAGTTGGGCTTTTTTGATAGGATCAATCTGTTTTTGGAGTAATTCATCGAGGTGTTCCAAGAAATATTTGACTCTTGCTAAAATTTGGCCACAATCAGTGGTTTGCTCGTTTGCTTTCTTTGTCTTTTGGCTTACTAAGTTTTCGATTTGACTTTCAATACGCACAAGATCTTCCTCCATAAATTTAATAGCTGTTGGTGAACTGAGCACTCGTATTTTATCCATTGTCGCTACGGCATCATTTCTAAGTTCTTGAATGCGTTCTTCCACGCCCTCTAACTCCTGGAGTAGGCTTTGGTTGCGTCGATTCCATTCAATGCGTACTGCTTCGAGTACGGTCTCTATTTTTTCATTGGATACAGTAAGGTTACTGACAAATGCGGCCACTGTATTTTCTAATTCCTGCTTAGGAATACGATAATAATGACCGTGGTTGCTGCAGTGGTAAGCTGGGTAGTATTTGCCTCCCTTGCCACGCGAAGCACTACCTGAAAGCGGATTATTACAGTTAGGACATAGAATGAACTTTCTGTATGGGAAGTCGGGATTACGCTTCCCCTTGTTTACGAGGTGCTCCGGAGGCTGCTTTTTATGAATAGAAATGTTATCTTTGTCATCAACGATTATAAAATGTTTGCCTCGGTTTGCCTGGTTAAAGGTTTCAATTGATACTAGTCCTTTAAAGACACACCTCACTGGTTTGCCACCTGTCCATTTTTCGGTGTTTACTCCGGCGTAGACAGAGTTACTTAAATACTTCTGCATTGCCTTAACCGTCATTGGGTCGCCGCCAACTTTTGCAATAACTTTAGTACGGTCAACTTTATCCCGCTTATATTGCACACGTGTGCGGCATCCCATTGCATTAACCTTAGCTACGATGTCGCTATCATGTATACCTTCTGCGCGAAGTTCAAACATCATCTTCATGTATTTGCCTTCGGTTGGGTGCGGCTTTAGTATCATGCGCTTACCATGCTTTGTTTCGATCTTCTCGCTTATAAAGCCGTAAGGTGGCCTACGCATCCAATAGCCGAGTTGTGAGTAGCGAATCTCTGCACCGATCATTCGACTCATAATGTCGCGAAGTTCATCTTTTGCTCGCTCGGCTTCAAGCATTTCAACTTTCTTGCTTGGTGAGTTTACTCCACTTATATTCAAAGCCGAGATGGTCAAGCGTGTTAACCTGCTCACCGCTAATAACTCCGTATATGTCTACGAGTTTTACTCCACAATTATCGAGTTGCATTTTTAACTCATCATAAGCATAAGAGCCACCTCTTGTGAATCGGTCGATGGATTTGACGATAAAGTACTGGATATTATTCTTAGGATTTTTACAGTAGTCAATTGCTTGCTGCATAGGTTGCAGCTCTTTAGAGCCTGACTCCAGGAAAATAAAGTACTCTTTTATCGTGAGACCTCGTCGTGTAACAAAGCTCTGGATTTGTTCCTTCTGAGCTTCGGGAGAATCGCCATCGGTTCCTTGTTTTGTGGTGGAAACACGGATTGCAGCTATGGCATTTTGACTAGATATATCGAGTGGCATTGTATATAGTTTCTAGGTTTCTTCAGTGACAATCTCTAGGATAAGGCCTGCAAGTTTAGATAGGCGTTGCTCGTCCGACATCTCAAGTTCTGTCGGTAGCTTGTCTATATTGATAGCTCCTTTTGTTCGCACCATACTGTCGTCACCTCTATTTGGATTGATTTATAACTACTAATATTTTACACTAAAACTAGTACATTTGTAATCATTTTGTTGCTGTTAAATATACAATATGAGCGATATATCGGTGCTTCGCTTATATATCTTTAACTACACCTTAAAAGCCCTTTCATTTTCTCCCCTCCTAATATATAAATATATAGAAGTGAATAGTAGTATATGAATAACCCAAAATACAGACGACCATTAAATAGTGACCAAATTGAGACATTAGAATTACTGTATAAATTTAGATTTGGTAGTGTTGATCTTGTTAGGGAATACTTTGATAAATCGAGTCGTGGACTAATCTTTAATAGGTTGAAGGTACTCGAAGATCAGGACTTGATTGCTAAGCACTTTGATAGTAGTTATCGCATTCAAGGAAAACCAGCCGCATATTACCTGCTTCCTGCAGGCGCTCGTAAAATACAGGAGCGTCGTGATCCCGAAGACGACCAAGTGAATATTAAGGGTATCTATAAAGACAAGTCCGTATCGGAAAGTTTTATTGAGCACGCGCTAAATATATTCGGCACATACAGCCAACTCAAATCACAATACGGTAATATGCTTAGCTTCTTCACTAAAAGCGATCTGGTAAGTTATGAGCACTTCCCGAAGCCGTTGCCTGATGCATTTCTAAATCTCGAAAAAGCAGAAACTACAAAACATTTCTTTCTCGATATATTAGAAGAAGACCAACCATTCTTTACGTCAGTTCGGAAGATTAAAAAATATATGGACTACAAGGACAGTGGTAATTGGATTTCGACAGGAGAAGACTTTCCGGCGATCCTACTTATCTGTGAATCGACATCATTCCAGAAGCGGTTACGAAAACAAATAGCCAGGATGCTCGATAAGTCTCTAGCCTATAACCTTATTTTTGTCACCACTACAAAAGAAGAGCTTAAGGCGCTTAAAGACAGTGATGTAATATGGCAATCAACATTCGAGTTTGATGAAAAACTTTCATTGCAAGATATCTTGTAATTCTCTTTTGCTTGCAAAGGAGAATTGACCTCTTTTACGAAGGAAAAGAGGTATCGCCCTGTATAATTAGATCATGACTAATAATACTCTCACTGCACTAAAAGGCGTCCGCGTCGGTCACGCCACACACTTGGACAAACTCACCGGCTGCACTGCTATTATTTTTGACAAATCGTACCCAGCAGCTTACCAAGGCTATGGTGGAGATATCGGTAGCTTTCATACGGATAGCTTACGTGTCGGTGCTAATCGTACACGGCAGGGCTTTTTCATAGCTGGGGGCAGCCTCACGGGCCTTATGAGCGCCAGTGAAATCATGCAGGCTATGGTTGAAGATGGTACGGGATTAAAAAGCGCCTCTATTATCAACCCAAACATTAGCGGAGCAATTGTTTTTGATCAAGGAACACGCGTAGCGCAATATGATCCAAAGTATGGACGTGAGGCCTATGACAATCTTTCAACCGATCCCGTCCAAGGTGGCAATGTCGGCGCAGGTACAGGCACTGCAGTCGGTAAGTTCCAGTATCTTGAAAAAGGTACGAAAAGCGGTGGTATGAAAACGGGTGTCGGCAATGCTCGGGTAGATCTTGGCAACGGCATCATTGTTTGTGCTCTAACGGTCCTCAACGCAATTGGCAATGTCGTACTCCCTGACGGTACAATTCTCGCGGGTAATCGTGACGAAAATAAGAAGTTTAAAGATTTTGACGACACCATTGACTTCATTACTGGTGATCCGTCTAATACGACTATTACGGTGGTTGGTACGAATGTCGATCTTGGCCCACGCGAGAACTACGAGCGCTTAGCGCACTTTGCTACGCATGGGCATGTTCGAGCGATTCACCCTGTCCATACTTCTCAGGACGGAGATACCATTTTCGTATTCTCAACTGAAGAAATTAAGCAACCATTTAATAAATTTGGTGAGTTCTTTCAGACTCCCGGCGAATCTGGTTTTACGGTTGATGTGATTGGCCATGCTGCTGCAAAAGCTGTTCAGGAAAGTGTCTACGATGCTTGTCGCCAAGCGGAGACGGTTAAAATAGAGGGAGCATACAAGGATATATTCCCATCGGCTGCTGATTACGCCAAGAAAGAAGAATAGGCATGAAAAACGCTGTAATTCTCCACGGGACTCTCGGCTCATCTCAGAGTAACTGGTTCCAATGGCTCAAGAGCGAACTTGAAGCAAAAGGTATGCAAGCATGGCTGCCTGACCTACCCCATGCTGAACAGCCTAGTCTGAAGGAATGGCTAGAGTTTATAGAGAAGAGCTCCCCCTTCGCTATCGACGACGAAACATTAATTGTCGGACATTCCAGTGGTGCAATTTTGGCACTCATTCTTGCACAGCAAAATGACATGCCGGTCGGCGGCATAATAGCAGTTTCAGTTTTTCATGACAATTCGCTCAATTGGGAGCCAAACAACCGTATATTCGATGTTGATCTCAATTGGGCAGCGATTCAGAAAAATGCATCAAGACTGCTCTTTATCCATTCCGACGATGATCCGTATGTGCCACTCGACCAAGCAAAGTACGTAGCCGAGAATTGTAAAGCCGAAATGCTTGTTATCCCCGGGCAGGGCCACTTCAACTTAGAGCAAAGCTTGGATTACAAAGCGTTTCCGAAGCTACTCACGATCTTAGAGGAGAGACAGTATGTATAAGATTGTTCGCAGTACCGAAGGCGCCATCCGCCAAATTGCCGATAACAAAACGGCCAATAACCTGATTACTAAAGATATCAGCCCCGATGTCTCGCTTGCTACTACCAAAGCAACCGACTATTACGAAAAAGAAATCACATCGTATAATCGTATCTATTTTGTCCTAGACGGTGAGCTTGAGTTAATAATCAATGATGAAATTAATACTCTGCAAAAAGGTGATTCTTGCTTCATTGGCAAAGGCACTGAATATGAGATGCGTGGTACTTTTGAGCTAGTGACCGTAAACCAGCCTGCTTTTGGTACCGAACCTGAGGAGATGGCAGCGACTACGTATATAAAGCAATCTGAGGAGACGAATTTGTGAAACTACTCAGCAACCAACCAGGCGAACTTGCCAACAAACTCAAGGATTATCTCAACAATGATCCGCTTTACCGCGTGGCCTACAATTATACCAAACAGCGTTTTCACGAGGCCAGTCATCTCGGCGCTCATAACTGGGAGCATGCTTACCGCGATACACTAAACGCTATTGTTATAGGTGAGGCTGAAGGTGCAGACATGAATATTGTTATGCCAGCCATCACTATGCATGATATCGGCTTTCTCTACGGTGCAGCCGGTAGAACCCACGGTGCCATCGGTGCCGATAAATTGGCAGCATTTCTGCAGCAAGGCGGTATTGAATACTCTGCGGAAGTAATACGAAAAATGGCAGATTGTATCCGCACTCACAAAGGGAGTATGCATGATGAGAAACCAGAAAGTCTTGAAGCTAAAGTTGTAGCCGATGCCGATCTGCTTGAAAAGTTTGGCCCATTCGGCGTGTATAGCGGTCTCCGTACCTATGCCGAATTTAACTATCCGTTAGAAACGGCACTTGCTCGTGAAGATCAAGTATTTAACCTAACGCTCGAGACACCAACTGGTCAAAAGCTCGTTGAGCCAGGCCGTCAGTTTGTAGCCAACTTTTACAAAGAGCTGCGTGAAGCAGCCCAGGCCTACGCATCGGAAGATGGTGCGTATGAAGCCTGAGCAAATAGATTCTCGTCTCAACGACATCGATGACTGCCTCTATCGCGTAGCAATAAGAGTGCTAATTGTCCAAGATGATAAAGTATTACTCGTCAAAGAATCTGATGATGACTGGTGGGCGCTTCCCGGCGGTGGTGTTGATCACGGCGAGGCAATTGAAACTACACTAGTCCGTGAAGTGGAGGAAGAACTGGGCGTACCGGCAAAAGAAGTTTCTTCTGACTTCCAGATAGTCTATTGCAATATTGGACAGGTGGTAAATGCTGTTCCACGAATGAACCTATTCCTCAAAGCAAAAGTGCCGGAAGAGTTGCTCAGGAAAACTGATCATGTCGAAAAATGGGCATGGTTTACGAAAGATGAGTTCTTGCAACAAGAGTTGCATCCTTCTTATGATAAAACAGAATTAGTTAAGGTGATCTTTGGTAAATAGTATGGACGACATCACTATCGGTAAAGGCAAACTAGCGGGTAAAGGCGTCTACGCCGCCCGTGACTTCAAAAAGGGCGAACTTGTCGTTCCCTACAATCTCAAAGAACTAACCCAAGAAGAATTTGATACTCTCCCTGACGGCGAATGGGAGTGGACGCACACCTTCTATGGCAAGATCTACCATTTTCCTGAACCTGAGCGCTACGTAAACCACGACGATGATCCCAGTACCTATCCTACGCCCGGCAAAGGAGATGTTGCCCTACGGGATATCAAAAAAGGTGAAGCCATTACAATTAATGACAGGATCGAGCTCCAGCGTGAACTAGATACGTTTCTAGCAGCCTATGAAGAGGCTGCTAATAGCCGAGATTTCAGTAAGGTAGCGCCATTTATCGCAGACGATGCTACCTTTTGGTTTACCAATGGACAGTTTAGTGGCAAAGAAGCTATCCGGCAAGCCTTTGAGGACACCTGGCATGATATCCAAGATGAAACCTATACCCTTTCAGATGTAAAGTGGGTGTCTGCAGCCTACTGGGCATCAGTCTGTACATATGCATTTAAGTCAGATGGCATTGTGGACGGTAAACGCCAAATATATGAAGGTCACGGTACGAATGTAGTCAAGCGCATTGCAGGCCGATGGCGGATTGTGCATGAGCATTTGAGTAAGTAATATGGAAAGTCGTAACCTAATTAAGGCGTTTTCTAATGCGACCTACTCAAGCTGAACTTAAATATCTTAATCTTACTTACAACAAATTCTATGATATTTTTAGCGAGGTTCTTGCAGATGACTTTTGGGGTAAAGATAAGACGTACAGGTTTAATAGAATCGGCAATGCCTTTTCTATCTACGCAGAGCTTCTTAGTTATGAACCCATTCAGGCGGTAATAGAGTATCTTCGCACTCACCGCCCACCAATGGAGGCAGAAGTCGGAAGTGAGGTATTTAAGACTGTCCGTAATACTCTCGCACACTTCCCGGTCTTCGAGAGTTGGGATGAAGTGTATGTTGATAAGGATTTAGTAAATTGGGCTAAACCTGGGCAGACCATCGATAAATTCTATACGAAATATGAAGGACACGATCCAGTAAAATACCGATATTGGCAGCCAGACATCAAAAAGATGACCTACATAAGCATCAACTTTCCAACTAATTACTCTATCGGAGATAAGGTATGGCTCAAAGATTTGATTTCGGAACGGGATGGTGTTGTATTCTCGATGATCTTTATGCGCAGGATTATTGATACGCAAGTTGAGGGAATAGGTGGTTGAGTCTTAATCTTTACTATCTACTCGACGCGATTTACCGTAGGCGGCTGGCTAGGAAATTGCTGGATATATGTGTACGCCCGCTCCCAAGGTAGATACGGAAAATATTCCGGCGGCCGGTGATGTGTTTCTAATAGGTACCTACCAAAGCCCTCCCAGTCATAGGGCACAGCAACCCGCTCATACTTCCAACCAGGATATTTTTTCGTGTATGCTTTCGTATATTCCTCTAGTAGTTCCTTTTCCATTGTCCAACCATTAAAGTCAAAAGCCCATGTGCCATTGCTAGCATACATGTGGTGACCACTTGCGTTCTTTCCCCTAGGCTTAATATGGATTAACTCATAGCCTTCATGCATATGCAAAGATACAAATAGAAAGCCAAGTATATGACATGCTCCCGCTGCAAAGAACGCCTTGTCTGGCCGTTGCCAGGCTAAGAACATATCTTGTTTTTCTTCGGGTGCGCGTGTGTAGGTAATTCCAGGCTGATACATTACACACATGTCCTATCGACACTACGTGGATCGTTCAGCGGTCGTGTGTTATACGCAGGATTTGTAGCAACACTAGCTCGCCATGGTCGGGATTTTGTCAGGGCGATGTCAAATTCGGGATTGCTAGGATCTAGCTCGGCGAATACTAGTCCTTCTTCGGTTTCCAGCTTGTTAATTGGCTCACCGTTCGGCCCGATCAGGGTGGAGGATATAAATGGAGCTGTTTCGGTTGGTGTCGCCATACTAACCCAATAATTTTGGATAGCAGCATGCGCCCTGGCTTTAATGTAGAAGATAGCGTCAACGGGATAAGCAGAAAGAAGTAGACAATCTACCCCGAGCTCGCCGTATTCTACGAATAGCTTTGGGAAGTTTATCTCTACACAAATAATGCAGCCGAAACGAAAGCCATCCACGTCAAAGACGGCTGGCTCGTATCCTGCTGTGTAGTACGAAGTAACTTCCGTATGAGAAACAACACGCTTGTCATAGCGATTAACGATCGTTCCCTCATCCGAAATAACATAGAGACTATTATGTGGCCAATTGGGTGGAGTAAGTGGATGCGCTGAGCCAAGCACGACCCAAATCTTGAGTTCAGCAGCCAAAGCCATAATTGTTTCAAGCTCTTTGCGAACAATCTGCCAATCTACGTCGTTCCAGTCGGCAATTTGGTGCTTGGCATAACCAGACAGCATGCCTTCAGGGAACTGGATAAGCCGTGCACTACCTTGGGCGGCTTCGCGCATGGCTTTCTGTATCTGATCGCTATTTTCATGAGCATCGGCTGTAATTGGCAATTGCGCGATTGCTATGCGTAGCGGCTGCTTAATGGTTTTTTGAGACATAAAAAATCTCCTCCTTTTGAAATGTTTTTGTTTTGCATAAGCCTCTCAAAGCTTTATCTTATTGTAGCACTGCAATGCATGAGTGTTCGGTGTATAAAAGACAGCAAATCAACTTACTTTTTAAGGTGGTCTTTCTTAGGTGATCCAGACCGCTTCGGCTTTGATATTGGTTTGTTTTTCGTCTCTAATTCCTTTGGTTTTTCTGGCTCAGACGCTTCTGAGGGTTTGTACTCAATAGCGTAATTCTTTTTAGACGCCTCGATAACTCTATCGGCTATCGTCTTACTACCATCTGTTTCAAGTAGCACCGTCTCTCCTGAAAAAGGCTCTTGCGCGTTCACGGCAGCTATTCGCATATAGAAATTAAAGGATGGGAGACTGGATATTTCCCCCTCTTTGATATAAGGCTGAAAGAGCGGAAGAAGATATCGCTCATCGGCTGGGTTACCTGTTCTGAAGGATATAATCGTTCCAGCATTATCAAAGATATTTTCAACCATTTGGTGATCTTGTTGTGAAGTAGATTGCTCGGCCATAGTGAGGAATAGTTTGTATTTACGTGATTCGGACAATATTTGCATAAAGAGCGGCGAGACAAAGTTTTGAAACTCGTCGACATATAGATAAAAAGGTATACGCTCATCTTCTTTTTGTCGTATCCGCCTATAAGCGGCAAGCTGAAGTTTTGTGAGAATAGTTGTACCTAGTACGTTAGAGGTATCTTCACCGATCGACCCCTTTGCAAGGTTACATATGAGTATCTTGCCATCAAGAATTTCATCGAAGTTAATCGTGGATATGGTCTGCTCAAATATGCGTCTCGTGGCAGCAGATCTTTGGAAACGTGCGATCTTAGTGGTGATACCATCCAGAGCTTTGTACTTTTGGTAACTACCGGCGAGAACAAACTCTTTTGTCCAGAAGTCCTTCAGGTCTTCGTCTTCTAACTTAGCAACAATTGGTTTGCGGAAATCTGGATCGTTCAGGAGTTTTCGTATCGTAAAGAGAGTAGCTCCCTCCACTGTAAAAGCGGTGTGGACGGCGTTTCGAAGTACGTGTTCAATACGATGGCCACCGCTATTGTCCTCAGAGAAGATTTTACGGAATATCGAGACAACTGCTTCAGTGACAAAGTCCTGAGCCATGAGTAAGTTATCTCCAGCGAGCCCTTGGGGTATTTCAAGTAAGTTGAGTCCGATAGGATTACTAATATCTACTGGATTAAGATAGATGACGTCCTTAATGCGTTCCTCTGGAATATGCATCAGTAACTTTTCCGCTAGGTCTCCATGCGGATCAACTACAGCTACTCCCTTACCTTTCATGATATCTTGTACGATAGCGTACTGTAGCATAGTCGTTTTTCCGTTGCCGGTACCTCCAACAATGTACATATGACGTTCACGTTCTTTAGCCGTAAGCCCAATATTTGTTGTTACGCCATGATGTCGGTTCTTTCCAAGGATGAGGTCGAAGTTATCATTGTTACTAACTGACAGTGGTGTCGCAAGCGTGCGGCTGTGTGATACGACGTGGGCTCGGTCTGATGGAAAGTGATAGAGGTTAGCCAATTCTAAAGATGAGAAGATATTAGAATGGCGAGAAAGCAAAGAAGGCATGCGGTGAGTAAATGCCCATTCTCGGTAACGTCCACGCAACGCTTGCGGGAAGTTATAGCGAGTTTTGAGCGTCTGTACTTTTGGAATACTGAATGAGCTAATAGCAGCTTCCATACCATGTATACGCTCACTCTTTGTAGCTGCATCGGGGGCGACGATTCGCATTCTAAGTTCTGACCTGAAAAGATTGCCGTACGCTTTGTTGTGCGTTGCTTCGGAAATCTTGTAAAACTCCCGATACCGTTGCACTATTGTCGCCATATTACGAACTCGGGCAGGACAAATAACTAACTGCATTGTAACCTGCTCATCTTCGGATAGCCTGCTCATAGCACCAGTGATATAAGCGACGGGATCATTTTGCTCAAAAGAGGATAATGTACGGATAGGCAGCGCGAAATGCTTCGATTGTTTAAATTCCTTTACCTCGGTGTAGTCATTTTTGCCTAACAACGGATCATCAATGCGCTTGATGCGCGAATTGTTAAGAAAAGTCCCTAAGTTTCGCTCAACTGAACTAGCTTCTTGTTCGCTCGTTGCTATCACGTAACGTACACCTTCCCTGCGAGTCGATGTAATTTCGAGCGAAAAAATGTTGTTTCGTCGTAATAGTCTGTGTCGAAGTTGTTGCGTGCGTCCTGTTCCGTATAGGATATGAAAGAGTTGCTCTGTCGTTGCTGGGGTTTTACTGACGTCTACTGGAGGTGTAATCTCAATAAATATTTTCCTTTGATTATAAGTTCGTTTTAGATCTGCGATTCGTATCCATATCAGAGATATACATACGGTAACAACAATAGTAATGCCAATTATCACGTAGGTAATCACCGACTTATTATTCATAACTTGTAAAATGTAGTTGTCCATTGAACTCTCCCTAATGAATAAAACTATATGTTGCTGCTATATTTGCCTTGAACGTTCTGCCGCTTACCACATCCCATTGCGGTGCGTTCATTTCTGAAACAGTCCAGCCGCCATCAGGTGTCACACTCTCTACAAATGCCACATGCCCTAAATCACCAGCTGTCGTTTGCATAATTGCACCGACACTAGGTGTGTGATCAACAGTGTATTTTGCTACCAATGCTCGTATTGCCCACGTATGAGCATCGCCCCAGTTGTTAGGGATCGGTTTACCAATATCCTCACGACGCTTGGCTGCCCAAAATGTACAATACCCGTACGTGTAGGTATTACTAGTCGAAACAGGTCCCGCATAAAGGCTTGTGGATGGGTTACTGACAATAGTACCGTTTTCGCCATTAACAGTGAGCCCAATGTCGGTTGCAATAGGAAGAATCACAAGAGCTGCTAATATGACAAGAGTAGTGCCGATCTCACGACGGAGTGACCACGCGGTCATTATTACTCTGACATACTGCATAGATTAACTATCTCTTTTTGCTAAAGTTTCCAATGGATTAGTGGTAATGAGCGGATGCTCTTCTTCTGAAGCAGTGACGTGGAGCGAAACATGCTGTTGGTCAGCAATGATTAGCGCATCACCGCGGTCACTTGTGAGAAGGTAAGACTTTTCGTAATCGCTCAGGCGGAATTCGCGTGTTACTTGCTCGATCGTTGTCGTATCCTGACGCATAAGAATACGTAGCGAACTTTGTGATGCGATAGCGCGTCCGTATTTGTCAGACAGGAAATCATTGGCTTGCTGGGTAATAATCGAGACACCAAGGCCGTATTTACGAGCACGGCGGACAAGGCCGGCGACAAATCGTGCCGTTTCTTCATGTTCGAGGAGCATCCAACCTTCATCGATAACAAGCATTCGTCGCTGCGGGTCTTGCTTAACGGTGTTCTGCACGAAGTTGGCGACGATCATCATCATAATCTGTCGGATTGAATCAGGTAGATCTTTGATATCAAAAACAACGAGTCGGTTTGTAAGATCGATGTTCGTTTGATAATTCAGTACATCCGCCATTGTACCCGTCAGATACTTCTCGAGCCGTTCGCAAAGATCTGCTTCTTTCATTTTTTTGAGCTGTTTATAGAGGTCTTCCAGAATTGGAGACTTCTTTGCTTTATAAACAGCAAGAATAGCTTTATCGAGCGCTGCTTTTTCTGGCGTACTTAGCCCGTCAACCATTAAAGCGATGACATCTGTGAGGTCTTGAGCATGCGCCGCTACTTGTTCTGAACTGCGAGAAGTCGTCGCCATATCAAACGGATTAATCTTTTGCTCTGATTGTGCCGATAACTTAATATACGAGCCGCCGACGGAACTTGTGAGGTTTTGGTATTCACGTTCGGGGTCGATAACGATGACCTTCGTCCCTTGCATGAGCTGGCGAAGGATTTCAACTTTAGTTGTGTAACTCTTTCCACTACCAGACTGAGCGAACGTGATGCTGTTTGCATTGTGCAAGCTGAAGCGATCAATAATCACTAAGGAATTATTTGAGTTATTGACGCCATAAAGAATCCCGCCAGGTTGTACGAGTTCTGACGAGACAAATGGAAATGTCAGTGCCGCAGTTTCGCTATCTAAGTTACGGCGTTGCGCGAGAACGTTCTCACCTCGCGGTAGAGTAGACTGTAGGCCTTCGATCTGTTGGAATTGAGCGGTTTTAATATAAAACAAGCGAGCACTCAACGAGGATTTGAGACTGTTAGTGATGTCGTTTAACTCCTCAAGAGACTCGGCGATAAGGGTAGCATAAATGGATACATGGAAGAGCTTCTGTTGTCCGCGTCGGATAGCGTCGCGTAGTTCCATGGCAGAATCGAGCGGATCGGTGATTTCAGAACCAATAATGCCACCGTCCCGCAGTCGTGAGCGCTTCATAGACTCAAGTTGGGTAATCTTTTTCTCAAGCTTCTTAAGTGCCTCGTTTGAGTCGGCCTGTTCAACGTGATACGAAACGTCGATATCGTGATTAAGGTGAGTTAAGGAATCGAGCCAACCAACTTCTGCTGTAAATGGATAGCCAGACAGGAAGATAGTTCGGCGATACTGACCGTCGATAATAAGATGATCAGGTTGTTCTTCCATGCCCGCGTAGGAAATAATGTCCATCGGGTCTTGTTCGCCAAAAGAGAGCGTGTGTTGTTTCGGACGGGCATCACGCTCTTGCTGTATTTCTCTGAGTTTCATAAGGGGATTTTGTATATTCATAACGATCCTTAAAAGTAATTCTTCTGTAATAAATCAATCGTTTGTTGGGTGAGCGGCTGCTGTTTTGCGTCGCTGGCATTGTAAGAGCTGTAGAATAAGTCCAAAAGCTCAAGGCTATTGAGTAGTCGGGTTTTAATGCCGACGTTTCCGAGTCCTTTTTCTGCGATAGCAAGACGGTTAGCCAGCTGTTCGCGAGCAACTTCGACAGTCTCTCTTCCTTTGGTATGATAAGGAATAACGATATAAAACTGCCTAGAAAGGATCTTATTCGTTTTCACGAGCGATTTCACATACTTCATGTAACCATCGATCTGATTCTGATATACCTCGATGGTCTCTTTTTCCTTCTTTGCCTCAAAACTTTGAAGGTAATCATCAAGATCGAGCGCACGAACCTTCTGCACGATTTGAATTGGGAAAGAAAGCGAGTTAAGAAACGCTTTGTAGATATCTACCGTTGCATCCTGTTCATCTTCACTCATCAGGTGAAAGTTAATCGACGATGTTTCAATGACTACTCTGTATTCGTCACCAGGAAGAATAAGCACGCTATCCTCCACGCCTTTTATTGCAATCTGGTGACGTGATGAACCCTTCTTATTTAACTTCGGTAATGCGAACATTGAGCTCTCCTTTCTTTCCTATTTCAAACTTCATACCAGCACGAACATCAGCGGCAAGCTGCTCTAACCTGACGAACTCCTTAGGTGAAATAGTACTCGTGGTAGTAATTGGTTTTTTGGCTGGCTGCACTGAGATAACTTCTTCTACAATCGCATCTGCCATCTCAACATCTCGCAGGTACGTGGAGTTTTTGTCGTATACATAATGAAGCGGTCGTGCGCTATAGATAACAAATAACTTGAGCCACTGTGCGACAATCCGATCTTTGATGCGAATTGCCAGTGATCCACAAATGGCAAATAGTACGAAGACGATTACCATCTTGTAGGCAACGAAATGTCCTGAGGGTGGAAATATCAAAGCGATGATAAATCCAATAAGGATAGGAATACCCAAGAGAGCTGCCTGTTGCACGGACACATTGCCAGCAATTTTGTCTTCAACAGTAGTTATCTGCGCTGGAACAATTGAGATTCTCATTCTTTTCCTCCTTTTGGAACTCGAGGTTTCTTTCTAGCGGGTGTTTCAGTAAGCGTCACGTTTGGCTTTGTAGCTCCACCCGATACGACAACCTCTTGAGGCGACGCTCGTCTTTCCGTTAGAGCCGTCGCAGCTCTTCGAGGAGATACTTGTCGAGTTTCTCCCGTAGCGAGGGCGGTACTTGCTGGCATAGTTGGTCGAGCACCTGATACTGCTGGGCTGCTCATCCTAGAAACTGATACCGAGGGTTGCTTCGCTGCACTTGGTTGCTTGACTGAACTAGCAACATGACTTACCCCACGCACGAAAGTATTACCAAGTCTTCTTATTCCCTGACTACCAGCACTCATCATAGTGAGCTGATTCATTGTTTTATTGGTTGAGAGTAGGACAGATAGTGTGGCGATAGCAAGCAAGGCTGTCATAAAAGGGTTGCCTTCACCCTGGACTAAACCTGAGAACAAAGAAACGGCAAGCATGAGGACTACAACTTGAACAAACAAAACAAAGATCGTCGTTATATACATTTTTGCTGCCGATATGGCAAAGTCCCTAAAACTAGGAAGCAGCCAAAGAAGAACGATAAGTGGTGACAAAACTGCACCGATATAGAGGATGATGAGACGTTTCAGATAGTAAATGAGTAACATTACCGCCAGAATAATAGCGATTGCGATAAAGAGTAGTACGCCAATATTAACCGTTGCAGCAGTCGTTATAAGTCCTCCAAGGGCAGTCCATATGATGTCATTTGACATGCCAATAAGTAGCGCCTGAATCATTGCATTCGACACGGTGATAATTGCATCGATAGCGAATATAGACAGGTTGGCGATTATGAACACCATGATTATTTGAGGTATGAGTGACCTAAGGTCGACATCTTCAAACCCAAGCACCGAAGAGCCCATTATTCTAAAACCGATCAATCCTATAACGAGCAAGAATAGTACATCAGTAATTGCCACTATTACTACCCACAAGTTGAATACCGCACCATTCTGAGCCATGAGCGGCGTAGCTGTTGTAAATTGTTTGAGCGCATCTATAATCGGTTTTCCGATAGAATTAATGACACCCCCAACAAAGCCTTGGATGGCCTCATTAACGACATCACCAATCCCTGTAGCTGCGTCTACTTTAGGCTGCTGTGAAGTGATCCGTACGGGGCTTACAGGTTTTAGAGTGTAGGCATTCTGCATAATAGCAACCAAAGCACCCGCACCAAGTACGACAACAAAACCGATAAAGGCATTACGAAGCGTCTTCTTTGCTCGCTCTAGCTTCTCTGGGTTGCCTGCGCTAGTCATATAGTAGTAGCCACCGAAGATGACAAACAGAGTGCACAGTACGGCCGCTATGGTAATCATAGTGGAGAATAACGGTGAAATACTTGACTTCAACGTCTCAGAAGCGGCCTGTGCGTCCGCGAATAAGCTTAGACCATAGTTCACGTTCTAGCTTCCGAAAGATGACTTCGCGATACCTGCGACAAAATCAACAATGGTGTATGCAGCCAAGACAATCACCAGGCCAACACCAGAGTAAAGGAGTGTCTTCTTTGCTTTATCAAGTTTCTCTGGATGTCCAGAGCTCGTAATGTAGTGAAAGCCGCCAATCACCATAAAGACAACAGCTATCGCACCAGCGATTCCCACCAGTGTTGTAATGATGCTCTTTATAAAGGTTTGTGTTTGCGCCGCGCCGTCCACTGCAAATACTGCATCTGCATTAAATAATGTCGCTAACACACCAATAGCAACAAAAATAAAGACGAGATTTCTAATACCCCTCAACTGAACTCTCCTTATATAACACTTAATACATACATCGTAACATAATGTCACAAAAACGAAACATATGATTTAATATGCTTATGGTTATAGAGTGCTAAGACTAACTAAAAATTCGGGCAATTTGCATTTATATAGGCCGAACGCCTATTTTCGGCCCCACTCATTCCAAGACCTGCGCTCAGAGTGTCTGATGGGTTACTAACAATATCTTCGTAGCCTTTTCGTATTATTGTGATATCTGGCTGAATAGCGTCAGGGGAAACAGCTTCCAGTCTTTTGTATGCATCGAGCCGTTGTCGGTAGTTTACATTTCCGACTAGAATCGCCTTCTCTTCTTTAGCTGTACTACAGAAGTTTGCAACTGTTCTCTGAGGCTGAGTGAGGAAAACGAAAATTAGAACCAAACAGCCAAGAAGTAGTGTACAACCAACTACGAAGAGCGGTCTTTTTCTAGTGTAACTAGCTTTAATGGTGCTTCGAACTTTATTTAACATTATATTTCCAATCATATCATGCGATTTCTGAATCTGTAATCACAGTAAGCCATTACGGTATTATCTAAAAATTCTCTAGGTTATATCATTTGACTTTCCCTAAAACTGTAGCAGCCCTCTCTGGCGACGATCACATGGTCTCGCAGTGTGACGCCTAATAGTTGTCCTGCGGCTACTAGTTGCTGGGTTGTTTTAATGTCCTCTTCGC
Organism: uncultured Candidatus Saccharibacteria bacterium; assembly: GCA_964615445.1. Classification (GTDB taxonomy): domain Bacteria; phylum Patescibacteriota; class Saccharimonadia; order Saccharimonadales; family Saccharimonadaceae; genus JALRBM01. Next base: position 9,428 of record CAZTOK010000010.1, on the reverse strand, counting down.
TAGGTGTAAAGTCACCAGAAGGATGATTATGGGCTACGATAACAGAAGCGGCGTGATCTTTCAGCGGCCCTGAGAATACCTCTCGTGGATGAACTAAGGCCATATCAAGGAGTCCAATTGTAACAACGCGTCGGGTGATTACTCGACCACCGCTATCTAAAGAGAAACATAAGAAATACTCCTGCTTCTTATTGCGAATGAATTTGAGGCGTGTGATAATCTCATCACTTGTCAAAAGCGAGTTATTCATGGCTCACCAATAGTGGGTTATTTTTATACCAAAAAAGTGCAAAAATAATAGCAGTCATAGCGACTGCTCGTAGTCGTTTGGTCATAGTACATCCTAGATTTACTTTTAGGGACACAAAACCCGCCGCTAGCGGACTTGCATCCCATGTCTGTTTCCAGGCATGACCGTAGTAGATTCTAACGACGGGGTCAGTATCTACTACGGATTTTAAACCATACCTTTGCGAACGGAGGGTTAGGCTTATCAAATTGTTGTCTTACAAATGTAGGACTTACTAGTAGTCTATCATAGGCCTATTTCGATATGCAAGCACGTACATTTGTACGTGGATACTTTATTACAAAAGTAAGTAAATTAGGAGTAATGACTAAATCAATTGATGCTATTTACAGTGAGATTACGAAGCGTATCGTTACGGAACGTAAACGCCAAAGCATAACGCAAGAAAAACTTGCGACTTTAAGCGAGATTGATCGCACGCATATGGGGCTGATAGAGCAAGGTCGTCGTAAGCCTACGCTATCAACCCTTCATAAAATTGCTAAAACTCTAGGTATGTCACTTGAGCAACTCTTTAAGGGTCTTTAGCGGTCTAATTAAGTTGAACCAATAGGGCATCCTGGCGACTTGTCATAACCTTGAGCTCACAGTGTTAAAGAAGGGCGTCAATGCTTGTTTCTAAGTCGATTTTATTTGGCAATTATTGATTTAACCTCCTCAAAGCTCTTAGCAAATTTGTCAGCCGATAACAGACGTTCACCAATCTCAACTCTATGGAATTGCGATTCATGTTTCATATATTTTCCAACGTATTCTTCTACGGCCGAAAATATGCTTTGCCCCTTAATAGCGAGTAAATACTTTTCTAATGCTTCAAACATATCGTAAAGTTTCTCCTCCGCCGTCTCATTTTTGATAAATGAATCAATACAGAAAGGCAACTTATACCTACCATATTCAGAAATAAGTCGCATATAAGTGAGGTATACCCCTAAGTACATTTGATTAACGTTAACACCACTCGACTGAGGTGCTCTGAAGTTTTCAAATTCTATATTACTGACGTTTGAACCTTTCATAATGAACGTAAGATCATTTACATACTGCTGATAAGAATATTCTATCTCCTCAATAAGGTCTTTAGATTTCTTAACAGATTCTCTTTTTTCCTTGTTTTTGTCTTTTATTTTTCCTTCTAGTCTTCCAATCTGAGATTCGAGTTCTTTTATTATTGCCGCAAACTCTTTTTGTGACTTCTTTTTAGATGCCTCCTCGATAAATTCAGCTATAGAGTTGATTTCTATATTGGTGTCTAACTCCTTAGACAATCTTTCGTATTCGCTATTAGACCGTTCTTCTTGAGTAATCGCATTTGATAACTTACTCTCTGCAGCTTCAATGCCGTGTTTTGTAATGGATATCAGATGATTGATTTCGAACATATCCGTACTAATTTCCATCCTTGTACGTATCTGTTCTTCCGTTAACTCTGAATTACAGTGTTTGCAAATCGTTTTAATGAATTCATAATCAGCACCTAGCATCTTTAATATGCTTTTGTACTCTGCAAGACTCTTTTTGAGTTGGTCTAAGTCCCTTTGTAACTTTATTCTCTCAGCTTTGTCTTTTGCATACCTCTTGTTGGCGCTGTCCATTAGGGCAATAAATAGATCGATGTCTTTCTTATTGTTTTCGAGAGGATTTTTAATTGCAGATATCTCATGAGAATTCTGCTTTGAATCAGATTCAATATAGTCAATAAATACTTCATTGATACTAGATCTCTTAGATTCTAGTTTATTTTTTTGACTTAATAATTGCTTTATTTCTTCCTTAGCTTTTAGCTCATTATCGTCAGTGATCTTAAGGACGTAATCAAGTATACTCTTTGGAACATCTCGATACATCTGCAACTCGCTTGATGTTGAGAACATCTTTTTTGACCAAGACTCGTCCTGATCTACATAAAAAGGAGTTATGAGTGCGGATGGGTATGAAACCGACTTAGTCATATTAACTTTGCCAAGAGTTAGCTTCATATCAATACCAAGTTTATCTGACAGCCATTTAGTGTAGTCTTTTAATGTCAGCGCAGCTGTATTATCTGAAACATAAAATAGTTCTCCTACTCTAATAACCTGAAGTCTTTCCTCGGTACGCTCATTGTATAAATCTAGTTTGATGATCATTTTAGTAGGGTTCCAATTTAACGGAAATTGATTGATCTTAAGACCCATGCCGTAATACATTGTTTTGAGTAAACTCGATTTTCCTTGGCTATTAGTACGGCTGACTAAAAGATTGGCTCCAGAGCTAAACGAATACTCTCCAGATTCACCTTTGTCCTTATCAATAATTAGAATTTTTTCAATATTCATTAGATTATCCCGCTTTCAAATACTAACTGGCTATAGGCATCGACAACGATTGCAATCTTTGTGTTTTCATCACTGATATTGCTAAAATCAACGGACTTGAGCACTACTTGCAATACATCACTCTCTTTCATCTCTTCTAAATCCATCTCTTCTAATTTTTGCTTTGCTTCACTGTAGTTTGACTTGTAGATTGCCCCGACGGCTACTCTTTTACGCTTGACTAATTCTTGCTTCACTACGGTGAAGTTTAATCTCGCTAAGACATTATCAAAACACTTTGCTTTATAGGTATTACTAAATATTGTAGCTAAATCTCTAGATGTAAATTTTTTCTTTTCCAAGTCTTCATCTTTTTTTGATATTCGTTCACTATTTACATCAATACGCAGACATAATTCTTGTAGGGACGCCATACCGTGATTATTATCAACCTGTATGTTTTCTTCAGTCATAACCCCTTTGATATATCTCAGAGCCTCTTCGATATCCACCTGGTATTTTGTCAAACCTATTCTTGAATTGTTTAACTTAACTTTCGAAATTCCGGGTAATCTTTTGGTGATTTCCTCTGTCGCATCTTTTGTATAAATAAAAATATCGACACCTTTTTTAAATACCCTAGGGCTGGTCTTTTTGAGATATTTCGTATTGCTTGCAAAGCTTGGGGCTATGATCTTATAGAAACTGCTTTCTCCATTACCATTTGCAAGGTTCTTTTCTAAAATTGAATCCTTCTCTTTAGGCCTTTGGGTTAGCATGCCAAGGCTTAGTTTTTTACCCTTTACTTGTATATAAGTTTCTATACCATTAAGCCTGATTACTATATCGTCCCTAGATTCAACATAGATTTCAAAATCATCTTCATTCAAATAATGTAACACCGCAATAAGTATAACCACCGATTTTTGGTAGTTGAATCCCTTTATCGCATGGGCACCACCATTATCGATTACGACCATAAGTATGCAAATTATACCATTTTTACTACATAAACTCGACTCTTGTTGGTTACACTTTAGCTTTTTCGGCTCGAATCTTCGCAAGCGTATCTGTGAGTTCAACCTGACTAATTGGTCGTCTTCCACCAGTCTGAATTATTGCGCGACCCTTTTTTATTACGAGCCTCGCCCTCTCTGATAGATCTTCATTTTTCATATCTAGAAGATACTGTAGGTCAAAGTGATGAGCGCCTTTATAGCTACCATTCTTTCCGTATATAGCATAGAAACTTTTCATAGATTGAATGTACTTTCCGTAAAGTTTTGATGGAAGTTTTGTATATAAGACAAAATCATTGTGTTTATTGCCGACATCTACAATGAAATCTTGCTTGAATTGTTTCTTAACCATATCGTACGCAACAAATCCGATTACGCAATCATCTGGTTTCGCATTGGGCGTCGAAGTCAAAACCATGCCAAGAGCGTGGAAGCGATCGGGATTTGAAACCTTGAGTGCTTCTTTAAATTCGGGATGCTTGTAACACCACGCAATAATCTCGTCAGAAAAAGGCATACCTTCAATTATCACATCTGCGATAGAGATCTCTTTGTTAACTTTACCGGTATCATTAGAAAATGGAGCCATGCCCTTACTCTACCTTGCCTTGGTACATATTAGCATGATGCGTTATAGCGCTTATTTAGTCTTCCTAGACTTTTCAAAGGCTTCATATAAATCATCTAGCGCATCGGGATCGGTGAAAGCAAGTCTATGATAGCCGGCCTTCATAAAATCCAGTAATTCAACAACGTACTCTCTGCTGGCATTTTCGGGATGGAAAATTCGCATGTAGTTAATAACACTCTCAATATCTTTTTCGGTTGGTTCGTAACGCTCATCCATAATTTACCTCTATTATATCACCTTAGAAATCTATCCAGTCCTGTAAATCGAAGCATTTGATCCGCAAGTAAGCGGGAATTTGTTCTGCGCATTATCTCGCAACTGTCACTCTGCGACAAGATGTTTAGACTCCCTTCCCAAAGTACGCGGCGATCAATTATAGAAAGTTTCCTATGGTGTTTGCCTGTAAACAGTATTTTTACTCCTAGAATCTGCAGTTTATTAATTGATTCTTCAGCGTGTGTATTAAGAGGCGCATCATGCTCGATTGGATCACGGGTATTAATTATGACTTTAACACCACGCTTTGTTAGTAGCTGGATTATAGGAAGTAGCCCTGATACTCTTGATCGTGTAATAAACGGACTTTCTATAATTACCTCATTCTTGCAGTTATCTAAATCGCGCAAGAAGGCCTCGTAAAAGTCTTTCTGATCAAATAGCTTTGATGATACTAGGCTCTTTTTAGACCTAAATATACTAAACATTTTGAACATCCTCCAAGTCGAGTCCAAGCTTGGCAAGTTCCTCGTCTATTCTCACTAAATCTGGCCATAAGGTGTTCCAAAACTTTCCCCGTAAGGTCACCAAGCTATTATAAGAAAATAGATCTGGACTTCTTGCAATAGCGGGGCCAGCTGACCCACCTGCACTTCACGTTCGGTTAAGTTGAATCGTAATCATAACTAACGCCTGAGCCTGCAATTCAAATCGGATTTTCTCAAGCCAGTAATGGGTGCGGCTCTGGGCAAAGCTGTGCTTGGTCTTCTGCACCACCTCGCGGCTATCCTGGAGCGTCACCTCTAGATGCATATGTAGCCACATACCCAAGATGACAAACCACAGCACGGTCACGAGTCGCTCAGGGACCTTGAATGTCATCCACTCCAGACCAAATAAGCGTTTGGCGTCCTTGAATACTTCCTCAATCTCGAAGCGGTAGTAATAAATGTCGGTTACCGTTTCGGCCGACGCTTCCAGGTCATTCGTCACTATAAACCAGGGCTCCTTGGCTTTACCCGAGGTTCTGAGCCGGACATCTGGCTCTGGCGTCACCACGAGATTCATCCGGTGGCCATACAGCCAGATGGCGTGGCGGCCAGCCATAGACTCCCGGGCTTTCTCACCACCTCTGCAGCCCAGAACCTTTTTGCCAGCCTTGATTCGCTGGTAGAACGTAATATTGCCGCGCGCGAGATATCCCGTAATGGCCGGACAAGCAAAGCCCCGGTCAAAGACCAAGCTAACCTCGGCCCCAACCAGATCCAGGAACTGGTCGAGCGCATGAATGACGAAGGCATTTTGGGACGTTTCTTTGGTCCAGCCGTAGGGCAAGACGGCGAACCAGATGGGCAGCGCCCTACCCGAGTGAGTCTGCTTAGCAAACATGAGCACTTGAACCAGACCAAAATCGGAGAAGTCGACGGCAATGACATCACCGTTCCGCACGAGGCCAAGGTGCGAAATGAGCTGGGGAAACGCACGTCGAAGCAGTTCGGATCCGCCCAGCCGGTAGGCTTTACTCTCGGCCGTGTTGGTATTGGCGACCGTACTCCTGGCGTTGGAGTTAAGGCTCTGGATACGCTGGATGGATAAGGCCCGGTACCCGAACTCAAGCAAGGCATGTACCTTACGAGGAAAAGCCGGACTTATGATTTGAAGAAAGTCGGTGGTTGATTCTAAAATAGACATGGCTTTGGTTTTCCTTTTTGTGTTTTCTAGACACCAAAAAGATACCAAAGCCATTTTTAGTTGGGCAAGTAGTTACCCGAAATTATTGCGAACGGGAAGTGCAGGTGGGTCAGATTGGCGAGCTATTGACAGATACGAATATTAATGCTATATTGTTAGTAATTGTCAACAAGAGGTTGACACCCTGAAAAGGGCCTTCCTGAGAGGTAGGATAGCACATGTCTAAGCGAGGAAACTGCAAGAGGTTTGCGTCCGAGACGCTGGCCGAGAACGTTGCGCGTGCTCTATGGGAACACTTGCGCAACGAACTCGATGAGAACGGTGACACCCCCTATGGGCGCGCATGGCTCGAGATCGAGGTTGACTGGGAGAAATTCTCCAGCTGCCTGGGTCAGGTGAAGCACTATTTCTTCAACATCACCCATGAGCCCATTCTGTTCAACGGTCAGACCCTGGCCGAGCAGATGCTCATCACGGTGGAGTTGCGAAAGCAGTCGGAAGCATCCAGCTGGGTGGCTGCTGTGGCAAGTGCTAATTCAGTGCACTACTACTGCATTCCCCAGCCTCACGGACACTACAGCTTCAAGCTGTGTCCGCATCAGTAGGTCCTCGTCAAACATCACGCCGTCTAGAGAGTATTACGAAGTTTCGTCGTCTGCTCTTTAGGCGGCGTTACTTCGTTTCACTATCCTACTTTGCTTTAGTCATTAACCTGCATTGCTAAGGCAACATCCAAAATCTGCTAAATAACTCCATCTACCCCTCCATCGCAGACAACACAACTTAGCTCATTAAGCCTAAGATGTAGATTGACGACATCGGGGTACAAGGTGTGCCACTTCATCCTTGTTAGGGTCACCATATGAAATTATCGAACACTTCGACAGAGGTGATAAAAACCTTCACAAATTGTGAAGGTTTTTATTATTTTGAATCACCTTTGTTTGTGAGTTCCACAATTTATTTTTCGCTTTAGGCTCATATTGCAACACGGTCGTGATACATCATGATATGTCATAATGATACTTCTTAAAATTCAAATAGACGCCCTCTATATCTGTTAATTTCTGTTAATTGATATATCATCTATTGCGTTACTGCAAGTAAGGAGTATAATTAAACGCATGAGCAACAAAAAAATTGAAATACCTAAGTTCGGATTTGATAACGAGCTAACTGGACTCATAGTTGAGCTGGAACGAGTTCGTGAAAAGTTTGACCACGGCACAACCTCGGCGCCAATCTTTTTTGAACTAAAAAATATCTTTCAATTAGCCACGAGCATGACTTCAGCACGAATCGAGGGTAATCACACTACAGTTGTCGACTTCGTTGAAGCCGTCAATGATAAGGCTGACAAAGGCGTCGAAGTACCCGACGCGGTCCGTGAAATTACCAACATCCAGAACGGCATCGCCTTTATTGAAGAGAATATTCAGTCAATGCCTATAGACAAGGCGTTCATATGTGAGATACATCGCATGGTCGTTGAAGACTTAGTAAGAGAAGGCGACGAACGTCCCGGTGCATTTCGTACGCTTCCGGTCACAATCAATAAGTCGCCGCACCGACCTCCGGCACCGACTGACGTAGATGATTATATGAGGGAGCTTGTTAAATTTATTAATGAAAAACACGGTTCTCAATTTGACCTCTTGAAAGATTCTATTGTCCACCACCGCTTTACGTGGGTCCACCCCTTCACTAACGGCAACGGTCGTGTCGCCCGACTTGTAACTTACGCGATGATGGCGAAGCAAGGCTTCATTGACGCATCCGGTATCCGCGCGCTGAACCCCACCGCCGTCTTCGGCAGTAACCGTGAAGAGTATTATGATCACCTTTCGCGAGCTGACAGTCTCAAAGATGATGATGTTATAGCGTGGGCGCTTTATATGCTTGGTGGCGTTAAAGCGGATCTTGATAAGGTTGCAAACCTTCTGGATGTCGCCTATGTTCGTGATCAAATCTTGCTCCCCGCTTTAAAAGACGCATTAGACAGGAAACGAATCACACCCCAAGAACATGACATGCTACGCGTGGCAATTAGGAAAGAAGTGGTTCAGGCTGGTGATTTTGATTCTGTCGTAAGGGGCTCTCAGCCGACACGTTCGCGAGCTGTCGCTAGATTAAAAGAACTACGTCTCATAAGTGCGATGCCCGATAACCCAAGAAAATACCGCATACAACTTTCAAATAATGCACTTACTACACCAATCATGAACCGTCTGGTCGAGAACGGGTTGTTGCCCCCGATGCTTCGTGACTAATACTGCGATGAGAATGAAATGATTGACGTAAGTTTAGAAAACTTCCAAAAGGCTATAGATAAATCGTATTGGTATCACATTAGAAAAAAGACACTTTTACCTTACGAAGGTGATCTTCCAAAGAATGAATTTTTAGAAGATTTGCACGAAAAAGTTGTTAGTGGCGCATACTTTGTCTCTAGTCCAAGGGCATTTATCGTGCAAAGCAAGCAGCAGCAGGATAGCTAGAGTAGTACCCGTGCTTGGGCTTGAGGATTACTGTGTATATTATTTCTGCATAAAACAACTCGAAGAGCATCTAGCTATAAACAGGGTGCCTAATACTTAAGGAGGCTCTAGCCTTGGTGGTCTGATTCGCGAGAGCGAAGAAGCAGAAATAGAGGCCATCATAGCTGATGCGCCATCGAGTCCTACCCGTGCCTATAATAAATTTGGTTGGGTGCAATCTTGGAGTGATTACCAAGCTAAAGCTTGGTGGTATGCCAATAATACTGACTCTACACAATTTTTAGCATTAGACATCGCTAACTTCTATGACACTATAGATCTAGATAAACTTGAAGCTAAAATACGCCATGCCGTGCCGCGTGAAAAAAACCAGATTGTGAATCTACTCTTCAGCTTTTTAAAGAACTGGAACAGAAAGATTTACGGTTACGGGCATCAAAGCAAGGGTATCCCTCAGGATGAGGTCGGAGACTGTTCACGCATATTGGCAAATTTCTTTTTGCAAAGCTATGATTCAAAAATTTATAAGTACTGCAACGAGAATGAAATTACCTATTTAAGATACGCGGATGATCAAATTTTTATGTCCGAATCTCAAGATAAAAACTTAAAGGCACTTTACGAAGCATCAATTTTGCTCCACCGTGAAGGTCTTAATATTAATGCCGCAAAAGTTAAAGAATATACGGAAGAAACTTTTTCAAGGTATTGGGCTTTTGAAATATTTTCTAAGCTAAAAGACAAAACTGTGCGATCAGACGTACT